>JAUZOD010000110.1 GCA_030706635.1 Bacteroidota bacterium
GGCTATGATATTGGCAAGAAATACGAGCCGGAGAAAGTCCCCGGTCAGCAGGACCATAATATCCCGGAGCCCGGCGCCCAAAACTTTTCTCACGCCGATCTCCCGGGTGCGTTGTTCGATCATAAAAGCCAGTAAAGCGAACAGGCCGATGCAGGCAATGCTGATGGCGACAATGGAAAATGCGCCGAAGATGAAGCCGAATTGTATTTCACTTTTGTATTGCCGGTTGAAATATTCGTCCAGGAAATAATAGGCGAAGGGATTCTCTTTAAAACTATCCTTCCAGGCATCCTGCACTGCGCTGATGGCCCGGGATATATTTCCGGCTTTCATTTTCACCAGGTAATATTCGTATTCACGAAGGTCTTTCCCGCTAAATTGGAAGACGGCCGGTTTCATTGGTTTGAGGAGTGACTCCTGGTGAAAATCATTCGTGACGCCCAGGATGGTATAGGGAGCATTATCGCATATCAATTCCCTGCCTGTGGCATCCTGCGGCGATTTAAACCCCAGCATCCGGGATGCCGACTCAGTCAGGATCAATCCGTGTGAATCCATTTTGTAGTCCGGTGAAAAATTGCGGCCTGCGAGCAGTTTCATTCCGAGGGCAGACAGATAATTTTCGTTGATATTGGTCGTATTGATGGGTATAGGGTTTTCGGTTCCCCTGTCCCTTACCGAATAGGAAGACGGCCATCTTATTTCCTTTCCGGGGATTTCGTCGGACATCCCGACGCTTTCGATCGCCGGGTTTCTCTTCAGGGTTTCTTCGAAGCTCTCCACCAGCAAACTATGTGTACTCCTGGCCGTATCCCACTTGCCCGGCCTGTCAAGGACCACAACCTGGCTTGTATTCAGTCCCAGGTTTTGATGCAGCATAAAGTGAACCTGCTGGTGCACAACCAGCGTTCCGATGATCAGAAAGATGGAAAGGGAAAATTGAAAAATGACCAATGATTTTCGCAAAGCCAAGCCGTTGCGGGATGTTTTCAGCTTCCCTTTTAATACCGAAACCGGTTTGAAGGACGACAAAACCAGGGCAGGATACAACCCGGAAAAGAAAATACCGGCCGCCAGGAATGAGATAAACCACCAGCCCAGCCTGCTTCCCAAAAGACCCGATAAGGGAAAATTACTGCCAAAGAAACGACTCAGCAAGGGCTGGAATGCATAAATGATGATGAATGCGATAATCATTGCCAGCATATTCAGCGTGAACGCCTCTGCCAGGAATTGCTTTATCAGCTGGATGCGCCGGGAGCCCAGCACTTTCCGGATCCCGATTTCCTTTGCCCTGTTAAGCGCCGTGGCAATGGATAAATTAATGTAATTGACCCAGGCGATGGTAATAATAAAAATAGCAATGATAATTAAAAAGGTTACGGCTTTTTCATTTCCCGTTTCTTCGGGTTCGTCCATCCGGCTTGAGGCCAGATGGATTTTTGTTAAAGGCTCCAGCACCATCCGGCTTTCTTTGTGGTTCTCTTTTTCGCCGGGAATATGCCTGCTGATGAATGCGGGTAATTTTGCCTGCAGTTCTTTGGCGTCGGTCCCGGCGCGAAGAAGTATGTAGTTATAGAAATTTTTCTGATTCCAGTTATTTTCATACCAGTAATTTGCATTCCCCCGGTGGTACAGTGTTGAATAAGAAATGAGGATGTTGAATTTCAGATGGGAGTTTTCCGGAATGTCCTTAAAAACGCCGGTTATTTTACATAGCTCCGAATTGCGGTCATCATCATTCATTTGTATGGATTGACCCATCGCGCTTTGATTCCCAAATAGTTTCCTGCCGGTAGATTCAGAGATGACCGCGGTATTAGGCTGGATCAGTGCGGTAGCAGGATCTCCTTCCTTAAATGGAAAGGAAAACATGGTAAGGAACGAGGCTCCGGCATATAAAAATTTGGTTTCCCTGAAATGTTTGTCTTTGCAGGCGAATACGCAATTATTTTTATACCCCATATTATATAACCTGGCCTCAGCGACGACTTCCGGAAAATCCCTTTTCAAGGCCGGTCCTATTGCAGAATAGTTTTCCGCGCTTTGAATGTCGAGTTTGTTGTTCTGGTAAAAGTCTAGACCGACCCGATACAGATCCTTTTTATTTTTATGAAAAGCATCATAGGAGAATTGAAAAGACACATAACTGAGCAATATCAGGCAACTGGCTATTCCGACGGCAAGACCGCCTATGTTGATGCCGGAGAATAGTTTGTTTTTCCATAAACTTCTCCAAGCTGTTTTGATATAGTTTCTGAACATAGGCTTGTTTTGACTGGCGTCTGCCGACGGGAAATCCGGATCTTTTCTTCCAAGGGCATGCCATTTTTACATCCCGTTGATAGCCAAGGCTCTAGTGTATAGGCTTCGGGTTGAACTGCCCGGTTCTGCGATTTAATTGTTCGCTTTTATTACAATCGCGTGGTCATTTTCAATAAGGTTTACTTTATAACTAAGAACAGAACGCGGTGGAGAATAATCGCTCTTTCACTTTTTTGCGGACAACGGCTTTAATAGCCGTGCTGATTGGAGCCGTGGGTTCACTTTATTTTGTAATTCATGCTGGTCGTCATAACAATTCTATTTTATTGCGGGGACTTTTTATTATTTGGGTGTTTTTGCCATTCATTGCGTTCTTAGTTGCTCATTCAATTGCTAAACGTTGGTCGGTTCTGACACGTAAAACAGTTTACTGGCTGACGCTCATTGTAGCATCTATTTCCCTGGTTAGTTACAGTGGTGCATTCAGCACAGTTCATACCAAGAACGCTTTCATCTTTCTTATCGTTCCCTTCCTGTCATGGTTACTTTTATTTACAGCTATATTGACAACCCGGAGACTTTCACGAAAGAAAAAATGCTAATTTATTAAAGTAAAATATTTTTAAGCATTCAAAGCTTATACGCCGGCGCTTGCGGATTTCAACATTTGGCGGAAAATGCGGTGTCGGGCGTAAGCCTTTCAAAATGGAAGCGCATGTGCCGCTTGAAATTTTGATCTTATCTTAGGCTCCCGAAAATTTAGAGATGATTCAACAACCAAAACCGGCCAGATGGCCTCCAACCTTAGTTCGGGTATTGTTATTTTGCCTTGGTTCAGCCATCATTCTGGCAATCGTTTCCCGGCTTACGCAAGGATTTCCGAAAGCATGGGCCGACCATTTATCCATCATCGTAGCGATTATCTTAACCTTTGGCCTGACGCTCTTATTTCTGCGATGGGAGGGACTTAGTTTGCGCGATGTGGGTTTGATGACTGGCAGCCAAAGCATTTCCCGGGTGGCGACCGGTTTTCTGATCGGCTTAGTTTTAGCTTCTTTACAGGTAACCGGGGTGATGCTGTTCGGGAATGTAAAATTGGTCCTTAATCCGGAGCTTAGTTTTCCTTATATCCTGTCTGCTTTTCTGCTCTATTTCCTGATCGCCTGCCGGGAAGAACTTGCTTTTCGGGCTTATCCGCTACGCGGGCTAAACTATGTTCTCGGACCCTGGACAGCCCAGTTCATCGTGGCCATCATTTTTTCACTGGAACATGTGGTGGGAGGCATGAGCTGGATGCAGGCATTCCTGGGATCCGGCACAGGCGCCATACTCTTCGGCGTAGCGGCCCTCAGAACAAAAGGCATTGCTTTGCCGATTGGACTACATGCCGCGTGGAATTTTGGACAGTGGGTTTTTGGTTTTAAGAATACACCCGGAGTATGGGAAGCTATAGTGGAAAAAGGATATGGCCCTAAGGTTATGCGTACGGGTATGATCAGCTATATTTTAATAATGAGTTTGGCAATTGTGATTTTTTACCGGTTCCCTGCTAAAAAAATTAAGTGACCGGAAATATGTTGATGAAAAAACTGCCCTCTTTGGTCCGGAATTTACGATCAATGCCGAGCGGAAAGTTCCCTTCCGGTCATTTGGAATCAATTTTACCTGGAAGTTTGGCCGCCTGAATTTCAAAAAACAGGAAAAGGATAATCAGGATATCAGTGTGCAGGGAAATGACGGTAGGGGTTAATTCCGGATTTTTTTAATGGCTGTTTGGTAATATCAGAATATTCCCTATATTTATAGTGTCATATTATACTATTACACTATTTAATATGCTTGAAATCAATAATTTAAGCTTTTCTTATCCCCGCAAGCCCCTTTTATTCGAGGATCTCAACCTGGCGCTGGGCGACGGACACATCTACGGTTTACTGGGAAAAAACGGGGCAGGTAAGTCAACCCTTTTGAAAAATATGATCGGTCTGGCATTCCCTTCCAGGGGAAATTGTTTATTTAATGGCATTGATGTATCCGGGCGCCCGGTCCGGATGCTGGAAGATATTTTTTTCATTGCGGAAGACCTGTTTGTACCATCGCTTACGCCCGTTCAGTTTCTGGGCAACACAGCGGGCTTTTACCCAAATTTCAATCAGGATAGCTTTTATGGTTACTTAAAAGCCCTCGATGTTGATCCGGAGGGGCAGATGAGCAGGCAATCCTACGGGCAGCAAAAAAAAGCGATGATCGCTTTCGGTCTGGCCAGTAATGCCAGTCTGCTGATCATGGATGAACCTACCAATGGTTTGGACATCCCCTCTAAAGTTCAGTTTCGCAAACTCATCGCCTCGGTACAAACGGAGAGCAGATGTATTGTGATTTCAACGCATCAGGTCAGGGACCTCAACAGTTTAATTGATACGCTGCTCGTGCTGCATGATCGGGAGATTGTCGTGAACAGATCCATGGACGAGATAACAGAAAAGTTAAGTTTTGGAATTTATCCGGACACCTTTGACCTGCCTGTTCTGTATGAGGAAGAAAACATTCAGGGTAAAAGCGCGATCCTGCCGAATACAACCGGTGAATTCAGCAAGGTGGATATGGAATTACTTTTTAATGCGATCATCAATGGCAATGAAGCCCTGTTGGAAATTTTAAAAGCCCCGCAAAATGAATTATAATTTCAATATGAGCCGGTTTGGCAGGCTGTTCGTAAAACATACGGTCGAACATTACAAGGGTTATCTGATGTCACTCGCCGTGCTTATTGGCGTGCTGGTTCTAGGTGGTTGCTTTCTGGTATATATGGTAGAAGCACGCCTGGATAAAGGTCTTCAGTCGGCATTTTATATGATGATGCTTTTTTTGGCAGGTACTATTTTTACCAGTACTGTGCTGAATGATCTGGGTGACCGGAAAAAAGCAACTGCCTGGCTTACACTTCCGGCATCTCATTTCGAAAAATACCTGGTGGCATGGGTTTACTCCCTGCTGATCCTCCTTGTGATATACACGGCGGCATTTTATCTGTCAGCATACTTTGTCCTGCATATCAAAACACCCAACGGACATACGGAAGGCTTATTTAACGTTTTTGAAAAACGGACCCTGCAGATGTGGCTGGTATATGCCTTTTTGCATTCGGTTGCCTTTTACGGAGCGGTTTTTTATGAGCGGCTGCATTTCATTAAAACGGGATTTGTTTTTTTTATCTCACTGGCCTTACTGGTCATCCTCAATAAAATAATGTTGAGCGCCCTGTTGGGAAGGGCGGTCGAATTCACTCCTCCTTTTGCTAATATCCGTTTTTCAGGCGATGGCCCGGAAGTGAGCCTGGCTGATAATCTGAAGGAGCCTTATATGCTCTGGCTGGTTACGGTACTGGCCGTGATTTTTTGGATAGCCGCCTACTGGCGATTAAAGGAAAAGCAGGTTTAAATAAGAAATTTAAAAATGGAATTCAGAGATAACGAGGCCATATACCTGCAGATTGCCGCTTATGTAAGCAAGAATATCCTGCTGGGCAAGTGGCCGGCAGAACAGAAGATCCCATCGGTCCGCGATCTGGCGATTGAGCTGCAGGTCAATCTAAATACCGTGATGCGCTCATATGATTTTTTGGAAAACCTGGGCGTGATATACAATAAGCGGGGACTGGGTTCTTTTGTGGCGCCCGATGGTTACGACAAAGTAAAAGCCTACCGGAAAGAACGGTTTATCCAGCAGGACCTGCCAGTTTTTTTTACGAATATTTATTTGCTGGGGATCAGTCAGGAAGAAATTGCCCAATGGTATGAACAATTTAAAGTGAATAATTACGAATTAAAACCCAAATCTGCAGATGAGAACAAGTAATAAATTCGTATGCCTGGCGCTGCTTTTGACCCTGTTGTCACTGGTAGCGTATGATTTGCTATTGAAGGCTGAATTCCAGTCGGGCCGGTATAAAGACCCTTATCAGAACTACACAAACCTGGAATTCAAAGATTTCGATGTGCTGGACCTCAACTCCGCTACAGTAGCCAATGTGAAACTGATTCAGGGGCCATTTAACGTGCGGATTGACAAATACGCATTGGATTATGTAAAAGTGAAACAGGAAGGCAAACACCTGCAGATTGACGCCGTTTTCGATGATCGCTATCATGGAAATCAAAACCCATACATACTGATTATTTCCTGTCCAAAGCTGGTTGAACTGAATGCCCGGGCTTCTTACAGGGCTAACGGCGGGTGGGTTACCGATTCCATTTACAGGGAAGACTGGAAGATGCGCAGGATTCTGGCGGACGGTTTTACGCAGGACAGCCTCCACATCAGCCAGGATTACGGCAGTTCTATCGTTCTTGCAAATGATCAGATCCGCTCCCTTAGTGCAATTGTGGGAGAAAATGCAGGAAGCGGTTCGAACCTGGCCATTCAGTCCGGCAACCGGTTTCAGGAGGCAGCGCTGGATATTGAACACAACAGCAGATTAGAGCTGGACAATTCGATGATCGATGTGCTGAAATACAGGCTGGGCGACAGCGCGAGACTTATCATCAGCGGTAAGGCGCAAAATCTATTAAACAATTCAAAACCACTTCAGAAATGAAACTTGCGATAAATTCCCTGTCAAAAACATACGCCAACAAGGTGCAAGCGCTGAAGGATGTTACACTTACGCTGAACAATGGCATGTTCGGTCTTTTGGGGCCGAATGGCGCGGGCAAGTCATCGCTCATGCGGACGATCGCCACGCTGCAGCAGGCGGATCAGGGAACCGTTTATCTCGATGAACTCGATGTATTGAAAAACAAGACTGCTGTCCGGCAACTGCTGGGATACCTGCCGCAGGAATTTGGTGTGTATCCAAAAGTATCGGCAGAGCGGATGCTCGATCATATCGCCAGGTTAAAAGGAATTGATCATGCCGGTGAGCGCAGGGAGCTGGTGGGCGCTTTACTCGAAAATGTAAATCTGTCCAAAGACCGGAAAAAACATCTGGGAACATATTCGGGCGGAATGAAACAGCGCTTCGGCATAGCCCAGGCGCTGATCGGAGATCCCAAACTCATTATTGTTGATGAGCCGACGGCCGGTTTGGATCCCGCGGAACGAAACCGCTTTTATAATCTGCTGAGCCAGTTGGGAGAAAATACGATTGTTATCCTGTCGACCCATATTGTGGAGGATGTAAGCACCCTCTGCTCAAATTTTGCTATTATTTGTCAGGGAGAAGTATTGTATGCCGGCGAACCGGAAAAGGCGGTGCGGGAAATGGACCGTAGAATATTCAGCAAGGCGATCGGTAAGGATGAATTGCCCCGGTATCAGCAGGAATTTAACGTGATATCAACCCAACTGAAATCGGGTAAACTGCATATCAGGGTATTGCAGGAAACGGAGCCTGCAAATGGTTTTGAACCTGCCTCACCCAATCTCGAGGATGTTTATTTCAGCAATATCGCCACCCGTATGGATGTGCACAGCATTTAACCGCCTTTAAATTTCAAGAATATGTTCCGGAAGATTATTTTGTTCGAGATCCAAAACCGGGTCAGGAGGCCAGCCATTTACCTGTATTTTGCTGCCGCCTTAATTTTTACCATCGGAAGGTTTGCCACGGGGTCTTTGCCAGTCGGGGAAAAAGAACACATCAACAGTCCGTTCCTCATCGCCATGTGGTGTGCGGGCATCAGCATGATGATGATGCTGGTCAGTTCCTCCATCATGGGATCGGCCCTGTATCGCGATATTGAATACAATACCAAGGATTATTATCTCACCTATCCAATAACGAAGGCCGGTTATTTCTGGGGACGTTTCCTCGGGTCTTTTGTATGCATGCTTTTTATTGCCAGCGCAACGATCATCGGTATTTATATCGGAAGTAAACTCGGACCTGCCATGGGTTGGAAAGACCCGAAACAATAC
>JAUZOD010000111.1 GCA_030706635.1 Bacteroidota bacterium
ACATATGGTGGTAGATCAGTAAAGATAAAGGGCTGGGGTTTATGCTGAATAAGCTTCTTTTTCATAAGCGGCATAAACCATTCGTATTCCTTCTTCCAGGGAAACCCGGGCTTTCCAGCCCATGGCTTCGAGTTTGGATATATCCAAAAGCTTGCGGGGGGTGCCGTCGGGTTTGCCGAGATCCCGCCCGATGCTCCCCCTGTAACCGGTAATCCGCTGGATAAGTTCTGCAAGCTCCATGATTGTCAGGTCCTTACCTACACCAACATTTATCAGTCCTGCATCGTTATAGTTTTGCATGAGGAAGAGGCAGGCGTCGGCCAGGTCTTCTACATGCAGAAACTCTCTTCTGGGCTCACCCGATCCCCAGATGGTGACCATCGGGTCGCCATTGATTTTCGCTTCGTGGAATTTTCTGACCAGGGCCGGGAGAACATGGGAATTTTTAAGGTCATAATGGTCATTGGGCCCGTAAAGGTTTGTTGGCATCACCGAGATGAAATTGCATCCGTACTGGGCCCGGAAGGCGTCGCAAAGTTTAATACCGGCAATCTTGGCAATGGCATAAGGTTCATTGGTATATTCCAGCGCACCGGTGAGCAGGTATTCTTCTTTCAGGGGCTGAGGCGCCAATTTCGGATAGATACAGGAGGAACCGAGAAACATGAGTTTTTTAACCCCCGATTTCCAGGCCGAATGGATCACATTATTCTGAATCATCAGATTTTCGTAGAGAAAATCTGCCCGGTAAGTATCGTTCGCCAGGATACCGCCCACCCTGGCCGCAGCCAGAAAAACATATTCCGGTTTTTCTTCCAAAAAAAAGTCTTTCACCCGGGCAGAATCCCTCAGGTCCAGTTCCTTTGAGGATTTATATAAAAGATTTTTGAAACCGTCGGCTTCGAGCCTTCTTTTAATGGCGGAGCCAACCATGCCGCGGTGGCCGGCGATGTAAATCTTATCCTGCTTATTCATGAATTATTCCCAGATCTTGTTCAGTGATAAAGTTATATCACAACGATCATTTAAATGGAAGCTGAAAGAATTTGCATTGTCGGGGGATTGTCTGGAGTAGTTTTCCCCATCGGCGAGATAATAAATTTCAACCTGGTTTGCATCCACATCCACCATCATATAATATTTCACCCCAAATTGCTGATAACGGTCAAATTTCGCATTCCGATCTTTTATCTGGGTTGATGGAGAGAGTACCTCCACGGCGATGACGGGTGGAAAATCCAGAAACAGTTTTGGCGTTTCCCCGCATACCACAGAAGCATCTGGCTGAACGACTGTGTCTTCCGTGATTTTGACATCTATAAAATCATATACCCGGCATTCATTACAAGCCGTGAGTTTTAGCGCATTTCTCAATTCTCCTTTGATATTTGAAGAAATCCACTGATGCCGCATGGATGGAGCCGGGCTCATAGCATAGGGAATTCCGTCAATAATTTCCCAGCGTCCCTCCCAAAGACGGTATTCATCGTAGGTATAATGGGGTAGAATGTTTACCAAGGCCGACATATTTTAAAACTATACCAATCGCCCCGATCTAAAAAGGGTATTATAACCCTATTCATATTGGTTCTTAATGGAGAACCCGGACTCCCTCAGGATTTTCTCCCTCCGGAAAAGGTCCACGTCTGCCTGCACCATTTCCTTAACCAGCTCAGCCAGATTGTATTTCGGCTTCCAGCCCAGTTTTTGATGAGCCTTAGTGGCATCCCCGATCAGCAGATCCACTTCCGTGGGGCGAAAATATTTTGGATCTACGGCAACTACTTTTGTACCGGGTTCTACGGCGTATTCCGGATTAGTGCAGGATGCAATTTCCGCATATTCCTTATCGTCCTTTCCTTTAAACTCCAGTTGAATACCGATTTCACTAAAAGCCATTTTTACAAAATCGCGCACGGTGGTGGTTACGCCCGTCGCAATCACAAAGTCCTCCGCTTTTTCCTGCTGCAGGATCAGCCACATGGCTTCCACATAATCCTTGGCATGGCCCCAGTCGCGGCGGGCATTCAGGTTGCCCAGATACAATTTATCCTGCAGGCCAAGGCCAATCTTGGCCACGGCCCGGGTGATCTTCCGGGTAACAAAAGTTTCCCCGCGCAAAGGCGATTCATGATTAAACAGGATGCCGTTGGCAGCAAAAATATCATAGGCCTCCCGGTAGTTCACCGTGATCCAGTACGCATAGAGTTTGGCCACGGCATAGGGAGAACGCGGATAGAAGGGCGTCGTCTCCGACTGGGGAACCGCCTGCACCAACCCATATAATTCAGAGGTGGAAGCCTGATAAATTTTTGTTTTTTTGGTCAGTCCCAGTAACCTAACGGCCTCCAGTAAACGAAGCATACCGATGCCGTCGGCATTAGCAGTATATTCCGGGGTCTCAAAGCTAACCTGTACATGGCTCATGGCGCCGAGGTTGTATATTTCATCCGGCTGGGTTTCCTGTATGATCCGGATGAGGTTGGTGCTGTCCGTGAGGTCGCCGAAATGCAGGCGGAAATGCACATGCTTTTCGTGCTGATCCTGATAAAGATGGTCCACG
The DNA here is from genome assembly GCA_030706635.1 of Bacteroidota bacterium. Taxonomy (GTDB): domain Bacteria; phylum Bacteroidota; class Bacteroidia; order Chitinophagales; family Chitinophagaceae; genus Puia. The sequence goes on from JAUZOD010000111.1 coordinate 2,564, forward strand.
CGGTCAGTATTAAATAAAGAGCTTCTTCTTTTAATACCATGCACCTCGTATCCCTTATTCAGCAGAAATTCGCTGAGATAAGCGCCATCCTGGCCCGTGACACCGGTGATCAATGCGATTTTTGACATATTGATTATCTGATGATGGGTTGAGCCATCTTACAAAGTGAATTCAAATATAAAGTAAAAAAACAAGGAGGGGCAGTGAAGTGAGGATTCGCACCATCTCGGATTTCAATTTTCGCGGATCAAAATCCTTACTGGCCTTCATCCTGTTTTTATTTCCAATATGGCGCGCCAGCGCTTCGCCAATTCGTTTAAAAGTCATTAATTTTTCAACCAGCAGGCTTTCCTGATTATGATTGACTATAATATTTCCTTCCAACTCATCCAGTATATCTGTTACATGTGACGGTGACGGACCGATGTATAAGATCGGTTTGCCGATAAACATGGCTCCGTAAATTTTATTCGGGTGGGTGAACCCAACCTGCTGATCGCCCATAATCACTACCTGCAAATCAGATGAACCCAGCGAGTTGTGAATATTGTTTCTTGGCTGATAGGAAAGCTGAACGATATTTTTCAGGCCCTGAACCTCCTTAAACCGCGTAACGTCCTTTTTTCTGACGCCCTCTCCTACAAAAACGAACAGGAAATCCGGATCGTCCTTTAAGGCCAGTGCAGCTGCGAGCAGCGTATCCAGCGGATGCACATAGGAATGATTGCCGGAATACATGATCACAATCCGGTCACCAAAGCCATTTTCAATACGAAAAGGATTCTCATTTCTTTCGCCGGTATAAATATCATCCAGGATCGGCCAAACAGGCACAACATGAATATGATTACTTCCGGCGCCGCGTTGTATCAGGTATTGGTGCATATACTTGTCTAAAACAAATATGCTGTCGGCTTTCCGGATAATATAGTTGCCGATTGATTCAAGCATCCGGGCGCTGAGAGAATTCTTCCTGATCAGGCCGGAAGCGATCGCCAGTTCTGGCTGCAGATCCATTACCCAGTAAAAAAATTTCATTTTTTTTACACCCGATATAAAAACGCCCAGGAGGGAAACCAGGGGCGGGGAAGTCATTCCGATAATCGCATCAAAAGATTTCTTCTTTATGCGCAGCAATTTAAAAAAAAGCAACAGGTTAAAGCTTCCAAAATCAGCAAGCCTTCCGGCCAGGTATCTTTTTCCAAAACCGGAATTTCTGATCCGGCGTATCTTTATTTTATTATGAATTTCATGGACGGGGAAAACCAGCTTATTATTCTCATAAGCATATCTGCTGCAATAAACAGTCACTTCATGCCCGTGTTCAACCAGTTGACTGGTGAGGTCGGCGAGATGCTGCGCAGTGGAGGCCGTATCGGGCCAGAAAACCTGGGAAATAACTAAAAATCTCATTTAATTCATGAGACCGGAACAGTCTTTTTAGAAGCTTCCGAAACCTGACTGGAGATCCATTGATATGTTTCAATCATACCCTTCTTCAATGGCTGAGTGGGCGCCCAGCCAATTTTTTCCCTTAGCAGATGGTTGTCTGAATTACGTCCCCGCACGCCGGTGGGACCCTGAATGTTTTTTATCGTTAATTTTTTACCGGAAATTTCAATCGCCATTTTTGCAAAATCATTAATCGCAATCATTTCTTCCGATCCGATATTGACCGGTCCCGAAAAATCAGATTCAACCAGTTTCCTCACGGCTTCCAGACATTCACTGATATATAGGAAGGATCTGGTCTGCAATCCATCTCCCCATACCTCAATTTGTGATCCATCCCTGGCTTCAGCCACTTTTCTGCACATGGCAGCGGGCGCTTTTTCTTTTCCTCCGGTCCAGGTACCCTGGGGCCCGAATATGTTATGAAATCTGGCGATCCTGACTTTTATCCCATAATTTCTCTGGTACGATAAATACAGCCTTTCGCTAAACAGTTTCTCCCAGCCGTATTCACTGTCAGGCGCCGCCGGATAGGCAGAGTCTTCCGCGCATTTCGGATTATCCGGATCAAGCTGATTGTATAAGGGGTAAATGCAGGCGGAAGATGAATAAAATATTTTATCAACCCGGTTGTTTTTACAGGCTTCCAGCGTGTTCACATTGCACAACACGGAGTTACGCATCACATCCGCATCATGCTCACCCGTAAAAATATATCCGGCTCCGCCCATGTCTGCCGCCAGCTGGTAGACTTCATCAATTCCCTGCTCTACCACAAAATCGCAAAACCGGGGATCGCGGAGATCACCAACTACAAAATCGTCTGCGGAATCGTTCCCGAATTCATTTCTCTTTAAATCCACCCCCCTTACCCAATAGCCTTCTTTCTTCAATCTGTTTACCAGGTGACCCCCGATAAATCCACCTGCTCCCATAACAATCGCTTTCTTTCCCATAATTTGAATTTTTGTTACCGATGTTTTATCTATATATTATATAATTTTCTAATGCCAGGAGATCCATATCTGTCCTCAAAAAGCAGTCCAGGGCATTTGCCGGCGAATTTACAATTGGTTCGTTTTCATTAAACGAAGTATTTAATAAAATAGGTATGCCGGATCTTCTGGAAAAAGCTTCAATCAGGGCGTAATACCGCGGTGAAAACTGCCGGTCAACAGTCTGCAAACGACCTGTACCATCAACATGTGTAACAGCCGGAATCAGATGCTGTTTTTCCTTTCGGATCGGAAAAACTTTTTCCATAAACGGAACCTCGTCATTCACTTCAAAATAATCCTGAACATACTCTTTTAATATAGAAGGTGCGAATGGCCGGAAGCTTTCTCTTCTTTTAACCTTTGTATTGAGTATTTCCTTAGCGTCGGCTCTGGTGGGGTCTGCCAGGATGGATCGCCCACCCAATGCGCGGGGACCAAATTCTGCCCTGCCGCTAAACCAGCCCACGACGCCCCCCTGATGGATGCAATCTGCCACCCGCTCATAGAGCAGATCGTCTTCCAGATATTCATACTTAAGATTCTTGTCTGCCAGGAATGCCTTTATTTCTGAATTACTATAGGAGCTTCCGGTATAAGCCGTCCTGATCGGCGCCGTTCTGGGCTTCCCCAGTATCTGATGATTAACATATAATCCCGCTCCCATGGAAATGCCCGCATCGTGTCCGGCCGAGGGGATATAAACATGCTTAAATGCGGTATTCCTGGTTATTTTCCCATTGGCCACCGAGTTTTGCGCCACACCGCCTGCGACGCAGATATTCTCACACTTCGTTTTGTTATAGAGATCGTTCAGACAATGAAATATAAGCTCTTCCGTAATCCTTTGCACGGAAGCCGCCACGTCCTTATGATATTGGCTTAGTGGTTCTTCCTTTTTTCTTGCCGGTCCGAAAGATTCAATTAATTTATCTGAATAAAGTTGGGCTACTATCGGAAGATGATCATCATAGGAAATATACCCTTCTCTCGGAGACCGGAAATAGCCCAGATCCAGTTTGAATACACCATTGGGCTCAAACAGCAGCACTTCTCTCAGTTTATCGGTGTATCTCGCATCTCCATAGGTAGCCAGACCCATTACCTTATATTCATCACCATAATGCGGGAAGCCCAGCCACTGGGTAAACGCGGTGTAAAAAACGCCAACAGAATGTGGAAAATCAATCGAATTCAAAATTTCCATTCCACTGTCTTTCCCCATAGCCATCATGGTTGTTGTAAAGTCGCCGGATCCATCAATGGAAAAGATCGCTGATTCCTTAAACGGCGAGGCAAAGAAAGCGGAAGCCAGATGGCTCCGATGATGTTCTACCTGATGTATCCGGCTTTTTAATTCGGCGATGGGAACGGATGGGTCGATATGAAATAAAGCAGATTCCAGACTGGTCACTTTTTTCGAATTGCTTATCCGCTCTGCGATGGCCTTCCAGCTTCCGGAAGGATTTCGGAGCAGGAAAAGCAATTTCCGGAATAGTTTTGCGCCGGGATCACGGCCGATGGCCACATGATCCACTTCCCGGAGGCTGATACCCGCTTCCTTCAGACAGAATTCAATGGCCTGCGAAGGCAACCCCGCCCAATGTTTTATTCTTCTGAAACGTTCTTCTTCCGTAGCAGCGATGAGCACACCGTCTTTAAAAATGGCTGCGGAAGAATCGGCATGATACGCATTGATTCCCAGTATAAACATATTCAGCTAAATAATTTTTTATAGGCATTTTTCAGATCAGAACGATCCAGATGCTCCCTGGCAAACTGGTGGCATTTTTCACTCCATGCATCGAAAGTCTGCTGGTCCGCGTCTGCCGCTTCCTGCAGAGCCCTGAGCCAGGCTTCCGGGCGATTCAGCGGGATATCCCAGCCGACCTGCAGATCCTTCAGTCCACGCCAGGGCGTTTTATCGCTGATAAGCACCGGTCTCCCGGAAGAGAAGGCTTCGAAAATGGCATGACCAAAATTTTCTCCTTTGCTCGGCAGAACAAACACATGATTTGCTTCGAGGGTGGGCGTCACCTGCTCATGCGGTAAAGGACCCCTGAATATGACCGCAATATTCGGCGGCAGAAAATGCAGGACTTTCTGCGCCTGATTCCAGTATTTTTCATCTTCCACATCGCCGTAAATCGTAAACTCCAGTTCGATGCTTTCAGGTAACAGGTTCAGCAGCTTTAAAAAAAAAAGGATATTTTTCTTCTGGATGATCCGGGAAATATAAACACAGCGTAATGAATTCCGGGTTTTTTCGATGGGTGTAACCCCAGCCGGCAATAAACCCGAGAAATTAGGCACCACGTCAACCCTGCCTGCACGTGGGAATTGTTTCAGAATATCTCTTTTTTCCTGTTCGTCGGTAGCATGAAAATGAATCTTTTTTGGAATGCCTAAAACATTCAACAGGGAAATGAACAGTTTTTTTTTAAGCAGTTTATATTTAAGGGCGCCATGCTGCAGCATCCCCCGGGGCGCCAGGATGATCTGCGCCCTGATCTTATTCTTCCATAACATGTACATCGGCAAAATGCTGAACCGGATAGAATACATGCTGTTGAGGTAAATAAAATCCGGTTTGGTGGCAGCTATTGTATCCTCCAGCAATATTTGATTCACGGAATCCCTTTTTGCATAATAAACATATATGCCCGGTTCCCGGATAATCCATCGGTTGGGGACAATTCCCGAATACGGAAGATCATCTCCGATGTCCCGGTCAGATGTCAGAACAGTCAGATCAAACAAATTATGCATTGCCAAAACCAGATTCCGGCAGGACTGAATGGGGCCGCCGGCTTTAAACCCGGGCTCGTACCAGTCAACCAGGATAAGGATGTTTTTGCCAGGAACTGAATAGTTAAATAATTTTAAGTACGCATCTTTTAAATCGGAGTGGCGCTGCTGGTCTTTTACAAACCGTCCGCATCTTTCACTCCATTGATTGAAGGTTTGCTGGCCGGCATAAGCCGCTTCCTGCAATGCGGCTATCCAGGCCTCCGGACTTTCCAACGGAATATCCCAGCCAACCTGCTGATCCTGCAATCCGCGCCAGGGTGTTTTGTCGCTGATGAGTACCGGCCTGCCCGCACAGAAGGCTTCATAAATCGCATAACCGAAATTCTCACCCAGGGTTGGCAAAACAAAA
>JAUZOD010000112.1 GCA_030706635.1 Bacteroidota bacterium
ATTTGCGCTGGAATGGGGGATTTGCTACTGGCTGTATAAAAAGGCAATATTCTTCAGATTATAAAAAGGAATGATTTCTGACAAGGATGGTTTCATCCATTAACCCCCTGGAAAATGCAACGGATTTACATACTTATTTTTCTGCTGTGCTGTAAAAATTTACAGGCCCAGGACTATAAAAAAATACTTATACCTTATCCGCAGGCGTGTTCATTCAATGGAGCAAGGTTTCCGGTGAATGAGGGCTTTACCATAAGCGTGCGCGGTGAGCCCGATAAAAGAATTTACAGCGCAGCCACAAGAATGCTGACGCGTTTAAAAGGCAGATCCGGCCTTTTCATTAGCCAACAGGAAGTAGTGCCTGGCGCCGGAACGCCGGGTTCCGGTCTGCTTATCCGGGTTACCCGCGCAGCAAATAATGTATTGGGAGAAGATGAATCCTATCATCTGGTGATTACGGTTGATGGCATTATGCTGAATGCCGAAACTGATCTGGGTGCGATCCGGGGGCTGGAAACAATACTTCAGTTGCTGAAGGCCGGGAATGGTTATTATTATCTGCCGGGTTGCGTTATTGACGACGCGCCCCGGTTTCCCTGGCGGGGTCTTTTAATTGATGTTGGAAGACATTTCATGCCGGTTGATGTGATCAAACGAAACATCGACGGAATGGCCGCTGTGAAGATGAATGTTCTCCATTTGCATCTGACGGAGGATCAGGGATTCCGGATCGAATGCAAGGCTTTTCCGAAACTGCATGAATTGGGTTCCGAAGGAGAATATTATTCGCAGGACCAAATCAGGGATCTCTTGCATTACGCCGGTGAACGGGGAATCCGGATCGTTCCTGAATTTGATATGCCCGGGCATACAACCTCCTGGTTTGTTGGATATCCGGAACTGGCCAGCGCTCCGGGGCCCTATCATGTCGAGCATCGCCTGGGTGTCATGGATCCGGTGATGGATCCCACGCGCGAATCTACTTATACATTCATTGATAGTTTCCTGGGTGAAATGTCAAAACTTTTTCCAGATGAATATATTCATATCGGCGGCGATGAGAACAATGGAAGGCAATGGAAGAGGAATCCGGCTATTCAACTATTTATGCAGGTGCATGCTATCCATTCCAACAACGAACTTCAGGCATATTTTAACCGGAGATTGCTGGCGATTACAGAAAAATACGGTAAGAAGATGATCGGGTGGGATGAAATTATGCAGCCCGGCATTCCCACGTCCGCCATCATTCAATCCTGGCGTGGCATGGAAGGTCTGGCCAGGGCCGCAAAATCCGGATACCCTGTGATACTATCCAGTGGATATTATATAGATCTGAACTTTCCCGCTTCGGACCATTATTTGACGGATCCTTTGCCGGACAGTCTTCATCTAACAACTGCCCAGCGGAAACTTATTCTTGGCGGAGAAGCAACTATGTGGAGTGAAATGGTCACCTGGGAAACCATTGATTCCAGGATCTGGCCCAGAACCGCGGCCATTGCGGAAAGATTATGGTCCGATGCCTCTGTGAATAGCGTGCCCGATATGTATGATAAGCTGGAACGGATCAGCCCGCAGCTCGAAGAACTCGGTCTGACCCACGAGAAAAACGTGGATATGTTTCTGCGGAGGCTGGCGGGTAATGAGAATGTTGCTGCCTTGCGCGTTTTTACAGATGTGCTTGAACCTATAAAGGATTATGGCTCGATCGATTATGCCGGTTACACTACTGGATCGCCATTTACTAAAATAGTAGATGCGGTGAGACCGGACGCCAAAGTTGCCAGGGAGTTCAACATACTGGTCCGTAATTTTGCTGCCGATTCGAAAGATGCTGTCAGCGAAAAAAAAATCAGGCAATGGCTGATTCAATGGAAACACAATCATCTTGCCCTACGGTCAGCATTCAGGCAATACCCCGCCATAGATGATGTTGAAATGCTTTCCCGCGATCTGTCCGTCATTTCGGTTTCGGGACTGGAAGCGTTAGATTATATCAGGCTGAAAAAACACCCGCCATTGCTGTGGCGGAGCCGGGTGGAAAAGGAATTGCAACAGGCGTCCATACCGCGGGGTATGACGGAGATCATGGTAGTCGCAGGAATTAGAAAGCTGGTTGAAAGGGCGGAAGGATATTTTTAAGCATGTTATTTATTGTTTGACGGCTTTCCTTATCTCCTCCCTTTCGGCGTTGATGAAGATTCTTTGCATTGACGGGAACCCGATGACAAGTGCGAAAAACTAATCCCGGGACTGAATCCGGACTTGGCGAATACCCTTCCGTATAACAAATCCTTCCGATCCAAAACAATAAATAAAAACAGACCTTCACTTAAATAATTGATAGATTTAAACTTTTTGTGTAAGGCTCTCTTGTCCTAAAAAATGCCGGACAATTTTAAATTTATTACTATGGCTATCGACAGGCGAACTTTGATCAGGAATATGTTCATCTTAAGTTCCGTAAAGTATATTCGGGTTCCGCTTGTTTTAGCAGCGAATAAACATTTCTCCGGGGATAAGGACCTTACACTGGGAAACCAATACCTGGAAATGCATTTTGAGAAACGAGGAGATAAATTGAGTTTGAGTAGTTTTGTTAATCGGTTATCCGCCCGCAGAATACAAATTAAGTCCGACGATTTTTCAATCGGTATGGAAGGTCAGGACGCCCTGACCGCCAAAGACTTCCTCTTTAAAGATTATCGGGAAGACCAAACCAAGGAAGGACGCAGTCTCTTTTTACATTTCCGCCATCATTCAAAAGATATCGCACTGGTCATTTGCTACGAGCTTGGCCATCATGATTTTTTTGTACGCCGGCAATTGGTTTTGACAACGACGCTGCCTCTTGAGCTCAGACAACTGAATGTTTGGGAGCTTGGTTTTGACGGGGTATGCTCGTTCCAGGAAAATGAACCTCCTCAAAATGTATCCGCAGCATTTGGCTTTTCGGGCACTAAGGGTTTTGGTTTTCCCGTATTTATGGATGATAGTTTCTGGGGCCTTGAATATCCCGCCGGGTACAACCAGTATCAGGATGGAGTACTGACACTTACCCATTTTCCTGGACGCACGATCACGGGTCGTTTCCCCAGTAAGAAGGCGGTGCTGGGTGTGTCAGAGTCAAAGGACATAAGCAGCAGGTTTAAACATTACATAGAGACGATCCTGGCTTCTCCGCCTTCGGTAAAGCAATTGTTTGTTGATTATAACACCTGGACCACGCTGATGCCTGCTACGAAAAAGAATTCTCTTGACCTGATTGAACACTTTCAGCAAAAGCTGTTCAATCCGAACGGAGTAAATATAGATTCATATACCATAGATGAGGGGTGGGATAATAAAAATAGTTTATGGGATATAGACAAAGAGAGGTTTCAGAGCGGTTTTTCCCCGCTCGTGGACGCATTGAAGCGCATGAACGCAAAACTTGGACTCTGGCTTTCTCCATCCTCAGGCTATGACCATGCGCCGTGGCTTGCTTCCAGGGGATATCCGAAAAATGATACCTGGGATTGGTTCATGTGCCAATCTGATCCCCGGTATAGTGCGGATTTAACGAAAAAGGTTACCGGTCTGACAGAAAGGTATGGTTTAAATTTTTTTAAGTTTGATGGTTTTTGTGCGATGTGCAATGCGACCGATCATCCCTGGCATCTTCCGGGCAATTATTCCAAGGAAGCTAACGTGGATGCCTATATTAATTTTTTAACCGCAATCCGAAAAGCTAACCCGGATATTTTTCTGGATCCTACCAGCGGAATGTGGTTAAGCCCCTGGTGGTTGCAGCATGCAGAATCCGTTTATGGAGATATGTTCGACGGCGTGCCACCGGCGATTGCTCCGACTCCCATTCCCGGTTACGGACATTTTATATCCCGCGATGCCCTGCTTCGGAAACGCATCCGGGAGAATCCCGGTTTTCCATCTAACGCCATTGAGCATTTGGGCATTTATACGCCGGACTATGATACGCTGTACGATGAAATTATAGCAGTGATCGGTCGCGGATCCCGCCTGTTAAGTTTATATCTCAACCCTTATGAATTGCTTCGTAATGATCAGGACTGGACATTTCTTGCCGGAGCACTCAGATGGGTCAGGAGCAATGCCTCTGTTTTTTGGCAAACGCAACTCATACTGGGCGATCCGTTAAAGCGTGAACCATACGGGTATGCGCATTTCCATGAGGGAAAAGGTATCCTGGCTCTGTATAACCCGTTTATAGAATCCCGCACCGTTTCTATTCCTTTAAATGCTGACTCCGGATGGATCAAAAATAAAGCGCTACGGGAAGCAGAAGCAGACCAGCATTATATTGCCCGGGTGATTTATCCGTATCTGCAGGTGATAAAGCACGATATTAAATATGGAGAGCCAGTCCATTTATTGCTGGCAGGGCATGAAACGGTGATCGTTCAGATAGAACCGGTTGATCCAAAGGCTGCCTTCCTGAACGGGACACGTTATATGGAAATTAGCCGTAACGTTAAAAGCATACAGTATAATGTATTTGGACGACCGGGGGCGTCCCGGGAGCTATCTGTTGCGGGATCGAGAAATACCACTCTGAATTTAACGCAATCCAATGCCGGAAGAAAAGACGCAAAAATGCATATGACTTTTCCCGGGAAGGCACAGCATGCCCTTGTGGAGAACAGCAGCCTGGCTTTGGAGACGGAAAATGGTAAATCACAATTACGAGGGGAATGTATTGCGCATATTCCTGAAGACAGCATTGCAGAGATGCATATTCTCTATTCGCCTGTGCTGCCGTCGGGGTATCAACCGCATTGCGAAATAAAAGTAAACGGAAGCGCTGTTGAGTTTAATCTTTCACATCCAACCCTTACTCCTCGTCATATCCAGCTATTTGCTGAATTGCCTGTTTCTGACTGGTCTTATATCAGCTTCAAAATTTCATCAGGAAAGAATGAACTCAGTTTTTCCATTGACGCGCCTGTAAATGAAAACGGGAGGTTCAGGGCGGAAGCAGGGTGCTGGCTTTGGATTGAACATCCGCTGCTGAATGCCGGAGTAACTATTGAGTATCAGGATATGCTGCCTTTACCGGACCCTGAGATCCTTCCTGTTCCCGCCAGAATCAATATGGAAAGGGAGATCCTCATCGTATGCCCAAACCAGGTATTTACTAAAGAGGAAAACCAGGCCTCCTACATTGCATCTGTTGTTTATCTTGATGAGATCCTGCCCATGGAAGTGGCTATGAGCCTGGGGCAACTTCAACTGAACAAAAGTGCCAGTGGCACTGATTTAATTATTGCCGGCAGGAAATTCGTGCGCGGTCTTGGGACTAATGCCTATGGAAGGATCCGGTATGATATTGCCGAAAAATCTTTTAAACGGTTCCAATGTTTTGTCGGTCTCAATGAAGATGGCGGAAATGCCGCCGTTATTTTTGAAGTATGGGCTGATGACCGAAAAATATTCAGCAGCCCATCCATGAATAAGCAGGATCAGGCTAAAGAGGTTGACCTTGATATCGTGCATGCTTCCTTTATAGAAATACGAACGCTTAATGGTATTGATTCCGATGACCTCAAAGGAACTTATGGGGATTGGTGTGAAGCCAGGTTGATTCATTAGTTCCCGTTAAACTACCCTCATAACATGGTCAAAATCATTTTATCACTTTGTCTTTCCGTTGCTTGCAGCAGTATCTTTTCCCAGAACATTCCGAAAGAATATATTCCGGTAAAAGGCATAACCGGGAAATATCCGGAAGAACGAACGCTGAAAGTTTTTATACTCGCCGGCCAATCCAATGCCGTCGGCTATAATAATATTCGTGAATTTCATGGCAGTAAGAAAAATTACCGGATCGCATTCCGCAAGCGGTCAGATATTCTTTTTTGGCCAGGAAGTAATGCCAGGGATGGGTTCGCAAACCGCTGGACCCGGCTGCAGGTCGGCGTTTCAGACATTTCCAACCAGCCGGCATTTCGGAAAGCGTGCTTTGGTCCGGAAATAGGATTTGGGAAAACAATTTCAGAAGGGCTGCCAAACGAAGATATCGCGATTATTAAATACGCAGTTGGCGCTACCGGCATTGCCCGAAGCAAAGATTATCAGGATTATATTCCTGCGCTCAAGGGCTTTGATGATAAGGGAAAAAACTGGCACCCGCCTGGTGAAGCTGAAGAGGCCGGAATACTCTATCGTGACCTCATGACGAATATTCATGCTGCTCTTGCTTCCCTGAAGCATACGGGAAGGAGTTTTGAAGTCAGCGGCTTTATCTGGATGCAGGGAGAACACGAAGCCGGCATCAGCAGGACGATGGCAAATGATTACGGGCAACTGCTGAATCTTTTCATGAATTCGGTGCGTCATGATCTGGGTATCATGAACCTCCCGTTTGTTGTCGGTGAGATCAACAGCCATACCTGGGCATTTGCAGATATCGGGCGGAAAAGTCAGGCAGCAGCATGCCTGAATGATCGGAACTGCCTGCTGATCAAAACAACGGATCTTTCCCGCAAAGGGATTGGTGGTCTCGCCCATTTCGATGCGGACAGCATGCTGACCCTTGGGGACCGGTTTGCTCACGGTATGCTTCAGTTACTGGGAATAAAGAACGCCGGAGTCACAAACCGGCTGTGATTCAGTAGAAATAATTCATGACAAACAAAAGGTCTGCTGCTCTTTCTATTCCTTCATATAGAAGTATAAGTTACCGCTGTAACTTCATTTACAAAATCTTCAATTCAAATCGTATGGGGTCGAATCGTCGCAAAAAGCTTTTGCTTGCCTTGATCTTGTTTTCCGGTTGGGCGTACAAGATATACGGACAAGCCATTCCCTATACTGTTCCGGATAAACCATGGAATGACAGTCTTGGAAATCACCGGGCTGTTATCCGCGCGGGAACGGCCGGGGACGCGGTGTTCGTGGACATACCATGGCGAAGAAGGGATAAGGATCCGGAGTCTAAGTCCATTCTGATCACAGCTGCCGGTGGAAACGAAATCCGGGACCTGCGTCTCGTATTGATAAACAGGGAACACGGGCAACTCATCTTCCGGCCACAATCGGGAGCAGGCGTGTATTATGTGTATTACCTGCCATACCGGGGGAAAAAAAATATTGGATATTTTGAAGGGGATTATCTGAAAACGGCTCCGCAGCCAGATTCCGTCTGGCTTGCCTCGGTCAGCGCAGTCAGCCCGGGGTCAGGGCTTCCCCGGGCAACTGTCATAGCCATCCAGTCCAGGACGGCCTTTGATAGTTTTTACCCGATGGAGGTAGTGGCAACGCAGGAAGAAATTGCTTCCCTGAAAAAGAAATATCCCGGCGATTTGCTGCTTTTCCCTGAAGACAGGTCCAGACCTATCCGGATGCAGGATGATCTGCCACTGAAATGGATTCAATCGGGACCATCAGATACTTTTTCGGGAATCGCCTGTCGCAATGAATACTATGTTTTCCAGATTGGACTGTTTGCTGCTGAACGAGGCATCGGGGACGTGCGGGTTCACTATGCAGGTGCTTCTTTCCCCCTGACCTGTTTTAACCTGGAAGGAATAGACTGGCAGGGGATCTATTTTAAAAAGAAATTGGACTTGCCTGCGGGAAAGATACAACCCTTGTGGTTTGGTGTAGATATTCCGGCGGATGCAGTTCCTGGCTGGCATCATTTCAGTGTACAAATATCCGGGGCCGGCCTCTCCACCCAAACCGTCCGTATATCGCTGCTTGTTAAGCGCCGGAGATTGGCTGACCGGGGAGATGGAGAAGCCTGGCGTGGTTCGCGGCTGAGATGGTTGAATTCAAGACTGGGTATTGATGATTCAGTCACTCATCCTTACACTGCCTTGCAGGTTAACAATCAAATCATTCGCTGCAGGTCTGCCGATGTTCGGTTGGATAGAACGGGTTTCCCGGCATCCATTCGGGCAGGCGGTCAGGAGATACTGAAAGCGCCTCTTACCCTGAATATTATCACGGACGAAGGGCCGCTGACTATCGGTGCAGCGGAGATGCATTTCCTGAAGAAGAAGCAGGGGTTGGTTGAATGGGAGAGCAACTCGTC
>JAUZOD010000113.1 GCA_030706635.1 Bacteroidota bacterium
CTTTGCGGAAGGGGGTGATCTCGTCAATGGGGTGAACTCGGTGCTGGCCTTTGAGGCCCTGGATCAGCACGGAAGGCCGGTGAATGTTAGCGGTGTTATAAAAACCAGTAAAAATAATGTTGTGGATTCTTTCCATACCAGCTATCAGGGCATGGGCTCTTGCTCATTTAAACCTGTTAATGGACATCAATACCTGGCTTTGTGGAAAGATGAAACCGGAGAAGCACATACAACGCCATTACCGCAGATCAAACCCAACGGGGTTGTACTGCATATGACGTCGTATAAAAATGATCAGGTTCAATACAAGCTGGAAAGATCCGTGGATGCCGTTAGCCTGAACCGTCTCACCGTTATGGGTGTGATGGATCAGAAAGTGGTTTACAAAAACAATGTCAATTTGGTGAATTATCAGGCAGCGGGTTCCATTAACACGGCCTCGTTTCCCGGTGGAATCATGCAGTTGACCGTGTTGGACGGCGATATGATGCCCATTGCCGAGCGGGTGGTCTTTATCAGGAACCGCAAATCGTATGCGAAAACCCAGATGAAATGGGATCAGGTGAATCTGAACAAGAGAGCACGCAACGAAATTTCACTCGAAATACCCGACAGCCTGAGCACCAATTTATCGATCTCCGTTACAGACGGGGGGTTGGGATCAGACAGCAGTTATAACATTTATTCGGATTTGCTGCTCAGCAGCGATCTCAAAGGGAATATCCGGGATGCAGCATCCTATCTGGACGATTCAGAGAATGCCAATGATCATCTGAACCTCCTGCTGTTGACCCACGGTTGGAGAAGGTTCAACTGGGAAGCTGTTGTTTCAGGAAAGTTCCCTCCGCTGAAATATCTCCATGATGCAGATTTTTTAACCTTAAAGGGAGAAATCCACGGCGCTGCGTCCAGTCTGGATGCGGGGGATTCCATTGCGCTGCTGATGATTTCGAGGGACCGGAAGAAACAGGTGCTGAATCTGCCGGTGAATTCAGACGGAAAGTTTAACCAGCACGGACTGTATTTTTATGATTCCGTTCAGGTTGTTTACCGTTTCAACCATGTTTCCAAGATAAATGGCAATAGTGAAATCAGTTTGTATTCTGATCTGCTGCCTGCCCTGACGGCCGCCAGGGCAAACGAGCCTGGCTATGCCTGGATGAAAGTTCCCGAGGTGGTGCTGGAAAAAGAAACTAATGGAAACATTATTGAAACAAATGAATATGCCGTTCCAAGTCAGGATATGAGTTATATACTCACGCCCAGGTCGGATGGGTCAAAATCACCTTCTGAAACGGCCGCGCATTATCTGTCCACCATGTTTGCCGAGCTGCGTTTTGCCGCTACGCTAAAGGAATCCGCTCCGGGAACAGGCGATGGACGGTTTACGTCTTATTCACCCAGTGGTCATTCAGCCCTTCGGAATAATGTGAATATTTCGTATGACGGAACACTGGTGGCGATGGATGACTTGAAATCGGTGAGTATGAAAGAAGTTCTGTTTCTCAAATTTGTTCCCAAGACCAATCCGAAGGGACTGCCGACGCTCGCTATCACCAGCAGGCAGTCGCTTGCACAAAGCAGCATTCTCGAAAATAAAACGGGTTTTGCTGTTATCACGGGATACACACCTGCACGAGAATTTTACGCGCCGCACTACGCAACGGATAAGATCCAGGATTATCAGGCTGCGGATTTCAGGTCCACTTTGTATTGGAATCCCGCCGTGCGACTGGATAGATCACACCGTAAGGTGAGCATTGTATTCTATAATAATGATGTGAGTAACAAGTTCCGCGTCGTGGTAGAAGGCATGAACCAGGAAGGAAAACTAACCCACATTGAAGAACTGATAAAATAAAAACATCTCAAACCATAAACCCCAATACTATGTTTAGCGTTGAATTCACCCTTAGTATCACTAGCCTGATCGGAATCGTTTCCGGATCTCTGTTTGCAGGTTACATTTTAAGAAGTCGTCAGCTGCGGAAAAAACAGTTTAAGATTTCCGAACTCAGGAAGGAGATCGTTTATAATCATGCACAGATCCTGGAACTGCAGAAGGAGTATGTATCGCTTGAAAAAACGATGAACGGGACTATGGCGCCGGTACTGCCTTTGAAGCAGGATCAGCATCATAACGGAGTGAAGGAAGCTGCGGCTTTCTGATCAGCCGGATCATTTCCCGGTAAATGCCGGCAATCGCTTCTCAAAAAAAGCAGTAATGCCTTCTCTGAAGTCAGCGGTATGCCCGGCCCGGGCCTGTAGTTTTTTCTCAGTTTCCAGCTGCTGGTCCAGAGTATGCGTGTAGGATTGCAGCAGGGCATTCCGGGTAAGTATCAGCGCGGTAGTCGGAAGACGGGCCAGTGAGCCGGCTATCTGAGCTGCTGAGGTTTCAAACAGATCATCTTCAAAACATTTATATATCATGCCAGCCTGTACGGCTTCCGCCGCGCTGATCTTGTCACCCAGCATCATGAAGGCCGTAGCTTTTTGAAGGCCGATCAGCCGGGGTAGGAAATAGGTTCCTCCGCAATCAGGGATTAGTCCGATTTTTGAAAATGCCTGCACAAAAGAAGCGGAGGCAGTGGCTACGACAATATCACAGCTCAGCGCAATGTTGGCACCTGCTCCGGCTGCAATTCCATTTACTGCGCACAACACCGGTTTCCGGATCGTTCTCAGCAAACGGACAACGGGATTGTAATATTCTTCAATCACTTTTTCGAAATCCGGAAGCCTTCCCCCTGGAAACTCTCCGAGGTCCTGACCTGATGAAAAAGCACGCCCCGTGCCGGTAAGTAATACACTGCGAATGGTTTCATCCTCATCGCAATCCTTTAAATATTGCTGCAATCCCAGTGCCATATTCCGGTTAAAGGCGTTGAGCTTATCCGGCCGGTTCAATACGATCCGGGCAACTCCGTTTTTCTTCTCCAGCAAGACGTCTTCTGCCATGGGTTTAATGTATTAATGACATTTAAAATAATCAAAAGGCTCCCGGCAATCCAGGCAGCGGTATAATGCTTTGCAGGCAGTGGATCCGAACCGGCTGATCATCTCGATATTTTCAGAATGACACAAGGGGCAGTGGCCGGGTTCGTCGGTTCCCGTTCCGGCCATTGTACAGGAATGGTTAAGTGCGGGTGCCGCGATTCCAAATGCTTCCAGTTTTTCTCTCCCGGAATCCGTCATCCATTCGCTCGTCCAGGCGGGAGATAAAACCAGGTTGATCTTTACTTTATCGAATCCGTTTTTAAGCAAAATACTCCGGATATCTTCCTGTATCGTATCCATCGCCGGGCAACCGCTGTAGGTAGGCGTGACCGTTACCCTGATTTCGTTCTCCAAAATTTCCACTCCCCGCAGAATACCAAGATCTGCGATAGAAAGAACAGGAATTTCCGGATCCATCACTTCTTCCAGTATCGATATGATTTTTTCTTTTTCCATGGATTCACCAGTCACATCCCGGGTAAGCTCTTTGTAGAAACTGCATTTCGGCAAGAATAAAGCCAAGGTGTTCGGAATGAAAGCCGTTTTTCCCGGATAAAAGCAGAGCCGGCTTTTTTTCGTCCCGATACAGGGGCAATGTTGCCGTTTGCAATGTTGCATTTACGGCCTGCAGCCAATCAGGTTGCAGACTGGCAGGATCAGTTCCCCAACCACCCGTTGCGGCGGCCAGCTCATAGTCGGTTGTGGTAAATAATTCCGCAACCAGCGGATTCAATTCCTCCAGAGCATTCAGCATGCGGGTATGGCTTTCCGTTGTACCATCTCCTAACCGGCATACCCATTCACTACTCCATTTTACATGATAGCGGATTTCCTTTATTGATTTTTCGGCGATTGCTGCAAGGTCTGCGTCTTTACTGTTTAGCAAATCCCTGAACTGCAAAAGCTGGAACCGGCTGAAGTAAAATTGGCGGAGGATGGTTTTAGCCCAGTCTCCGTTGGGTTGTTCAAGCAGTACCACATTTTTAAAATCGGGTGCTTCGCGCAGGTAGGCCAGATCATCTTCTGTCACGGGTTCCTTTTCCGGTGACAGGGTATTCATGCGGCTTGCCGCCAACTGATAGAGGTTCCTGGATTGCCCGATGAGGTCGAGTGCGATATTGGATAAGGCTATATCCTGTTCCAGCACGGGACCATGGCCCGTCCATTCACTATTCCGGTGACCCAGGATGAGGGCGTTATCGGCGAGCTGGATGAGATAGGCGGAGAGCATGACAGAAGTTAAAGTGGTTGACTGTTTTTATACTCAGATATTTTTTAGTTCGTCGGGAAGCTGGTAAAAAGTGGGATACCGGTATACCTTGTCGTTGGCGGGGTCAAAAAAGGAAGCCGCTTCCTCGGGACTGGAAGCGTGGATATATTTGCTTTCTACAACCCAGATGCTTATCCCCTCGTTGCGTCGGGTGTACACATCACGGGCATTCTCCAGAGCCATTTGCGCATCTGCGGCATGCAGGCTGCCGGCATGTTTGTGATCGAGTCCCTGGCGCGTACGGATGAACACTTCCCAGAGTGGCCAGTTTTCAGATGAGATTTTTTCCATAGATCAGCGGATTTCGGATGAATGATTTTTTTTAGCTGCATAGGCCGCAGCCGCTTCCCTGACCCAGGCGCCATCTTCATGCGCTTTTTTCCTTGCCGCAAGGCGCTCCTTATTACAAGGTCCGTTTCCGTTCACCACGTTCCAGAATTCTTCCCAGTTGATCTCGCCGAAATCGTAGTGTTGGGTTTCTTCATTCCATTGAAGTTTGGAATCCGGAAGTTTCATCCCCAATACCTTCACCTGCTCTGCACAAACATCTATAAACTTTTGCCGCAGTTCATCATTGCTGAACCGTTTGATCTTCCATTGCATGCTTTTCTGACTGTGTGGCGAAGATTCGTCAGCAGGGCCGAACATCATTACGGCAGGCCACCACCAACGGTCAATAGCATCCTGGCACATGTGTTTCTGGGCTTCGGACCCACGGCTCAGGGTAAGTAAAATTTCAAACCCCTGCCGCTGATGAAAACTTTCTTCCTTGCAAATCCTGATCATGGCCCGGGCGTAAGGACCAAAAGATGCGCGGCACAATGGCACCTGGTTCATGATGGCTGCCCCATCCACCAGCCAGCCAATGGCGCCAATATCTGCCCAGGTAAGCGTAGGATAATTAAAGATGGAAGAATATTTGGCCTTGCCGGAAAGTAACTGATCAATGGTTTCTTCGCGCGTAATACCCAGGGTTTCCGTGGCAGAATATAAATACAGGCCATGCCCTGCTTCGTCCTGCACCTTCGCAATCAGCGTAGCCTTTCTACGCAGGGAAGGCGCCCGGGTAATCCAGTTTCCTTCCGGAAGCATACCGACAATTTCGCTGTGTGCGTGCTGGGACATCTGCCGGATCAGCAGCTTGCGGTAATCCTCCGGCATCCAGTCCTTCGGCTCAATCCGCACCTCCCGTTCAATCTTATCCTCAAATATTTGTTCATGGGATGGCATGTATCAAAATTACTGGATTTGGGTCAAAAAAACTAACGGGTGTTAGTGTTGGATCGGTAAAATTTCTACAAACTCAGAAGGCGGCAGAATTCTTCTTCGCGGTCTGATTCTTTACCAAAATACCAGTATATCTCTTTGTTATTTGTAAAAACAAATTCAATGGTATCGTAGTTTGTTTTAGTTATTTTACCACCTGAATTTTTTTCTACAATCCGGTTTCCGCGACTGAAATATAATACATGTGAAAGATTTACAGGGAATGAACTAACTGCTCCTCTGGATTGCGGAGTTGTGAATATGGGCATGTAGTCAATTTTTATTTTTAGTCTTTTTCTTTTCCCCTGGTTTTGATGCAGGTCAGGTAAAAATTAATTCTATTGATCTTGATCCCGGGTTTTCAAAGCTCTTTTTTCAATATGATGTTTTACCGAAACGGTTATGGCGGAAATGATTATGGCCGCAACGAGGAGCAATGAAATCGAAAAGACGAAAAGGGTTATATTATGCGTTTCACTGTTCTTGATCATTTGAATGAATACCGGCATAAAATGGTACTTATTATAACCCTGCTGACAAATTTACTACATTTCATAGCTTTGAGGGGATATACCCCGTCTCGGTCTTTTCCACATTCCATCCTTCAACAGAAACTAAGGGCGCCGGGTACGCAGAAGAAGCCGGGTATTCCAGGCTAATCGTGCTGCTTTCTCCCGGAAGCACAGAAACATAATTATCACTGTAAAAAACAGGCAGGATCCTTTTTTTCGTCTGCGGATCAACCAGTGCGATCCGGTTGAAGAAAGCGACAGGATTACCGTTGGCATTGGAAAGGGTGACCGTTATTTTGCCCGGACCGACCTGTTTGGCTTCTATAGTCAACGCAACTTTATCCATGTGTTGCAGGCCGGTATATGCGCCTGCGGAATCCGGTAACCAATAGAAATTGCTGCTGATGGCTTTTTTATTTTCGTCGAGCAGTCTCAGGGAAAGGAATACGCCTTCATTTTTCCGGAGATGATTAAGCTGTCTGCCGATATTAAGATATTTCCGTACGGCTGATGGTCCGATCTCTTCATAAACCTGTGACAGCAATTTTTCTTTTCCCTGCATGTCCCAGGTCTTCACCTCCAGCATCATATCCCGGTGATAGCTGAAGGTATTGTTGACAATCATCACCATATTCTCCACCGGATCGAACATCACATGCAGGGGTTCGCTGCCGTTATGAAGTCCGTACAGGCAGGCATTCACATCGAGATAACAATCATACATCTGTCCGCGCATGGCCGTCCAGGGGTTCTGGGTTTTCCAGATGATGGATCCGGTGTACCATTCCCACATGTGTGCACTGAATCCTTCCATCAGCGCCCGGTACTGATCGTAATTCACCAACTGGGCCTTCAGGGTAAAGTCCTTCAGATCCTTAACCGGCCCGTATGCATATAAAGTGGAATCATAACCGATGTATTTATGATAGGCCCAAAGCGGGTTTTCTTTACCATGATATTGGGGAACCTGCAGACTTTCCGCGGGGAGAAAGCGTTCCAGTGATTCAAAATCCCCGAGGCCTACAGATCCTACTTCCGAATTAAAAGGGAAAGTGCGGTGAGCCCAGAATGTCCGGATGTCCTGTACACCGTACGGACCATCCCCGTTACCGCCCAGGGAATTGAACGACATGCTGTCTGAATTGGAATAGTCGAAAAAATAACGTGTTCCGTCCAGGGCAGGCATAATGGAATCCTTCATGGCCTGCAGAATATCTCCGGGTGGGGTGATTTCATTGCCGCCGCACCAGAAA
>JAUZOD010000114.1 GCA_030706635.1 Bacteroidota bacterium
ACGGAATTGATATTTATGGATAATAAGGTGTGGCATGAAATCAATGACACTGTGCTTAATCTATATTCCCTTTTAGAATTATCCTTAATATACCTGTTTATCATCAAATCAATTAATAGAAGAAACGTAAGAATGGGAATGAGAATGCTTTATGTCTCTTATCTTTTACTATGCACAGCATTTTGGGCAATCTCACCTAAAAGGTTAATTCTTAATTCTCCTCATTTATTTGCTTTGGAAGGAATCATAATTACATCCTTCTGTCTTTTCTATTTCTATGAGTTTATGCAATCCAGTTCGTCCAAAGATATTCGAACAAATCCTTATTTCATAGTCATCTGCGGAATGCTCTTTTATTTTAGCACAACTGTACCTTACTATTTCAGCACGTTTAGCTTATTAAAGATATATCCCACATTTAGCAACACATATAGTTGCATAAATTATTGCTTATATACAATCTTATTCTTGACATTTATCAAAGCATATTCATGCCCTACCCACAACGAACAGAGATAATTATATTTCTCATTGTGATTACTGGATTTATTTTGATCATGGTGGTATTTATTGTTATGATTCTATTCTTTCTTCAAAAGAAACAGAAGAATTATTATTCTGATCTCAAAGCAGTAAAGTTTTACTATGACAAAGAATTGTATAAGGCTCAACTTGAGATACAGGAACAAACTTTTCGGGAAATTTCCAGGGAAATCCATGATAATGTTGGGCAATTTCTCTCTTTAGCGAAGCTTGGACTGGTAAGTCTGGACATAAACAACCGGAAGGAAACAGAAAATGGAATCGCTGAAATCACTGAAATATTGGAAAAAGCGCTTGAAGATCTGAGAGACATGTCCAAGGCAATGAATCCGGATGTCATAAGAAAGGGAGGTCTGAAAAAAGCTATAGAAATGCAGGTTGGCTTCCTGCAACGGGGAGGAAAATATCATGTCACCTTCAATATTAATGGGGAATGTCAATCAATCAGTGAGGAAAAAGAAATAATTCTTTTCCGGATATTGCAGGAGGCCGTAAATAATATCATCCGTCATGCATCTGCCCGTGATATTGTTATTCTGCTAAATCCAGGCGAACAAGAATTGACGCTGATCATCCAGGATAATGGAAAAGGATTCGATACCAGGCTGACCAATTCTCAGTTCAGCAGGATTGGGGGGATTAACCATATGCAACAAAGAGCAAAATTAATTGACGCGCGGTTTGATATTGAAAGCACTGAAGGAAAGGGCACAACAATAACCGTTTCAACACCACTATAATGATGCAAAATCAAAAACCACCCGACGTAAAGATTGGATTGATAGATGATCATATCCTGCTTAGGGATTCACTTGCCGCCGTCATCAATTCTTTTGAAGGATATACCATCTCCATGGTGGCTGACAACGGCAAAGAATTTATTGAACGACTGAATCCTTCCAATAAACCTGACATTGTTGTGTTGGATCTGAGCATGCCGGAAATGGATGGACACGAAACCACCTACTGGATCGCCAAAAATCATCCGGAAATAAGGATTCTGATACTCACCATGTATGATTCTGAAACATTAATTCATCTCATCAAAAGCGGTGTTCGCGGATTCTTAAAAAAAGATGTAAGCCCGGGCGAACTCAGGCATGCGATGCAATGTATCATGGCGGATGGCAACTATTGTTCTCATACCATTACTGGCAGACTTTTTAATCTGATGAAAAACCAGGGATCAAAAAATTCAGCCTGGGGAAATGTGATCTTAAATGAAAATGAAATCACCTTCTTAAAGCATGTAACCACCGAAATGACCTATAAGGAAATAGCGCTTCAGATGAAAATCAGCCCCAGAACTATAGATAATTACCGCGATGCCCTGTTCCTGAAACTGAATGTAAAAAGCAGGGTGGGATTGGCGATGTATGCCATCAGAAGCGGAATCGTGACCATGATTTATTAGTGCTCAATCAATCAGTTTATTCCGCATACCGTACATAATCAGGCCGGCAATGGTTTTAGCGCCCACTTTGGTTTTCATATTTTGCCGGATGGTTTCAATCGTGCGCGGGCTAAGAAATACTTCTTTGGAAATTTCTTCGGTCGTCTTATCCTGCGCCAGCAAACGGAGTATCTTCACTTCCTTTTCCGAGAATTTAATGGGATCCGGATAAAACTGGCGTACCTGTCGTTTGGTTTGTAATTTGGAAAGTACGGCCTTGTTGACCAGATCGTTAAAATAGAAATCATCATTCATGCAGGCCAGGATCGCCTGGTAAATCTCTTCCGGATCGGTGGTTTTGGTCAGATAGGCATTTGCCCCCATTTCCATCATTTTGGAAATCATCTCCTGATCATCGTACATCGTTAAGACAATAATCTTTACTTCCTCATATTCTTTACGCAGGATGCCGATGGCATTTATTCCGTCCAGCTCAGGCATCCGGATATCCATCAGTAGCACGTCGGGTTTCTTCAATTGCATTCTGTGAATAAGATCCCGTCCATCTTCCGCTTCCCAGATTATTTTCAGATAGTCTTTGTTTTTTAGCGCCATTTTGATCCCGTCGCGAAAAATCTTATGGTCATCAGCAATGGCGACTTTAATAACTAATTCCGCGCTCATAAGGGATTGGTTGTAAAATTGTTACTATGCGTTCAGTTTATGATTAAATCCGGTAAAAATGACATCTATGTCCAAAATACACAATTCAAAATAGCAATTTTACGTGGTATAAAGTAAATACCGCAAATTCGAAAATGGGCAATTGTGCTCTAGTTTACAGATCATCTTCCCTGTATATTTGACTAAAGTTGATTGGTAGCGACTACTTCACAAACCATCCAATGTCCAAACTTACCGTCCAGTAAGATCTCCCAATATCCGTGAATGCCAGTAAAATCCGGTATCAGTCAACTTCTTTTCTTTTTATCCATATCTCCGATCTAACGCTTAAAGCAGGCATTAATTGCTAAAAACCGGCCACTTTAGACGCTAAACCCCATCCTGAAAGTCCCGTTTTTAAAATCCATAATGCCTCTAGGGGTTTCCGCTTATCCACAATGTTGATTAAAATGGGGATAAGAAAATTTATTTCCCCCAAAATCTCATCCTTATTCAAAAAATCATTAGTAAAAATACGAATTAGCGTCCGGAATACTACGCTTCTTCATAAGGAGCATTTCCGTCGTATATTTACGTAAACCCCGTACTGCTCTGAATCTCAGGCAATTTAAGCTAAATTAACGTTCAACATAAGCGTTGTTTCATCTTTTTTTTAGGGGTTATTTACGTTGTAATACAAGTTTCGACACCTCTAAAACTTCAGTTATGAACAAAGAATTACTCGTAAAGAGTCAGGTAGATTTCCCGGCAATAGGAGAACAGATCACTCACGAATTGGCAGCAAAGATGGTTAAGAATCATCATGATGTCCATTCTGTTGAGGAGTCCAACTCTTATTATATCGGAAGGAATATTATCGATCAAATGCTTGCCCAACCCGGTTGTGTCGGTATCCGTTTTTTTGACGCCATAAATGAAAATGGTCAGAAAACCCTGGTTTATGTGGGTATTGATTCGAAAGGAAGGAGCATCCTTGAATATTCTACCGTAAATGATTATGGTAAGCTGGCTGTAGTTGAAGGAATGGCTGCTGATAAAGTTTTAGTTGACAAGCCAACTAGTTGGTGGGACTAATTCATATATTAAGTAGTAGTAAATCTGAGGTTAACACTCTATATTTGGATATACCATTTATAGAAGGTGCTCCCAAAAATTAGTATACTTTCTGCTTTATTACCCATTGCCCTTTTTTTATTATTCTGCTTTAAGTGTAATAAAAGAGAGTTGTGGGTAATTTTTTTATATAGTATTCTATCTTTCCTCTTTGATGTATTCCTATTTTCTTCCCATTGGGCATTCCAAAATAGGTATCTGGTTTGGAATATTTTTGCAATTTTGGAATATTGCATGCTTTCATATTTTTTCTATCTAATTATCAACAATCGATTAATTAGATTGCTAATTCTATTGTTTTCTCTCATTTATTTGACGATTTTTTGCCTTTTCGTTTCCTCAAGTGACGATCACTTTAACTCAATTTTAAGTGCTATTGGTTCCGTAATTATGCTATTGCTCTCCCTGGCATTCTTCGTTATTTCCATGCGAACGTCCGAAGAGCCCATAAACTTATTATCCCCGGTTTTTTTGATTGTCATTGCCCTCCTGCTGTATGTGGCCAGCACCCTGTTTTTGTATATCATTGCCAATCGCTTAACAGCCAGGGAAATGGAGCAATATTGGGGCATTAACCACGTTTCCAATATCCTGACCAATGTGATCTTTGCCGCAGCCTTTCTTTTATTCCGCTTCCAGAAAAAGAATCCCTACCCAGAAAACGCCGCAGTTGATTTTACCCGCTTCCCGGACGAACGGTAAAATTATTTAACCCAAAACCCTGACGCCCTACATGGTACTCTTGCAAGCCTTAACTCCTGACAACAATATCTCCATGGTGCTTTTTTTTGGCACCATCGGCATGTTGGCGCTGACGATCGGGCTGATCGTGTTCATCAGCTTTCACCAGCGAAAGGTGATCCGATACCAGCAACAGCTGCAACAGTTGGAGCAGGATCAGCAAAAAACGCTGCTGAATGCCTCCATCCGCCTCCAGGAAGAGGAACGCCAGCGCATTGCGGCCGACCTGCACGACGATGCCGGGCCGCTCCTGGCCACCGCCCGCCTGTACCTGAATGAGAATTTTGTGAACCTGGACAAACAAACCCAGCTGCAAAGCATTTACAATGCCAAGCAGATCATCGATGATACCATCCAGCTGATCCGGAATATCTCGCACAGCCTCATGCCACCCACATTGAAAAACTTTGGCCTGGAATCTGCCGTAAACGACCTGTTCCAGAAAATCAGCGGCTCCGGCAGCATGAATGCCAGCTCCCGCTTTCACGATTACCGCGAGCGGCTGAAGCCGGAAAATGAACTGATCATTTTCCGTATCATCCAGGAACTCATCAACAATATCCTCAAACACAGCAACGCAAGTTTTATCCACCTGACACAGAATACCAGCGGACAACGGTTTTTTATCCGTCTTCACCACGACGGGCGCGGGCTCACCCAGGCGGATTTCGAGAAATTGGGAAAAAGCAACGTGGGCCTTGGCCTTAAAAATATACAGAGCCGCCTGAAAGTGCTTCAGGGAAAAATCTTTTTCGAGAAGGATATGTCGCAAACTTATTACAAGGTTACGATCGAACTAAACCGGGACGAGGACAGCCGGATAAGCGCCGGAACCAATTAATGCTTAATTTTAATTGTAACACCTGATTACAATACCTATGGGATTAATCAAAGTTGCCATTGCCGATGACCACAAAATTTTCCGGAAAGGAGTAATATTGTCACTCCGGGCTTATAGCAATATCAAGTTTGTGCAGGAAGCAGAAAACGGACAGGAGCTACTGGACGGCCTGCCGGTCTCTCTGCCGGATGTGATTCTGATGGACCTGCGTATGCCTTTGAAGGACGGCATTGAAACCACCAAGCAGATCGCCAAACTGTATCCCCAGATCCACATTATAGCCCTCACCATGTATGAGGACGAGCGTTTTGTAAGTCATATGATGGAAATCGGCGCCAATGGCTATCTCCTGAAGAGTGCGGACCCTGCCGAGATCAAACGTGCCATCATGGAAGTTTCGTCCAAAGGCTATTATCTGAACAATTTCGTGAACCGCATTTTATTAAAGAAGTCGCACTCGCGTACCAAAGTGATTCCCAATCTCAACACGGAAGTGACCCTGAGTGAACGCGAGCGGGAAGTAGTAAAATACATTTGTATGGAATTCACCGCACAGGAGATTGCACAGAAACTGGAAGTTAGCCCGAGAACCGTGGAAGCCATCAAAGACAGGCTGATGGAAAGATTTGGCGCCAAAAATACGGCTGGCCTGGTTTTCTTTGCGGTCAAGAATAACCTGATCGACTAGATTTAACCTGTAAACATAAAACAATCCAACCCCTCTTCAGATCCGGCCGGTATCTGTTTGCCCTGACGGTGACGGCATTTGGTATTATCCAGTTTGTCAGCGGACACTTTCTGATTGCTTTATTTCCTTTGCGGGAAAGTTTTACCGCTACTGGTTTTCTGATGGCCTTGTTCGGGTGCAGCAACGTTGAGAATCATGATAAAAAAAGTGGAGCCTGCTTTACATTTCCGGTATCTCGCCTTTCACGATCAATCTTCCCTGTGTTTTAGCCTGTATCTCTTCCACAGATACACCCGGCGCGCGCTCCAGCAATAAAAAACCATCGGCGGTCACATCCATCACCGCCAGATCCGTTACAATTTTTTTTACACAGCGAACACCCGTCAGCGGAAGACTGCATTGCGCAAGAAGTTTCGATTCTCCTTTTGGATTAGTATGTTGCATGGCGACGATGATGTTGCGGGCGCTGGCCACAAGGTCCATCGCACCACCCATGCCTTTTACCATCTTACCCGGAATCTTCCAGTTAGCGATATCACCCTGATCAGACACTTCCATCGCGCCCAAAACTGTTAGGTCCACTTTGCCGGCGCGGATCATTCCAAAACTTTCAGCGCTGTCGAAATAGGCGCCACCGGGCAGCAGCGTCACCGTTTCTTTGCCGGCATTGATCAGGTCGGGGTCCAGTTCAGCTTCAGCAGGATATGGTCCCATGCCGAGCATACCATTCTCCGACTGGATCATGATGCTTATGCCTTCCGGGATATAGTTGGCCACCAGCGTAGGTATGCCGATGCCCAGATTCACGTACATTCCGTCCCGTAATTCACGGGCTATTCTTTTGGCAATGCCGAATTTATCAAGTGCCATTGGGTAGATATTAGGTCTTCTTCATAACTTAGAAAAAATTCCGCCAACCGTGAGTTTACTTCGCTCAATATTTCGCAATTGGCGCGTATCATATCCATGGCGCGTTTAAATCCGCCGGATACGTCGCCCCATTCCAAAACCACATTGTCTTCTCCCCGTTCTCTGTCCTTTTCGTAATCCCTCAGGTCGTCCATAACCAGGTAGGTGGGATGCAGCGCGTACCAGTACCGGACCGCCAGCTTCCACTGCTTTTCATTTAAAGGCAGATCGCAGAGCACATACAAAAATACATCGG
>JAUZOD010000115.1 GCA_030706635.1 Bacteroidota bacterium
GCCGGATATTTCCATCAACCCCGCGCTGGTAAAACTCAGTCATGGCACCCTGCCTTTACCGGCAGACATCAAAGTGGAAAGGAACGGCAGCCGGTTACAGTTTTCCTGGGATCCTGCCGGAATAGAAGATGGCCATCCCAAAGATCAGGTGATCCTGCTGGCCTATGATATTGATCACAGTCAGGTTACTACGGTAATCCCCGGCCAGTTCAGGGAAACGGGAGCCGATTCCATGACATTACCGCCCGAGGAAATGAGGACCTGGCATATTTATCTTGCTTTTGTTGCACAAGACCGCAGTAGGCAATCCGACAGCGTGTACCTCGGAACCGTGGTTTCGGAATGAACCTGGTTTGATCACAAACAAGAAGCACTTCCCGTTTTTAATCAGCCATCCGAAATACCATCGCATGCCGGCCAATCGGTTTGTTCTGAAGTTTGGAAGGCACGCTGATGAGCAGATCCTGGCCTTCCTGCTTCCATTTAATCCGGTCATTAAAACCGAGGATCTGAATTTTCGTCTTTCTGCCGATCGTCAGACCATTAATTTTAACTGTCGATGGAAGGACTACCTCATCTTTGTCGGATAAATAAAAAGCATAGATATTCTTATTATCATTAGACTGGGTAAAAAAGATATTATCCGAATAATAGGGCGCCATGGGTTTACTGTTATAAATACCTTCAGCATTAATTTTCATCCAATCGCCAATTTCATCTAACCGCTGATAAGCTGTCGGATCCCAGTCACCGTCGGGTCCGGGTCCTATATTTAAGAGAAAATTTCCACCACGGGATACAATTTTCACCAGCAGACCGATCAACTGGTGGGCCGTTTTATAATGATCGTTGGGAACATAACTCCAGGAATTGCCCATGGTCATGCAGGTTTCCCAAGGATAGGAAAGCGGTTTGTCCGGCACCTGCTGCTCTGGCGTTGTATAGTTCTCAAACTCACCGCCAACGCTCCGGTCAACGACAATCAATCCCGGCTGAAGGCTTCTGCCCATTGCTGCAATGCTTTTCATGTCAATATCCTGATCATATACCGGTCCATGCTGAAGATCTTCTTTATCTACCGTAGACAGCGGTCTTACCCAACCGCCATCAAGCCACAAAATATCCATCTTTCCATAACCGCTCATCAGCTCCTTGATCTGATTGAAGGTATATTGCTTAAAAGCATTCCATCTTTCCGGATATTTTTTCGGATCATAATTTACGTTTCTGTCCTTCGGCGGGAAATAAGGCCACCAGTAGTTTTCACTGTGCCAGTCGGGCTTGGAAAAATAAGCTCCGATTAAAAAATTCTCTTTTCTGAAGGCATCAAAGATCTCTTTAGCCACATTGCTTCTCGGATTGCTGGAGAAAGGTGTTTTGGGAGAAGTGATTTTATAGTCGGTCTGTTTGGTATCAAACATGCAAAATCCATCGTGATGTTTGGTAGTGAACACTACGTATTTCATTCCCGCTTTTTTTGCAGCCTGCACCCATTTTTCAGGATGGAAATTGGTGGGGTTAAACGTCGTCTGCAGGTTCTCATAGGCTTTCTTATATTCAAAATAATTGGCCGCATAAGGACCTTTCCGCTGCGTCCAGCCTTCATCTTCGGGACAGATGCTCCAGCTCTCCACAACACCCCACTGGCTATAGGTTCCCCAATGCATGAATAAACCGAATTTCAGATCCTTCCATTCCTTCAGTTTTTCCTGAACTAAAGGATCTGTGGGCGCTACATAATTATTTTGCGCTTTTGCCAAACCTGCGACAAGCAGTAAAAGCGCGAGAGATAAACTTTTCATAATCTGGCTGTTTTTTAATTATTCTCCTTTGTGAATGCCTTTGGGGTTATAATGTACCTGCCACAGATCATACCGCTGATATTGCTTTTGCATCCGCTGCAGAAAATCATCAAAGTTTTTATCTTCCGCCCTGCTCCACAATACTTCGCTAATAGCGCTTAGTCTCGGAAATATCATGTACTCCACCTTGCCGGGATTGGCCATATATTCCGTCCAGACATTAGCCTGGGCTCCTAAAATATATTTCTGATTTTCCACACTGAGCTCGCCCGGAAAGGGATTGTAATTATATACCGTTTCGAGGGGCAGGTATCCGCCGATCGTCAGGGAATCTTCGCTTTTGCTTTGCGCATGATCAAAATAACAATACGTGCCTGGGGTCATCATTACCCGATGATGCTGGTTGGCTGCTTCAATGCCGCCTTTTTCACCACGCCAGCTCATGATGGTAGCATTGGGCGCGATGCCCCCTTCGAGTATTTCATCCCATCCGATAATCTCCCGACCCTTGCTGTTGAGGTATTTCTCGATCCGCTGGATAAAATAGCTTTGCAGGCCTTCCTCATTTTTTAGATTTTTTTCTTTAATCAGGTTCTGGCAGAAATCACTTCTCTTCCAGTTATCCTTGGGACATTCATCCCCCCCGATATGGATGAATTTGGAAGGAAAAAGCTGCATTACTTCATCCAGTACATCTTCCAAAAAGGAGAACGTGTATTCGCTCGGGCAATACACATCCTGATAAACACCCCAGCTTTGCTGAACCTGTTTTCCTGTGGAATCTCCGTTCCATTGAACACCTCTGGCAATTTTGGTGTTCTCATCCGGGAAACAACTCAGTTGGGGATAAGCTGCGATGGCAGCTGAGGAGTGCCCTGGCATTTCTATTTCCGGAATAATGGTTATATACCGGTCGGCGGCATATTTTACAATGTCCTTGATTTGCTCCTGGGTATAGTAACCGCAATTCTTTTCATCGTCATTTCCTGTTCCCGGATGGTGTCCGATGATGGTTCCGTTCCGGCAACTGCCTATTTCCGTTAGTCTGGGATATTTTTTGATCTCAATTCTCCAGCCCTGATCTTCCGTCAGGTGCCAGTGAAAATAATTCATCTTATGCAGGGCGATAAAATCAATATATCTTTTTACAAAGTCCACGGGGAAAAAATGGCGGCCGCAATCCAGCATCAGTCCGCGGTATTGAAAACGCGGAAAATCCTCTATGGCAACTGCCGGAATGGACAGCTCAGCGGATTTTTCAACAGGAAGCAACTGGATAAGGGTTTGGATTCCGTAAAAAGCGCCCGCAGGGCCGTATCCGCTGATGTTTACAGAAGAAGCCGAAACGGAAATGGTATAGTATCCCTCTTTGCCGGAAGAAGGATTTTTTTTGACAGTCACCCGAATGTAGTTGGAAGATGGTTTTTTACTTATTCTTAATTCAAAGCCATAGAAATGCTGCAGGTAAGTATTCAGGAAATCAGCGGATTTATTTTCATCCTCCGAGCCGGCGACCAGCACCGTGTTTTTGTTGATGACGAATTTGCCGGATTTCCAACTCGTCTTTACCGGTTTGGGTATGATATTCACTTCCTGTGCTTGAGATAAGAGAACCATGGACATAAAAACCCCCAAAACAATAATTTTCATGCTTTCAATTTAAGATGAGTAAAAAATAAAACACAACCAGAAAAACTGAGCTGATCCTTCAAGGCATTTGGCTAGCTGCCGGATTTCGTTACGCAGTACCAGGTACAGGCAATCCGGAAAAAGCAATTCAGGCCCTTACGAATAAATTTACGAATAAAAAATGCAGCTGAAGACAAAATATCAGCGGATCAGCATGACTGTTCCTGTGCGGGTTATATTTCCACAAAAAGAAACTGCCTTAATCACATAAACATAACCGCCGGCGCCCTGCATTTGGCCATTAAAGGTTCCGTCCCAGCATTCGGAAGGATTCCGGGTGTCGAATACTTTTTGTCCCCAACGGTTATAAACCGAAAACTCTTTTATGGTGACATTCCCCCATCTTCTGATCCCAAAGCAATCATTTACTCCATCGTAATTTGGCGTAAAGGCATTGGGTAAAACGAGTAATGCTTTTCCATGATCGGTCACCACCACTTTTACAAAAGCAGATCCGGCGCAACCGTTGGAGTCTATGGCGTTTACCATAAAGGTCGTCGTGCTGTCTATTGCGGCAACCGGATTGCTGATGGCCGCGTCACTCAATCCTTCAGCAGGAGACCAACTATACGCCGCACCTCCTGTTGCCAGCAACTGAGAAATGCCATTGAGGCAATCTATGTCATTCGAGCGCGCAGCAGTAACCACCGGCAATGTATTTACCTTGACCGTTAAAGGAAAATCGGCTGTGGCAAGGCAAATGGGGTCTTGAACGTGCATGATATATTGTGTGGTACCGGCCGGGCTGGCCACGGGGTTTGCAACCGATGGATTGTCCAGGCTGCCAGCAGGTGACCAGCTGTATGAAAAAGAAGGATCATTATCACCTTTCAGCGTAACTGAATTGCCAACACAAAGAGCCGTGTCGGCAGGCGCTTTGAAAATAACATCGGGGCGAATGGAAAGCGTAACGGAATCCATACGCTCACAAAGCTGGAGGTCCGTTGCGGTAACCAGGAATCTGGTCTCCGTAACCGGTGTGGCAACCGGGTTGGCGGTGCCTGGATTATCCAGATACGCTGCAGGTGACCAGGTATAGTTATTCCCACCGCTTACCGCTAAAGTCAGGGAACTCCCCGCACAAATACTGGTATCGTGAGTGATTTGTAATACGGGCCCCGCATCTGAAATCAGAGAAATTTCATTGGATAGCACACGGCAGGAGGGCGATTGAATATTATCCTGTTCCGCCGTAAGCATCCTGTATAAATATGTTTTGGCCGTACCGGTCACCGGCACCGTGACTTTCAATTGCAGGGAAGCTGAATTGGGAACGTCCGACCAGGTCAGGCCATTGTCGGTGCTGGTTTGCCAGAGATTTACCGGATGCAAATATCCGGCACTGACTGTACCATATAACATGGCCCAGGAATCTTCACAAACGGTTTGGGTAAGGGTTGATCCGAAAGCATTAAAGGATGCTGAAGACAATGGTCCGCAAGCCCTGAAAGTGATATCATCAATGGCCAGGTCATTCCCCATGGTGACCGTACCTCCCGGACTGTTATTGATTATTTTCAATACAACAGAAGAAACATTTCCGGGAGTGGTGAAGAAAAAACCATATTGATTCCAGGTAAAAACAGCGGTTTCTGCAATAGGTCCCGTATTGTACGAACCCAGCAATACTCCGTCAGTTTGTTCAATGCGAAAAGTGATATTCGGTTGCACTCCTGCCAGAACGGCTGGGTTTACGGCGTTGGCAATCCAGGCGGCAAACTGATAAGTGGTTTCGCCGCAGAGATTATCTATCCGCTGGCTATAAAATTCACCTGGCTGCTCGCTGGAATTATAAAAAGCCATATAGCCTTTACCATCGGCTGAAGTATGGTCAGGAGATCCTGCAAACCAGGCTGCGTTGGACGGAATATTATTGGTAATCGCATAATCCCCATCCAACGGCGTAGGCGTGGCTGGATTTCCGGTAACTGAAACATAATTCGAGGTCGTAGAAGCCCCAGGAACCGAAACAGACAATGCCGGCCCGGGATTGGAACCACTTCCAAAATCAATATTGACCACCGGATCTCCCAGGGAACCGCTGCAAAAACAATTGGTAAAACTGATGGTAGCGGTTTGACCGGAAATGGGAGTTGCCGGACAAGTGGCTGTTCCCTGAATACTCACGAGAGTATAAACCGTGGTTGCCGTTGGCTGAACAGCAACGGCAAAAGGCGTTCCGTCCTGAACATCAGGCTGCGTATACGTGTTTGTTCCATCTGAATACGTAATGGTATAGGGTTGCGTGGCGGGCATCGTAGAATGAAAGGTTAATAAACCGGTTGCTCCGGAACAAATAGTATTTCCGGAAAGTGTTCCTGATAAAACAGGACAACAATCATTGTCAGCCACAAAAGAGGCGCAGGTTGGATTGGTTTGATTCAAGGCCGCGCTGCCGCCCAGAATTCCATCCCAGGCTGGGTTTCCCTGTTTGTTCAGCAGGTCGTCAAAAGTATAGTAGGCCAGCAACCCCGGCTGCGTAGCCGGCGACGGAAGAGATGAATTCATATAAGTCTGGATCTGCGCCTGGGTGCGGGCAACATTCCATATTCTGACTTCATTGATGTAACCAATGAAGTTTTCATTGTAAAGCATAGCCTTATAAAGTCCGATTCGTGTAGGAAAATCATTTTGAAAGAGATTACCGCTCACCGGTATCTGGCTCATCAAAAAACCATTCCTATAGAACTTAAGGTTCACTCCGTCATAAACCATGGCTACGTGATACGTTTTATTCAACTGGATATCACATATGGGGGGAGTTATATGATATACGCCATCAGCCGTTGTAATTTCCGCACTGTTTGGCCTCAATAAATAATTAATATTTACGGGATCCTGATGTTTTGAAACAATATCGCCCGCGTACAAAGATCCTCCCACGTAAGGGGTTGTTCTGTTAATTTCTGCTTCAATGGTGATCTGATTACCCGGAATATCCAGATCGCCTACTTCCACGTAAGATGGCAGAGACGGCAAGCCAAGCCAGTTGTTGCAAGTACCACCCGGAACTGATCCCGAAATCGTGACGTGGCGGGATGTTGCAGAATTGACCCTGGCAAAACCATGGTACTCTGCACCCGGAGAGGATCTTTGCCCGTCAATGTTCACGGCTCCGATTAGAATCAAAAAAATAAAGCGAAGCTTAAGGGTCATCTCTAAACAAACCTAATAAAAATTACTAAACAAACGCAACAAACCCAACAACAGATTAGAACTTGAATTTACCTGATTATCCAGGCGTTTACCGTCAATAAACGCATTTTTTAGTATAAAATTCTATACCAGATGAGATAGAGCAGAAACCAGAACCCGCCCCCGGGAATCGTCAGCACCGGAGGTAATAACCACTGGGGTATCTTTACAATGGACAGGATTGACCAGGGTTAATTTTATCATGATTAGGCAACCATTCAATTCCAAAGGGGTAGGGCAGCCTAAGAACATTAAGTTTCAGAAGGCTTCACGATTAATTTATCGGCATATTCATCAGCAATCGTAGCTTCCCCGGATTTAACATCAAACGGAGCCGCAATTTTCCTTTTCTCAATTACCAGGATACTATCATAGAA
>JAUZOD010000116.1 GCA_030706635.1 Bacteroidota bacterium
CAGACGGTGTAATCCTGACCTTTTATTGAAATAAGATCCTTTAGGATATACGACAGATATCCCTGGCATTCTTTTGCCCAACTGCCTCCTTTGCAATATCAGGGAGCATAGAAGGAAAGGACGATGTTGTACAAATAAGGGATTAAAGATTTCTCAATTTGCTCATGAGCGCCGGGCAATCAATAACATCCGGCCAACACTAAAAAATTATAACACAATGCAAAAAAGAAAAATCATGCCTCTGCTCGCTGCTATAGTGGGCCTGGTATTAACAATCGGAGTGAGTGCTTTTAGTCGTGTGCACAATCACAAAGCAAAGCCTGTGACTACGACACGTTATTTTCAATTCGCTGCTGTTGAATCCGAAGCAAATCTGGAGATTGCGGCTAATTGGTCCGATCTTGGAACTACAGCGCCCGGATCAAACCCCTGTTCACCGGGTATGACGTCAGTTTGCGTAGCTGCCATTGA
Source organism: Bacteroidota bacterium (assembly GCA_030706635.1). Lineage (GTDB taxonomy): Bacteria > Bacteroidota > Bacteroidia > Chitinophagales > Chitinophagaceae > Puia. Next base: position 472 of record JAUZOD010000116.1, read on the forward strand.
CGATGTAACGTTGCAGGCGCAAAGTGGGTCTTCCAATGCGGCAAAATTCGCGAACTATCTGATAGCGCAACCAAGTTCTGTTACCTATGTTGATAATAATTCCACATTCAGGAAGCAGCACTAATACGGGATTGCAATTATATTAAAGCCGGTTAACTTCTAAACCGGCTTTAATATATACATCAGATTCATGAATATCTATCTGGGATTCTGTGGCATTTTTGAAATGGCGATAACGTCGGCAGGAATGGCCAGCGCATATCTCGGATCATTTGGGGGCAAGGTATAAAGCTGTCCGTTCATTATTCTTTTTAATACAATATTGGCGCCTTCTTTATTCAGGCGTTTAATGTCCACCCAACGGGAGCCCCTGAATAATAATTCCTTTCTTCTTTCTAAAAGTATTTTGTTCAAAGCATCGGTTGCGTCGGTTGCAGTAAAAGGAACGAACAGTCCGCTTACCCATCTTTTGACCATCAACGTGTTCAGATCATTCATCGCATCGCCCACATCACCCTTCCGGGCATAACATTCGGCCCTGGTCAGGTACATCTCGTCTGTTGCGATACCATCAAAAGGATAATCGATATAATCCGACCCCGCATAACTTCCCTGAAAGCTAAAAGTTCCGTCGTGGTTGTCGGAAAAACAGACAGTTTTTCTCAAATCATTATTGTCGTAAGAAGCATAAAGAATTGAATCTATTTTGGCTATCGGATTATACAGGATGATCGGGGCGTCCAGCTCGTTTTGAAAAATGACTTCCGGATTGAAACTTTCAATGGGAGGAAAGGCCGATGGATTCAGGGTATTGTAATCCAATAAATGGTTATTTGATTGGAGGCACCGATCTGCATACAGCCAGGCACTGTCGTATTTCCTCATGGAAAGATAGGCCCGGGCCAGCCAGCCATAAGCAGCTGATTTCGAAGGCCGCACCAGGTGTATTGGTGTAACCGGAAGTAATGGAATAGACGCTTCCAGGTCGCTGATCACCTGATCATAGGTTTGTTGCATGGTAGCCCGGACAGAGGGTTCATTAAAGTCGGGATCCAGCCGCAGCGGAATTCCCATGTCTGTTGAAGACGTGGTTTCATCATAAGCAAGCGCCCATACCCAGGCGACTTGCAGAAAGGTTTTTCCTCTTAAGAAAAGGGCGGATCCCTTGGCGTTGTTCCAGTCATCCTGGTCGCCAGGGGTCCTGTTTATTTTGTTTATATTGCCCAGCACCGTATTTGCGCGGTACACATTATTGTAAGCCAGGCTCCAGTCATTGAAATTGCCGGGTCTGAATAAATTGTCCTTCTGCCAGGAATAGGTGTTGCGGGCATAGTCATCGAGTCCCGACCAATCTGCATCATACACATAATAGTTATCGGCGCTTACTTCTCCGGCAATAGGATCATAGGTATTGACGGGATAAAAATTATCGAGCAGAGATTGCAGATCCTGAACACTTGATAAGGCGGACAGTGACTGGTTTGATTTTTGATCCAGGTATTTTTTGCAACCTGTAAAAAAGATCAGGGAACCGACAAGGATACCAGCTATCCATTTGATTTTTATAAGCGGCAACATAATTTTCGTTTTAGAAATTAGAAACTGATTTTAGCACCAAACGCAATACTTTTCGATGGGGGTATGGACGTATTGCCGTAGTCAGGATCAAGTCCGTAATGATTTGCCCTCCAAAGGATACCCAGATTATTCAACACGATATATAACTGGATATTATCAACAGGCAGTTTGCTCAGATGATCTTTGTTGAGATCATAACTGATATTGACATATTGTAAACGGATATGATCTCCTTTCGTGGCCAACACTTCTGAACCTTTGTAAAAAATATCTCTTGCGGTATTTGACGGAAAGATGAACGAGGGGACGTTGGTGATTTTTTCATCGCCTGGCTTCTTCCAGCGTTGGGCATAATCGGAATAACCGCCCGTGTAGTTGTAGACCAGGTTTCCGTAATCTGTGGATTCACGCCTGAAAAAATATCCGAATTTATAGATCAGCTGGGCGGTTATGGATATTCCTTTCCAGCTAACGGTATTGCCGATGGATCCGAAAATAGTCGGGAGAAGACTTCCGATATTTTTTACATCCGAGATTGTTGTTCCGGTTCCGGTTATGTTGTAATAGTCCTTACTGATCTGATTATGGATAAAGCCCTGCGGATCACCGGTAGTGGGATCGAGTCCGCCCCACCGGTAAGCCAGGTAAGCGAACGGCGGATACCCTTTCAATCCAATAAACCCGCCGCCAACCGATGAACTACCGAAATAGGAAGAATCCAGTAGCTGCGTTACCCTGTCTTTATGGGTGTTGAAAATTAAACTCGTTGTCCATCTGATCCCGCGGTTTACGTTTATGCTATTGAGGGCAATGTCAAGACCATTTCCTTTCATAGCGCCGACGTTTTTGGTGATGGACGTACCGCCAAGACCGGTCGTGACGTCTATAGCGCTGGGCCCGTACAGATCGTCCATTTGTTTTTTATAGAACTCAATGCTTCCGGAGATCCGGTTATTCTTAGTTCTGAAATCAAGGCCGATATTCAGCATGCCGACCTGTTCCCATTTCAGTTCGGGATTAGCAAAATTCTGAATCTGTCCGTAGGGCATAAAAGTATATGGATTAACGCCTGTATAAGCAAAAGTTGTTATGGCCACCTTACTGGGGTCTATGTTTCCCTGGTGTCCGTACGTCATTCTCGCCTTCAAATAAGGAATGAGACTGAATTTATAAAAGGGCTCACTTGAAATATTCCAGCTCAACCCGGATGACCATAGCGGCTTCCATTTGTCGTTGATGCTAACCCCGAAGAGATTGGAGGCATCCCTGCGGCCGCTGATGGAGAAGACATATTTATTTTTGTACGCATAGGCCGCATTGGCAAAGAAAGAAGCAAAGCGGGTGTTTGTCTCACTGAGACTCAGGTTCGAAGCGATGGAATTGGAATTACCGGTTATGAAATTGGGATAAAAGCGGGTATAATCCACGTTGGCAAAACTGAGGATATTGTCGTCATAGCCATACAAGCGATAAGTATTCCCCTGGGCGATGGTTTCGCTGATTTCCGATCCTCCCAAAACCGTTACGTCATGCGAACCCCAGCTCTTATCAAAGTTGATCTGTCCTCTTAAATTTTGTGCCGTAATGAAATTATCTGCTAAATCCAGGATACCACCCTTTGGAATGACATAACTTATCTTTCCGGTATTTTCATCTATTTGGGAAAAGCCATTAATCAGATCCCTGGCATAAAAACTCTGTCGATCGTATAAAATGCGGTTCTGTGAAGATTGTTTTTCATACCTGTACTTTACGTTAAGGTTTAAAAAACCGAATATTTTATAGTTTATTCCCAGCACGGCATCCAAATCCTGCAGCGAAGTCGTATTGTGAACGTGCTTATAGTCATCCAGCGGATAATAATTCCAGTCCAGCAGCTTCCCGGCTCCTACTGTGTCTATGTAACCCAGTCTGTATTGGGAGGTAACGGGCAGAGGATTTCCCTTTGAATCGGCAATCTGCGTGTAAGGCTGCATAACTGTTGAACCGGGCATTGTCCCAAAGGCCTGACGTCCTGACGTGGTTTTGCTTTGGGTATAGTATAAAGCCGTGCTGATTTCCAGGTTGCGGGCAGGCTTATATGTATTGTCCGACCTGATGTTGAAGCGGTCATATCCTGCTGCCAGCTCATTCAGGTTTCTGTCTGCGCCGGCGGATAAAATCCACGCCAGATTAGCGGATCCGCCATGCATATCGACGGCATATTGCTGGTTAACCGCTTTCTGATAAACATATTGCTCATACTGGCTGCGCGAATCAATATTTCTTAATGCATCAATCCGCGATTTTGCGTCTGCTGCTGTAATCTGTCCGTTTTGCTGTTTGAACAGAATCTCATAGACGGACGGGAAAGAGGGATGTCTCGAATCAGCAGTATCAGAAAACTGATATCCCTGGCTGAATAAAAATTCCTGCAAGTCAATCATATCTCCGGAAGAAATATTTTTCTCGTAAAACAGGTCTGGCTTGTCAGCAACAGTAATGTTTGAATTGACTTCAACATGAATCCGTTCATTCAACCGTCCTTTTTTCGTTGTAATAACGATTACTCCGTTTCCTGCTCTTGCTCCCCAGATGGAGGAGGCTGCAGCGTCTTTTAAAACCGTCACGTTCTCAACGTCATTTGGGTTTATATTATTAATGTCTCCCTCATAAGGGAAATTGTCCAGGATGATCAGCGGTTTCGTGATGGTCATCGTGAGTGTGCTCAAACCCCGGATGATAAAACCACTGCCGCCACCGACCCTTTCCGGAAACACAGTCAGCCCGTTGGTGATATACGCAAGACGACTAAGTGCATCTGTTCCCACTTGCTGATTGTACAGATTATTGCTAATCTGGGTGAAAGATCCCGTCGCTCTTTCCTTTGAAATCTGCTGATAGCCCGTATTTAGAACAACCTTTACCTCGGCCAGCTCTTTCTCCGATTTATCTAAGCGGATAGGCAGGAATGCAGGCGACTTTGCGGTAATTGCTATTTTTCTGGATTGATAGCTGACATGGGATATGATCAGCGTATCGGGAAATGTGCGGAATGCGATAGAAAAATCTCCGTTGGCATCCGAAGTTATCTTTATTTCATTTTTTTTCCCTGTTATCGTGACTCCTTCTATCGGAAGATTGTTTTCAGCAGAAACTATTCTTCCTTTTACGATTTTCGAGGAATAAGGCACTTGCGATGCCGATGACAGCCAGGTCAGAAGCAAAACGACCAGGCAATACTGCATGTTTCTCATAACTGTTCATTTGATGAATGGAATAATTTTGATTACGGACCTTTAGTAAAATGTTCCGGAACGATTTTCCGAAATGATGTATCTGGTTTTTTGTCTATTGCCGGCTGACTCTGTCTGTTTCGCTATCTGAATACCCATTGTGCTTAGCCAATGTGTCAGGTCCTGTTTCACTGTGCTTTTTATTTCATCATCAGATAGTCCTAATGGCAGCCTGATATAATAACAATAAGTATGATTTCGTCTCCAAGATTCGTAGTAACTGTTCTGCGGCAGCATGTATTTTGTTGTGTCTTTAACCCTCAGAATAAATTGATCCCGCGATGCTCCAACGCTATAATCCAGCGCGGTTTGGCAAAGGGCCGGAAGATCATAATTATAGAAACCGGTGAACGTTGAACGCGAGCCACTATCTACAAAGGTTCCGGCCGGAGGAGCAATGCCGTCCAGATAGCCGGTAAAAGTGGAATAGTAGAGAAACCTGGGATTTGCCAGACCGCTTTGCGCTAATTGTAAAAGTGGAGATCTGTAATCAAACCCGAGCATGTCTTTTTTCACGGGCCAGTTAACCGGCTGTTTATCGAGAACGGTTTGAATATTCCTTTCTGTAACATAGTCTGTTCCCGTGATCGCTCTTATCTCACCCGCCTTGTCTATCCATACAACATGGGAAACTAACAAATGAGGAAATAGTGCTGAAAGAGTTTTATCTGCAAGCAGAACCGGTAGCTGAAAATCCCTTGTTTTAATAAATCTATTGAGTGTCTTTTTCAATAGACTGGTTTCTGTGAAATCTGATATGGTTATTATCCGGATTTGATCTTTATGTTTCCGCTGGAGACTATCCAGTACAGGGAGTTCCTGGATGCAGGGAGCACAGTACTGTCCCCAGAAATCAAGAATGACGAGTTTGCCTTTAAGATCAGATAAATGGATTTTAGAAACGGGGGAATTGATGACATTTGTAAATTCAATATCCGGAACGCTGTCGCCTATGGATAGGGGATGGATGGTTGCTGTCGGTGACTGCGCATAATTATTCATTGCCGGCCATAACATGGCCAGGAGGCAATATTTGATGATTCTCATTGCAGTTCGG
>JAUZOD010000117.1 GCA_030706635.1 Bacteroidota bacterium
CGCGCATAGATTTCATCGTAGCTGTAATCGTTGGCCACTGCCGTGAGATACGACGTATTGCAATGCAAAGCCTCTGCGGGAAGCGCCAGGCGATCCTTATAAAACCGGCCTGAGAACTCTGCGGCGAGGTGCTGGGCATCCGCAGCACTTCCGCCATTGCCGGCAAAATAAATGCGGTTACCGGCTTTAAATGCCTTGACCATTTCATCCACAACCAGGGCCACGGTCTTCAGCAGGATTTCGTCCGCCAATAATTTTTGTTTTACATAAATGGAAGCAGAAACAATTTTTTTAATATTCTCCAGCATGCGTATAAAATTTAAATAGTCCAGGTGGTCAGGCCGTGATCCACGAACTGATAAGATTTACAATGACCGCCAAAGCTGTTCAGCTTTTCGATCACTTTATATTTCGTAATTCCGGGGCAATAGAAAATCATAAATCCGCCGCCGCCGGCGCCAGAGATCTTTCCGCCCGTTGCGCCGGCCTGCTTTGCTGCCTGGTAAATGTCTTCCATCCGGTCGTTTGAAATACCTTCCGCCATCCGCCGCTTTTGTTCAAAACCGAAATCCAGGATCTCGCCGATCTCCTGCAGATGACCGAGCAGCAGGGCTTCTTTCATACGCTGGGATTGTTGTTTCAGCTGGTGCATGGCTTCAATGGAAGATCCTTTTTTATCAATGACGTTCTGGCTTTGTTTGGCAATGATCTTCGCGGATTCCCGGCTGGTCGCTGTATAATACAGCACCAGGTTATTCTCCAGCTCAAATAAATACCTTTGTTTGATACGCAAAGGATTCACAATCACCTTGTCATCTCCGAAAAATTCCATATAGTTTACCCCGCCAAAAGTTGCGGCATACTGATCCTGTTTTCCTCCGGCCATCTTCAGATCTTTCCGCTCAATCTCATAAGCCAGTTGTGCGATATCATATTCTCCCAGCGGCAGTTTGAGCATTTCCGCAAACGCGCCCACCATGGCAACAACGAGGGTAGAAGAAGTTCCCAGCCCTGAACCTGCCGGAGCATCCACAAAAGTAGATAATTTAAATCCTGCCGGGAAACCGGAGTATTGCTTCCGGATGCGGTCATAAACACCTTTGTGCAAATCCAGGATTCCGTTGAGCTCAACAGGAGAATCTTTTTGAATCACCTGTTTCGACTGGAAGTCGATGGCTTCAAAATGAACTTCATCGCGATCCAATAATTCGATATTGGCATAAGCATAGAGGGAAACCGTGGCATTGAGGATAGCACCTCCGTAGAGATCGCTGTAGGGGCTTACATCTGTTCCGCCACCGGCAAGTCCGATGCGTAGTGGCGCTTTACTTCTGTATATCATGGGATAGGCCAAGAATGGTATTTACAAGGTTCTTCCAGGAATATCTTTTCTTCTCCGTACGAAGATGAGGAATAAAATAATCTTCACCTAATTCATAGAAACGCTGAATCGCTTTCGCGATTGAAGCCGGCTCGGGTTCAGCGACCAGACCGGTTTGTTCATGAATAACATGCGCAGCAAGACCCCCCACATTGCTCACAATCATGGGCCGTTCAAAATGATACGCGAGGGGCGTAACACCACTCTGGGTCGCGTGACGGTAGGGCTGTACCACCGCATCCGCTGCACATAAATAAAATTGCACTTCGCTATCCGGAATAAAATCTGTTTTGCGAATGAGCAGGTCCTCTATCTGCAGGGATGAGATGAGATCCTCATACATCTTCGGGTCTTCGTAATATTCTCCGGCAATCAATAACCTGATCCCTGCTTCCCGGATAGCCGGCTCAGCCATGGCGCGGAGCAGGATATCGAGTCCTTTATATTTCCTGATGAATCCAAAAAACAGAATGATCTTTTCACCAGGCTCTATGTTGAGCTTCAGCCGGTCTTTTAATATCTGTCTGGCTTTCTCCTTAGGAATTATCTCGCCAAAATTATCATAGAGCGGATGAATGACTTTCTGCGCCGGTTTTTGTTTTTCAAATCTTCTCAGGTCCTGCATCACTTCATCACTCATGGTGACGAAGGCATCGCAGCTTTTTAAAAAATATCTGGTGAACGCCACATCGCCCGGGCGCTTTTCATGCGGCAACACATTGTCGGTAATGGCGATGATTTTTGTTTTCCGGTTTTTCCTCATCTGTCTTAAGATCGTGCCCAGCGCAGGGCCCATAAAAGGCAGCCAGTAACGGACGACTAACAGATCGGGTGCTTCTTTACGCAATCTTCTGCCGGTGGATAACCAACTGAGGGGATTGATGGAATTGATCAGGGTATGGATCTCGATACCAACCGGCGGTGGGTCAGACGAATATTGGGTGGTGCCGGGAAAAAGAAATCCCGGATATTGTAAAGAGAAAGAATAAATGGAAGCTGTATGGCCCTCTTCTGCAAATGCTTTGCAAAGTCGGTGATCAAAAGTGGCCAATCCCCCGCGCAGGGGGTAAGCCGGGCCAATGATCACCACTTTCATAATCCGGCGCGCTTTTCAATCAGGTAATTGTTTTTACCGTGGGCATTCCGGGAAATAAGCTCGGAAACAAAACCGGTAACAAACAATTGGGTACCGATGATCATAAAGACCAGTGCGACAAAGAATACCGGCCTTTGGGTCAGACCCGTTTTGTCAAGAAAAAATTTGGAGAGGGTCAGATAGAAAAAAATAATAAACCCAAAAAGGAAACAGAGAATGCCCCAGGATCCAAATAGATGCATGGGTCGTTTTCCGTATTTACCAACGAACAGAATAGAAGCCAGGTCCAGCCCTCCGGTAATCAGCCGGCCCATACCAAATTTGGATTGTCCGTATTTTCTCGGATGGTGTTCCACCACTTTCTCTCCGATCTTCCGGAATCCCGACCATTTGGCGATCAGGGGAATGTACCGGTGCATTTCACCATATACTTCAATGCTTTTCACCACACGCTGGCGATAAGCTTTTAGTCCGCAGTTGAAATCATGCAGTTTGATCTTTGAAACCCGGGCGGTGACCCAGTTAAAGAAGCGGGAAGGAATGGTTTTGGATAAAGGATCATGCCGCACTTTTTTCCAGCCGCTCACCAGGTCGTATCCGTTGTGCAGGATCATGTTACGCAAAGCAGGAATTTCTTCCGGACTATCCTGCAGATCCGCATCCAGGGTAACTACCACTTCAGCACTGCAACTGCGGAAGCCCTCGTTGAGCGCCGCGGATTTACCATAGTTCCGCTGAAAACGGATGCCCTTCACCTGATGATGCTGTTCGTGTATGGATTCGATCACTTCCCAGGAGCGGTCTGTGCTGCCATCATCCACCAGGATCACTTCATAGGATAACCCATGCTCATTCATGACCCTGGCAATCCAGTCGCAGAGTTCGGGAAGCGATTCTTCTTCATTAAAAACCGGGACGATAACGGAAAGATCCATGCGTGATTACAACTTGGTTTCTTGGAAAATATCTTTTTTCTTTCTCAGGATGGAAGCATAGATCATGCCGATGATGCTGTCGATGATCACCCATACGCCGAAGCCCTTGATCAGGCCCATAGGTGTTAACTGGTTATTGGCGTCGTCGAAACTCTTCATTTTCTCATCTATCTGATCCTGCTTAAGCCCTGACTTTTCGAGGAAATTCCGGGTGACCAATTTGAAATTATCAAAGAAGGATGGATCCACATACTTCAGGTAGATGGCATTAAAAACGACGTACACGATCTCGGTGATGATAATCGTAATGAATATCGTTTGAAAAATATCTTTAAAATCTGCGTATCCGACAAGCTCTTTTTTACGGGAGATCCCGGCAAATAAATAAAGCACCAGGATGACGAGGTAGGAGATCATGGAAAATATACCCAGGGAAATCGGGCTTCCGGCAAAGAAATTATACCTCAGGAAAAGCAGGATCGCGTACACGAGTCCGGTGATGAGCCCAAATCTAAGCCCTGTACTGTATTTGGAGGTCGGTTGCATAGTAATAATTTTGAGTTAATCGTTTAAAAAATATTCATCCCGGTGAACGATACCCACCGGCCTGGCTGTAAAGGTATGGTCCTGAAACGCACTATTCTTTGATTTGGATTTTGACAATGATAATTTAAACTGCCAGCTTTCTTTGGGATTGAAGAGGGTCAACACAGCTTCTTCTTTTCTTTCAATCCGGGGTTGTTTTAATTTAAATATGGTGCGGGCGTTGCCACCAAACAAATCATAGATTTTTCCCGGAGAAAGTTCGGGAAACAAAGTCTGCACCGCGCTGTAAGCCGTTTCGAATCCGACCATGCCGTATTTCGCATGTTCAAATTCCAGCACTTTGCTATCATATTCATGGGGCAGGTGATGGGAGGCGATGCAATCCACCGTGCCATCCATCAGGGCTGCTTTCAATTGATCGGTAAAAGACCGGGGCCGGAGGGGAGGATATACTTTCAGATTGGTATCGTACTGTCCCAGATCGGCATCACTGAAAAAAAGATGATAAGGCGTTACAGAACAGGTGACGTGCAGCCCAGAGGCTTTTGCCCGCCGGATATATTCCATGGATTTCGGAGACGTAACGCCGGTAAAATGAATATGCGAGTCAGTATACCGGGCCAGTTTGATATCCCGGGCAATGATCAGTTCTTCAGACATCATCGGTTTGCCGGGCAATCCCAGCCGCGTGGAGATGATGCCTTCATGCATCAGTCCATTGGGTGCAATGCTGATGTCGTCCGGGATCTGGATGATCACGCCTTCGAAGGCTTTCACATATTGAAGGGCTTTGACCAGTACACCCGATGACTGCACCGGGTGGAGTCCGTCCGAGAAAGCCACCGCCCCGCTGTTCTGCATGTCATACATTTCCGCGAGGTGCTTCCCATCCAGGTTCCGGGTGATGGCGCCGATTGGCCAGATATTCACAGGCAGCGTTGCCGAACGCTGGCGGAGATATTCCACCTGCGTTTTACTGTCTGTGACCGGATTGCTGTCAGGAATGGCAAAAACATCGGTAAAACCGCCTGCAGCGGCAGCCCGGGCGCCTGTTTCCAGGGTCTCCTTAAACTCATACCCCGGCTCCCCAAAATGCGAAAAGATGTCCACCCATCCCGGGGAAACATACAAGCCGTTTCCGGTAATAATTTTATCCGCTTTCCCGTCCGGGATCGAGTCAGCGATTTCGCTGATGATGCCCTCTTCAATTAAAATATCCCGGGTATTTCCCTGATGCGGGGAGTGTGGATCGGTAATGCAAGCCTGTTTGATTAGAAGCTTCATCTATAAGGAATTGCGCGAAGATACGGTTTAGCTTTTAAATGCATTTTACGGGCAGGGATTTTTATCCTAGATTTGCAGCCCCTGGTGGGGAATTCGGGACGTAGCGCAGCCCGGTAGCGCGTTTGCATGGGGTGCAAGAGGCCGCTGGTTCGAATCCAGTCGTCCCGACAAACAAGAAGCCCGCAGCGATAGCTGCGGGTTTTGTCTTTTTCAGGAGCGAGGCGAACTTGTTCGCCAAAGCGGATGAAAAGACAAAACGGACCCGACGAAGTCGGGTTCGGGCTTCTTGGGTAAGAAGGAGGGTATATGGATCGCCGAAGGCAATCCAGTCGTCCCGACTTCGCCCGCCGAAGCTTTAATTTCGGCGGGCTTTTTTATTATCAGACTGTCTGATATTCCCGGCGTGCTTCGTCGGGCGAAGCCCGACAGATGGTATAAATCAGCGCTATTTTTATCAAGTTGGAATCTTCCGGGTTTTGAGTTTCGAATGCTTGCTGATAAGGTTAAAATCGCCGTCCAGGTGGACAAGCGGGGTTGAAAACCCGAAGGCATAAAAGGCAATCGATCCCGGAACCCGGCGAATAGGATAATCCGTGTACAATTGCACCAGATTCATTTGCGTATGTTCTTTAAACTCCGCTGATCCGCCAGCAGCCGTTGTAACAAGATAAGTTTTGCCGGTAACCCTGCCCAGAGCATCAAGCATCTGCCGCAGGTCTTTAAACAAATTCGTGTAGTGCTCTTTATCTTCCGGACGATAGACATTACTATCACCCATCATGCCCGGATATTCCCAATCTATATCGATCCCGTCGATTCCATATCTGGCAACAATATCCACCGCGCTATACGCAAAGTTCCGGGTAGCGGTATCCGTAGGCACAGCATCGGAGAAATGCTTGCTCCAGGTCCATCGCCCAACGGATATCACAATTTTGAGATCGGGGTTTTGCAC
>JAUZOD010000118.1 GCA_030706635.1 Bacteroidota bacterium
ACCCGGACCGATATTCGTCAGATAGAAGAATTCATCGTCCTCCCGGATGGCTTTGTTTTTCCCGGCGCCCGCCCGCCTGTACAGCAGCTGGCCGTCCAGCCATAGGGAGATCAGCCGGCGGCCGGCTCCGGGAATGCCGATAACCGATGCTACCGTTCCCTCGGGAATGCTGAAATGGCATTCCCCCCTTACCGCGTCGAAAGATGCCTGTATGATGCCATGGGGTGTTGGCATTTCTCCTTTTACCCGTGTAATACCGGCGGCAAGATGCGGCAGGATGGTAAATGTCCTGAATCCGGCTTCTGCCGGTTTGATGCCGAGTATTTCCGTGCTCAGCCATTGCGTGACACCCGCGCCCCAGGGATGACAGAGGCTCGTGTATCCGCATTGATTATTTGGCGGCGCATCGTTGGTTTGTAAAATCTGATTCCAGGACGGCCGGTAGACTTCAAAAAAACTGGTGCCGCCATAGTGAATTTGGCCGCCCCAGCAATCCCTGATCGTTTGCAGCGCTTCCGGATAATACCCGGCACGCGCCATGGCCTGAATGATGAAGTACTGATTGAAGGGCGAATAAGAAAGCCGGTTGTTCCTGTCCCTGAAAAGCGATGCTGCCGCCGGCGACAAATCCGTCATTTTAATTTCGTTGCCATCAACCGCTTCCGACAACGCGTGTATATTAAAATGCAGCAGGTCTGCAGGTTTTACCTGCCCGGCCTTTTCAGCCACATACCGTTCATACCGGTCCGCAAGGTGTCGGGTAGTTTTATTCCCCAAAATCCGTAGCGCGCCGGCAAACCGCGCCCAGGTTTTTATGCAGAGCATTTTATAGGTGTTCAGTGCTTCGGCGGTCTGCGGATTTTCAAAACCGGCGCCCAGTCTTTCATCCCAACCCATATAACCCATCCGGGAAAGGCTGTCGTATTGTCCGTACGCCTCCGTAAGCCGGTGGTCAGCATTAGCGGCCAGCTGGTTAAAAAAAGCTGTGTCGCCGCTATAATAAACATAGTCGATCAGACTCAAAACCCAATACAACGAATAAGATGGAATGCCGTTGTTCTGCTGGGAAGACGTAAAGAAGAGATTCGCTTTTACCATATCATAGTTGCCAAAGGCGACCAATGCCGCAGCCTGTGCAGGATAGGCATCGCCTGTCCACGATTGCCGGTCGCTCCGTTCCATCAGAATGGCGCCAAAATAATCTTTCATCAGATTGAGCCTGACCGTATAGGCGCCGGTGTACCAGATGCGCGTCAGCAGGGTATCGTTACAGGAAAAGCTGCCCTGATAGTTGGTTGGATGAACCTGGCATATCAACCGGATATCTTTAATATGCCAGGGCTTTGTGAATTTTCTGATGTGAATCCATCCAAAGCGCACACCCTCATATAACTGGTCATTGAGTTCAAGACGGTAGGTCTGGCCATATGTCACCGGCGCTTTGGTTTTCACAGGATTTTGTGCGCCTTCATTTACAACAGCCGGCTCATTGTATTCACTGATACTCATCTCCACGGTATCCTGCAAATCATCACTGTCAAACTCAAGCCAGCCAGCGCTTTCAACGCCAAAGTCAAGAAAAATATCTCCTTTTCCGGTAACGGTTATGCCGTTCGCACTGATCCGGTTAACGGGAGGAACGACAAAAGAATCCGGAGCTTTGATCAAAACGGGCTGAAGTGTATAAATCTGAAGCGAATCTGCCAGGCTTGGATTCTGCCAGCGATAAGTGATGAGGGGATCGGGAGACTGCATTACCCTTTCAGCAGAAAAGCTCCCGTTGTGGATGGGCTCAAAGGGTTCCTTTACCTGTGCATGCAAAACAGACAGCGAAAATAAAATTCCGGAGACTAATAATAATAATCTCCTGATGTTATAAAATTTCATCCGGGGGTTTTAATATATGGAAAGCAGGTGATCGTACACATTTCCGGACTGAAACTCCTTTTCAAAAACGATAAACGTATGCCGGTCGAGCAAAACCTTTGGACTGAGGTTGATCTGCAATTGTTCATTATATACTTTCTTCTTCGCATCGTAATCAATTGTTTTATTTTTTCTCATAGTTTTAAAATAGGTATACCAGAAGCTCCGAAATTAGTATTTAATAGGTTTCCCGAAATTAATTGGTGATTAGGTGATTAATTCCATGTCTGTCGATTTTAGATATGCATTGGTCGAGTATTGCCGGAAAGGCCTGATTTATCTCCCCATCTTTAATAAAAAAATGAAAAAAATTATACTTTTCGCCATGGTGCTGGCCATAGCCCTGGGATCCTGCAAAAAGACCAACAAGTCCGGCAGCAAGAGTTCAAATTCTCAAATGGCGGGTTTCTGGACCTTCAAGACCGATCCCAACAATACTGACAATTACTGGAATTGCAATGCCCTGTTCAATGCTGACGGCACCTTCAGGATGTACACGGCATTATCCCTGAACGATACAGCGGCAGCCCGGGCCATTGCAGATACGGCCAATCAGGTGGTCACTTTTGGCACCTACACTGTTTCGGGATCTGAGGTGAAAATGTCTCTTACCGAATTTGGCGCTATCGGCATTACCTGTACCGGCTCGGTGAACAGCACTTTTAATAAATTCGACGGAACTCTGGAAATCAGCAGCGATCCCAATTCGGCTACCCCGCTGTGGGTGCTGACCAAACCCTGATTTACCCAGCCACACTAATCTTTATAACCAATTTCTTTACATGGTCATTACTGGTCACTTTCAGATCGGGCCGGTGCGCGTCTGAAGGAAAGAAAAGGAAGAAGGTTCCCGGCCGGGCAACATAAAACTTGCCCGCTGTTTCGTAATGTGCAATATCTTTCGATTCATCATAAGCCTCGGTCACTTTCGCCCCGGATACGGGCGCAACTCCAATTTTTTCCTCTCCTTTGATCATGTACTGGAGATCAATGTATTTGCGGTGGGATTCCCATTTGGTGTTCCCGAGATCTTTGGTTTCAAATTCCCCCACGGTTGCATACAACAATTTCCCGTCAATCGGATACATGCCGGGAGACAGGGTATCCAGGTCCTTCCGGTTTAAGAATGCAAATGCTTTATCCCATATCGCTTTATTCTTATTATACTGCTCTTCGAAACGCAGGGCATCAACGGAAGAGAATACTTTTTTGTCCAGGCCATTTTTCCAGACACCAGCCTTTACCCATTGAACGGCCTTTGCCTTTGTCATGGGCTTGTCCGTCGGATTCTGGGAATAACCGCCCAGGCTGATCAGAGAAATAACAGTCAGCAGGGATACATATTTAATTAACGGGTATTTCATGTGTCTGTTTTTTAATGAGGAAATAAGCCGGTCGGAATACCCTTCAAAGATAGGCATCCGTTTCAATGGACAATGGACAATGGACAGTTGACAATTACTTTACCGTCCACTGTCAACTGTCAATTGTCCATTGTCAACTGTTACATCCTTTTTGAATTCCTCAATTTCGGCAACAAATTTTTTTGCCTGCAGCAGCGATTTGTACTCCGGCCCGGCCATCAGCAATGCCCTCACCCATCTTCTGTTCATATTTTTGACGGATATATTGCGGTATAAAAAAATAGCCAGCAGGAAAAAAAACAACGTAATGGGAAACAGAAGCAGCCAGAAATTCAGACTGCCGTAATCGATCCAGCGCTTATCCCAGAACCAGGTGGCGTAAAACGGCAGTTGCAACCAGCTAAAACGGGCAATCGCTACAGTGGACAATTGCAGGGCGCTGAGCCTCTCCTGGGTATCCACGATGTTTTCACTGTAGTCTATTCGCCGGATCTGCCGGATCTGCCTTATATAACACAGTATAGCCACCACGCTGATCAGCATGATCATGCCGATAGAAACGGTAAAATACAGATTCCTGAGATGGTTCCCGTACAGCAATAATCCCAGGAATAACACCCAGCCTATACCCAGAAAAACCGCCCGTATTTTAAACCTCAGCAACGAATCCAGTCTGGATTTTGCCTTCTGCGTTTGTAAACTATGAAAGCACTGCAGGTTCAGGGCCCAGGATTGCAGGTTCAAAAGGCGTGCTTCGTCCATTTTTCTGTCATAGTGCAGCCAGATATTTTTTAGTTCGGCGTCTTCCATGATTATTTATTTAAGTCGGCAAAATTTTGTTTTATCTTCTTTTTAATGCGACTGATCTTCGTGCCCACATTGGTTTCTGAAATACCCACGATATCGGCCATTTCGGCATAGCTCTTCTCTTCCAGAAAAAGAATCATAAGGGCCCTGTCCAACTCATTCAGTTCGAAGATGAACTTTTGCAGCAGGGTGATATTTTCAGCTGCTTCATCTGCTGTCTCATCTTCCACTTCATGATGTTCGCCGGTAAGGGAGACGGACGGGACCAAAGTCTTTTCTTTCCGGTAAAAGGATATGGCCACATTCAGTGCAACCCGGTACATCCAGGTAGAAAACCTTTGGTTTGGATCATAGTGATCACCCGATTTCCATAAATTAAATATGATCTCCTGGGCCAGATCTTCCCGGTAATTTTTATTGGCACAATAGGAATTGCAGATTTTGATGATGATCCCTTTATTATCCAGAATAAGCTTCAAAAAATTATCCCTGACCTGTTGTGTACGCATGAAACCATTATGATATTCCTTCTATTATTATTCGCACGCGGGTTCGGAAAATCACAGTCTTGCCGGCGTTTATTTTTAAATCCGTGCAGGGCTCAGTGATGATGACGAACAGCCTTTCACCGGGTTCTCATATACTGCAATTTGTATATAATCCCGCCGGGGAAAAAGAAAAGATCATGGCATTTCCGGGATATCCCATAATAATATTATCTTTTAATAAAGAAACGAAGCCCCATCATGAAACCGGACATTCTTATTATAGGAAGTTCGAATACCGACATGGTTATTCAGGCGGAACGCCTGCCTGCCGCTGGAGAAACCATACTGGGAGGCCGGTTTTTTATGAACCCCGGAGGCAAAGGTGCCAATCAGGCGGTGGCCGCAGCCAGGCTGGGTGGTCACATTACTTTTATTGCCAAGACAGGTAATGATATTTTTGGAAGGCAGTCTCTCCAGCTATTCAATGCAGAAGGTATCAACACCAGCCACATGCTCTCCGATCTGGAAAACCCTTCCGGCGTCGCTTTAATTACGGTAGATAAAAATGCGGAAAATTGCATTGTGGTTGCATCCGGCGCCAATGCGTCCCTCAGTGAAAATGATTTGCTCCCTGCAAAAACAGTCATCGAAAACGCCGGCATTATCCTCATGCAGCTGGAAATCCCGCTGGAGACCGTTCGTTTTGTTGCCCAAATGGCAGCCGAAAAAGGGGTGATGGTTGTTCTGAATCCCGCACCTGCGTGCATTTTACCCGCCGGACTGCTAAACCAGATTTCAGTTATAACCCCCAATGAAAAAGAAGCGGAAATGCTCACGGGAATCGGGGTTGACAATATGGAATCGGCCCGGCGGGCAGCACAAAAAATAAAGGATCAGGGTGTGGAAACAGTAATCATCACCCTGGGCAGTAAAGGTGCTTTACTTTTTCATGAAAATGAATATACCCATGTTCCGGGCTGTGTGGTGAAAGCGATAGATACAACCGCTGCGGGTGACGTTTTCAATGGCGCCCTCGTGGTCGCTTTATCTGAGGGTAAGAATATGCAGGAATCGACGCGGTTTGCCTGCCAGGCTGCTGCCATTTCCGTTACGAAGCTCGGCGCACAGGCTTCGGCTCCGTACAGGAAGGAAGTTGACGAGTTCAGGGATGCCGGTAAATATCCTTTAGCCATCAAATAAAGACAGATGAAAAAAACAGGATTGACCACTTTTGCCATGCTCCTGCTTATATCCGGTTTCGCCCAGCAAACCTTCAGCATTTCAAAAGAAAAATTAAAAGACAAGATCAAAGGAGGCTGGGCCGGCCAAACCATTGGCGTCACATTTGGAGGGCCTTACGAATTCCGGTATAACGGAACGTTCATCCAGGATTAT
>JAUZOD010000119.1 GCA_030706635.1 Bacteroidota bacterium
CAGGAGAGGGATATGGGCTTCACCGGCCGTTTGGGGAAAGTCTCGGCATATAAAATGCGGGGGCACGACAAGATCGTCATGCGCAGCAGGGGTGGCGCTTCAAAAAAACAGATCAAAACCTCACCCGATTTTGAATCCACCCGTAATCTGAACAGCGAGTGGAAAGCGGTTACAACTGCGTCCGCCGAAATCCGGGCCGGCCTCTATGCCCTTAAACCGCTGGCCGATTATAATACATCCGGGCCTCTGAATGCGATCGTGAAAAAGATTCAGACTGCAGATACAGACCATCCGAAAGGAAAAAGATCCATTCTTTTTTCCCGTCAGCCGGATCTGCTCAGCGGCTTCAGTTTCAACCGGAAGACCCTTTTTGACAGCGTAATCCGTCAGCCGCTTTCCGTAACCATTGATCCGTCCGCTGCGGTGGCAGAAGTCGTTATTCCGGCACTGACGCCCGGGATCAATTTCTTTGGCAATCCCCGCTATGCCTATTATCAGTTTGTGCTGGCGTTTACAGCCGTCAGCGATTACAGCTTCGATGAAATGTCCGGCAAATTTAATGCCGTCTGTCCCAAAATACCGGATTACCGGTCAGTTTTCACGCCCTGGGTTCCGGTGAATGCGCTGCAGCCCTCCGCCGCTTACCGGCTGGCGCCTGACAATACCAATCCCCCTGTACCCGGAATGACCCTCGTATTCGGCGCAGGCATCCAGTACGGCATGCCGGCTCCGGATGGCTCCATTCAGCCCGTACCGTATTCAGGATCTGCCCGGATATTAAAGAGCGTATGAGGTAGCTTACAGGAGAAGCAATCTTATAAGGACTGGTATAATATACATCCCGACGATCTGCCTGTCTTTAATATCATAATCCGGCAGTCAGACGATATATTATCTCCGGAAGATCCGGGATAGTGGCACTCTGTTTGTGCATTTTCTTGCAGCCTAATTAATATGATATGAAAAACGAAAAAAAACACAAGACCGGCACAAGGGAAGAGTGGCTGGAAGCGCGACTGAAACTGCTTAAGAAGGAGAAAGAATTAACCAGACGCAGTGACGAGCTGGTGCGTCAGCGGATGGAAATGCCATGGGTTAAGATAGATAAAACCTATCAATTTGAAACCGAAAAGGGAGCTGTCTCGCTGGCAGATCTCTTTGAAGGCCGCTCACAACTCCTGGTATATCACTTTATGTTCGGACCTGATTACAAGGCAGGATGTCCGTCCTGCTCGGCAATCGCCGACGGCTTTAATGGAATAGCGATTCATCTGGCGAATCACGACGTGATGCTTACCGCGGTATCACGCGCACCGCTCGCAAAACTGCAGGCATATAAGCAGCGAATGGGATGGATCTTCCCCTGGGCGTCTTCGTTCGGCAGCGATTTCAACTCCGACTTCAATGTCTGGTTTAGCGAGGAGCAACAGCGCAGCGGAGATATCGAATACAATTACAGACGCGAGACCGGAACAGGTCAGCCGCTTGCGGGAGAAGAAGTGCGGAAATGGAAAACAGAAAATGACAAAGGCCCCGTAGCCCAGATTGCCGGCATGGCCGGAACCGATATTGCCACGTTTACCCGTGAGCGACCTGGCGTGAGTGCTTTTGCACTGAAAGACGACGAAATCTATCATACTTATTCGACCTATGCGCGCGGATTGGATGGTCTGTGGGGCGCATACCAATGGCTGGACCGCGCGCCCCTGGGACGCAACGAAACGGGGTATTGGTGGCGCCGGCATTACGAGTATTAAGATGGGCAACGCTTTAGTCGCCTTAATAAACCGAAATATGACTCCTGACAGAAATGCCCCCCGAACATTTTTTGGAGTCATTGCATTGCTCTTTGCCGCTAGTTTGACGGTAACAATTCTATGGAGCATATCCATGTCGGCGATGAAAGAAATGCCGATGCCCGGTGGCTGGAGCATGTCGATGACATGGATGCCCGTGTCGGAACAGTCGCTCTTCAATGCCGCGACATCCTTCCTCGCTATGTGGGATACCATGATGCTGGCTATGATGCTACCATGCCTGGCGCCGATGCTGCTGCGCTATCGTAAGGCTGTTCAGGAGACAAGTGCAGGGCGTTTAGGCTGGCTGACGGCCTTAGTGGGATTTGGTTATTTTCTTGTCTGGACAATCGTCGGATTGGCCGTTTTTCCACTGGGTGTTGCACTGAATACAATCTTGATGCAATACCAGACGCTGTCTTCAATCGTTCCGTTTGCTATGGGAATAGTCGTATTGGCAGTTGGCTTACTCCAACTCACTGACTGGAAGTGGCGTCAACTTGCCTGCTGCCGGGAATTACCCTTCCGGGGCCAAGCGGCACCCGACGACGCCTCCAGGGCATGGAAACACGGCCTGTATCTCGGAGTCCGGTGCTGCCGGTGCTCCGCGGGCCTGATGTCTGTTCTGCTTGTCGTGGGAATGATGAACCTTTTCGTAATGGCTATCGTAACCGCAGCGATCGTCTTTGAACGCCTCGCACCTGCCAGCAAATGGGTCACCGTCACAATCGGTACCATGGGTATTGGAGCTGGCTTTTTTCTGATCGTCCGGGCAGCAGGGATCTTGTAACTCACCTTAATGAATGACTGAATTTTTTAACCTGGTAAAAGACAAAATACAGCTTTCAGAGAAAAGCAGGCAGGCCTTTTTGTCTGTCATGAGAAACGAAGAATATCCTAAAGGACATATACTGGTAAAACCCGGCAGTGTTTGTCATTCGCTTTTCTTTGTTGAAAAAGGATTAACAAGAACTTTTTGGCCGCACTAAAAGTAATTTATGCACGCAGTAAGCCTGTTCTATTTGCATCCCTGAAGATATTATCTACAGACAATAAACTTTCACTTCCCAAACAATCGCGGATCATGATCCGCTATTTCACTTCCCATTTGAACAACTGCCCGTTTTGCGCCAATGCCATGCGCTACCAGGCCCATAAAGCGGGCATGGACAGGGCACAGCTAAAAGACATTTTACAATTTGAAAAAACTGAACGTTTCAGCGAAAAGGAAAAAGCATTGCTGGCCTACGTCAGAGAAGTGAACATGTACAAAACCTCCACTGACGAAATTTTTCAAAACCTGCAACGCTTCTACTCCGACAAAGAAATCATAGAAATCACCTGGGTAAATGCGTCAGAAAATTATTTTAACCTGATGGCTAAACCCATGGGGCTTGAATCTGATGACCTGAAAGCCAGATCTCAGCAACAGCGGGCAAAACAACTTCAAACGTCTGTCTCACCAGGATAAAACAATCACCCGGCCTTATATTGATCAACAGTAAGCGTGGAATCCTGAATATTAAAACCCGTGCAAAAAGTTTTAATGGAATTGTCCGGTTCGATTCAACAGTTGGTCACGGTTGTATAGCGGATGCCGATCTCTGTCGTTCTTTGCCCGGCAACATAAGCGGCCAGTCTGAAGAGTCCGAGGCAGCAAATGAACCTCGCCGACAACACAAAGATGCCATATATTAACTTTACAGTCCGCCCATACGTACGCAGGGGACCATCCTGGGATCGGTTACAATGCTGATAATGACCCCCAAAAATCTGACCTCCATTTCGGGCACAATCAGTTGCGCTCTCATTTTGGAATTGGCAGGAACAAGCCAGGCTTTGAAATCGTTTTTTTTCAGGTAGCGAACGGTAAATTTTCCTTTTACCGTTGCCAGAACCAGGTCCATATTCTGTGGCTCCCGGGAGGAGTCAATGACCAGCAGAGCTCCTGGCGCAATGAAGGCATTGACCATGGAATCTCCTTCCATCCGCGCAAAAAAAGTCGAATGGGAATGCTGAATAATTTCCTTTTCCAGGCTGATTCTTTCCCCGGTATAGTCCTCGGCAGGTAATGGAAAAACCATAATCCGAATGGGTTTTAGACTGCCAAATTACTAATTTATTTAGCATTATGGAATCTAAAATTTCAGCCGATCTATTACGCTGAAAATCAGTGTCCACAATTATAAATGGGTGCATTAGACCAGAAGGGTGGCTGATCATATCTCAGTATGACTGGAAATTACCAGCTTCATCACTTGTACTCAGCGAACTTTTTCAGGCTTAACCTTGACCTCAGATAGTTTGACCGAGCGACCAAGCTCCACAGACATTTTTGCTGCGTAGGCAATCTGAGTTGCTTTCAGGGCATCGGCCCCGCCGGCAGGCATGGGCTTATTATTCTTCAAAGCATCTACAAATAATTTCATTTCATTCAGGTAGGAATGAACATAACGATCCATAAAAAAATCCAGCGGCAGCGAATGACGTATCCCCTGCTCATTATAGATAACATTCCGGTTATGCAGATTATTTTCAACCTGTATCATGCCCCCGCCCCCGAATATTTCCAATCGCTGATCATAGCCATAGACGGCCTTCCGGCTGTTATCGATGACGGCATAAGTGCCATCTTCAAAAATTAATGTGGTTAATGCGGTATCAATATCGCCTGCCTCGCCAACCGCCTTATCTATAATATTGAGGCCCCTGGCAAAAACTTCCACCACTTCCTTGCCCATAATATATCGCGCCATATCAAAATCATGTATGGCCATATCCATGAATAATCCGCCGGAATGCTTGATATAATCAATTGGTGGCAATCCGGGGTCTCGGCTGGTAATCTTTATAACCTGAACATCTCCCACTGCGCCCGCACGAACTGATTTATGCGCTTCCATAAAATCAGGATCAAACCGCCGGTTGAACCCCAGCATCAGTTTTATGCCGGCATCATCTGCCATTGAACTCAATACAACCGTCCTTTCCAGGGAAAGGTCCATCGGCTTCTCGCAAAAAATATGTTTGCCATTCCGGATGCCTTTTTCGATCAGATCAGCATGTGAGCTTGTCGGGGTGCAGATTAAAATGGCATCTACCTCAGGCATCGCAATCACTTCATCGGCATTTTTGGAGAAAAAGATATTACTATTTTTTCCGTCAGGAGACCCACTCAGAAAAGGATCAGCAACAGCCACAATCCTTGCGTCAGGAACATGCTGCTCAATATTTCTAAAATGAATCTTACCGATACGACCCATGCCAAATAATGCGATATTAACCTGCTTCATCCTGGTATAATTTTAAAAAGTGTTTTTAAAGGCCATTATTATGTAAATATTTCCTGTTATTTTCTGCGCATTGTTTTGGGTTTCCCATGCCGGGCAAAACATCCTGCTCCACAACGATCCATCCATCGTATTTTTTATTTTCTAAAAACTGAATGACCGCCTTAAAGTCAACATCCCCTTTGCCCAGCTCACAAAAGACACCATGCTGAACAGACTGGAAATAATCCCAGTTATTTTTTGCAGACCGGGCAGCCACTTCAGATGAAAAGTCTTTAAAATGTACATGCCAGATGCGATCCCAGTTTTTCTCCAGCACCTCAACCGGATTCTTTCCGCCACCAAACATGTAATGACCTGTGTCAAAGCATAGACCAACGAGGCTGGGATCGGTTACCTGTAAAAAGGCGTTGATCTCACCGGGGGTTTCAATATATCCGGCGCAATGATGATGAAATACCGTTCTCATTCCATAGTCATCTTTCACTGCCCTGGCAACCCGCTCCGCTCCTGCTCCAAAAATTCTCATCCCGGCATCAGAAAGTCCGCCCGATCCGTTTATCCTGCCTGCGTTTTGCGTTCTGTATTCCACGGTTCCGTTCTCATCGGCCAATACGATAAAAGCATCCTTGTACCCTGCATCATGCATCAGCC
>JAUZOD010000012.1 GCA_030706635.1 Bacteroidota bacterium
GATCATGACAAGACGAAACGAACCCTCGGCATTGCGCGCACGCGAAATCTGAATGGCGCATGGCATGTGGACAGCCAGCCTATTGTTCCGCTGAGCGAGCAGGTTGAAAATTCATCGCTCTATTTTGAGAAGACAATAAAAACCTGGTTCTTATTTACCAATCATATCGGCCTTGATCAAAACGGAACAGAATACACTGACGCCATTTGGGTTTACTGGTCGAAAGACCTCAACAGATGGGACAGGAAAAACAAGGCGATCGTATTGGACAGTTCCAATTGTTCCTGGGCGAAAGGGGCAATTGGCATGCCGTCGGTAATACAGACCGGTAACCGGCTGGCGCTGCTTTACGACGCTCCAGGCGCAAAAAGCACCAGCCACATGAGGCGAAATATCGGGCTGGCCTGGCTTGAATTGCCACTGAAAATTCCCCGGGATAAATAGCTGCTCTTTTGATCTCGGGCCGGGCATGTGTATCGGGCAATAGGGAGGCCAGGTCATCTATGCAAGCCCGGTGGTTTCCTTTGACCGTTTTACTGCATGGTACAGGAAATAAGATCCGAAAACAAAGACGAGCCCCAGGATCAGGAATGACCATGTGATCAGCGAATCGCCGGCGGCCAGGCCGGCATGGAGGGCACCCATCAGGTCGTAAGCGAAACCGGCATAAGCCCATTCTTTCAGCCTCGGATAGCCCGGAATCAGGATGGCGATGATGCCCAGTATTTTTGCAACGCTGAGCAGCTTTAAAACGCTCATCGGATATCCGATGTGTTTCATCATCATTTCCCCCTGGGGATTAGGAAAAAAACTGGACACCGCTGAAAAAAGCATCAGTATGATCAGTAAGATGGTAAAGATCCAGTAGGCGATTTTTTTTGATTTGATATTTTTCACGTTTGTGTTTTTATGAAATAAAGATAAAAAGGATAAAATGAACAAAGCGGTTGTCGTTACGACAAACAGCGGGCGGTTTGCGACATTTTTGGGTATTGAGCGCCGTTGGGGACCGGACTATCCCAGGTTTCCCTTTTTCAATTCCTTCACCGCATAATCAGCCGCGCGGGCGGTGAGGGCCATATAAGTAAGTGATGGATTCTGGCAGGCCGAGGAAGTCATGCAGGCGCCATCGGTAATAAATACATTTTTCACATCGTGCATCTGGTTCCATTCATTGAGTACCGAAGTTTTGGGATCACGCCCCATACGCGCCGTTCCCATTTCATGCACATGATTCCCGGGCGTATCGGCACGGTCCTGATGGCGGATATTTTTTACTCCGCTTAGCTCCAGCATTTCCGCCGCACTATCCATCATATCCTTAAACATGATCTTTTCATTTTCCTTCCATTCACAGTCTATGTTCAGCACCGGTAACCCGAAAGCATCTTTTTGATCTTTGTTCAGGCTGACCTTGTTTTCGTAATAGGGTAAAGTCTCTCCATATCCTTCGAGCCGCATGGTCCAGTCGCCCGGTTCGGTCAATTGTTCCTTGAATTCAGGGCCGATGCCATCGATATGACTGTCCACATCCCGTCCGGCCCCGCCGAGATATTGGAAGCCCCTCACATAATCCTTGCGCCGCGTCTGTTCGTTGATATTGCGGAAGCGCGGAATGATGATCCCCGTGGGCCTTCGGCCATAGATATACCGGTCTTTCAAGCCTTCATAGTGGCCCTTTATATCGCCGTCATGATGATCCATCAGGTTATGTCCTATTTGTCCGCTGCTATTGCCCAGGCCATCCGGAAAAGCATCGGAGACAGAATTCAGCAGAACAAAAGCGGTGCCCAGCGTGGAGGCATTCAGGAAAATGATCTTCGAATAAAATTCATGGGTCTGCAGTGTTTCGGCATCTACCACCCGCACGCCCGTGGCTTTCTGTTTGTCCTTGTCGTAGATGATTTCCTGCACAATGGAAAAAGGTCTGATGGTCAGATTGCCTGTTTTTACCGCCGCAGGCAGCGTGGCGGCATTGCTGCTGAAATATCCGCTGTATACACAGCCCTGATTACAGCGGTCCCTGAACTGACAGGGTCCCCGGTCACCCACGCGGGCGGTGTGGTTGGCGGTCCGCCCAATGATCAGTCGCCGCCCGTCAGTGTAATGATTTTTGATTCGCTCCGCCACTTCTTTCTCCATACAGTTTAATTCCATGGGTGGCAGGAATTTTCCATCGGGCAACTGCGGCAAACCTTCCATAGACCCGCTGATGCCTACGAAAGGTTCAACATAATCATACCAGCGTTCGATGTCTTTATACCGGATGGGCCAGTCCACTCCATGACCATCGCGGGCATTGGCTTCGAAATCCAGATCACTCCATCGGTAACATTGTCTGCCCCAGATCAGGCTCCGTCCGCCGACCTGATAACCCCGTATCCAGTCGAAAGGCTTCACCTGGACATAAGGATTCTGGCGGTCGTTCACGAAGAATTTTTTAGACACTTCGTTATACGCGCCTTTTTGAGATTGTATCGGGCTGTTGAATGCATCTTCGTTTGTCGTGCTTCCGCGATGCGGAAGTTCCCAGGGATCTTTTGTGGAATCTGTGTAGTCCTTAATATGCGTAATGGGACGCCCGCGCTCCAGCACCAGGGTCTTCAATCCTTTTTCACATAGTTCTTTTGCCGCCCAGCCTCCGGAAATACCGGAGCCGATTACAATGGCATCGTATGGAGTTGCCGCCATGAATAAGTTTTATTTTATGCATCAACAAAAATTACTGTCGCAGGATCGGGAGAAGCTAAGCCGCCCGGAAGCGGAATGATGGGTCAATGTATAAAAAAAATGGTAAATAATAAGAAAACCGATCCGGTTGTAGTCTTTTTGATT
Organism: Bacteroidota bacterium; assembly: GCA_030706635.1. GTDB lineage: Bacteria > Bacteroidota > Bacteroidia > Chitinophagales > Chitinophagaceae > Puia. The sequence goes on from JAUZOD010000012.1 coordinate 2,836, forward strand.
TTCTACAACTCAAATCTAAATATTGAAGAATGCTTAAAAGGCGATTGAGACTTTGCGGCAACCACACCATAACAATGTCGTATTGTGGCCTTTTATTGAAGCGAAGCGGTTATTATCTTTATAGTCAAAAATGCTGAAAAATGATCAGCATCACCAGGACTGAAAGAAATAAAACTAAAAGCAATTAAATGAGAAATCTGATCTACGCAATCAACCTTACCATTGATGGCTGCTGCGACCATACCAAAATGATCGCAGACGAAGAAATGCATGAATATCATACCCGCCTTGTGCGGGATGCTGACCTGTTTGTCTACGGGCGTAAAACCTATCAATTGATGGTTCCTTTTTGGCCCGACGTTGCAAAAAAACATTCCGGTGAGACAAACGCAGTAAACGAATTTGCTCAGGCATTTGATTCCATCAGCAAAATCGTTGTTTTTTCACGAACATTAGACAGGGCTGAAGGAAGAAACACGAGAATTGTTCGCACGAACCTTCAGGACGAAATACTTAAATTGAAACAGGAGCAGGGTAAAAATATACTAACCGGTGGTGCAGATATTCCCTCACAACTTATACAGCTTGGTCTGGTGGATGAATATCATATTGTTGTTCATCCCGTAGTTGCAGGAGAAGGGAGGCGGTTGTTGGAAGGCATTAGCCTGCAGGAGAAATTACAATTAAAACTGGTTGAGTCAAAGATTTTTAAATCAGGAAGTATTGCGCTTCACTACCTGAAACAGTGAGATAAAAATCTGCGACAGGATCGGTATCAGGACAACCTCTGTAATCCGGAAATCGTGCAGGAAATGAGGGCCGTGTTGGCGAAATTCAAATAACTTTATAAAAACCCCACATGAATTGCAGGATATGCGTACGATTGCTCATGCCGCTGTTGCTGTTAACCGCCAGTGTATTCGCCCAAACTTCCAGGGAAGACAAAAAGAAAGCCAAAGAGGAACAACGCGCCGCCCGGGAGGCGCTTTTGAAAACGGTCGTCGACTCCCGGATGTATAGCTTTTTTGCGGAGATAGCCACCGCACTGAATGGAGACCGTCATGAACTGGGCACCCCTTACTTCTTCGTGAGAATCAATCAGGATAGTCTGGAGGTCGACCTGCCCTACTGGGGCATCTCCCACGCAGCCATGCTGGGGGGTTCGAATGACGGCGGCATCCGATTCAAATCCGTCACTACTTCTTATACCGTAAAGACCCGGAAGAAAGGAGGATGGTTTATCAGCATCGTGCCAAAGGACAACCGCTTTGCTGACAAAATGGACTTTGATATTGAGGCGGATGGCGACGCAACCCTGGAGGTAACCAGTAAATTTCGGGAGTCCATCTCGTATCGCGGGGAGATGACCACGTACAACGCCAGTCGCTGATAAAATCCCTTCAGCGAAAACCGCGACGCCAGGGGCGGCAGGCCGGATCATTATAGTGGATGTTGCCCGACGGGAATCGACGCCGGGTTGACCCTCAATAAATTATCCAACATCCATGGGAAATGCATTGGATATAATCTTCTAACCGCTACTTTTGTGTGCTATTTTGCAGAGTTAAACGCACTGCCATAAGGCCGCAACTGAAAAGGCCTTTTGAATTTCGGGATGTAGCGCAGCCCGGTAGCGCACTACGTTCGGGACGTAGGGGCCGCAGGTTCGAATCCTGTCATCCCGACCCTAACCATCTTTGTTTTGTGAAGCCCGCTCCCAGAGCGGGTTTTTCGGTTCGAAGAACTTATATCGCTTTAATTTGAAAGGTTATTTGTTCTGATTAAAGAAGGATTTTTAACCATTCCCATTCCGACCCTTTGGAACTACATCGATAAGAAAAGAGACAAAGGCGCGCGGGCAACTCATGCGACCGCGATATTCTATTTTGAATCTGATTTTTTTAGGACAGGCTGCATGTAAACCGTTAGTTTTTTATATATTCAACTTCCTGGATTCCTTTCAGCGTCGATGCTGAAATGGAAAATAGAGAAGCATTCATTTTGTTGTAGAGAATCTGAAACAACCATTCGATGCATAGCGTATTGCCTTTCATGCTGGCTATGGTAGCGGCCATCGTGCTTTTGGAAATGTGGGCTACCAAACTGAAGATCGCTTACCCCATTCTGCTCGTGCTGGCGGGATTAGCTATCAGTTTTATTCCCGGCCTGCCAGTGGTGAAGATCAGTCCGGATATGATTTTTTTCATCTTCCTTCCGCCCTTGCTGTTCGAAGCCGCCTGGTCTATTTCATTCAATGAGATGACCAAATGGTGGCGGATCATCGGCAGCTTTGCCTTCCTCGTCGTTTTCTTTACGGCGTTGTCGGTGGCCGTGGTGACCAGTTATTTAATTCCCGGCTTTACTCTGGCGCTTGGCTTTCTGCTTGGCGGCATCGTATCACCTCCCGACGCTGTGAGTACCGGCGCCATCATGCAATTTGTAAAGATCCCCAAATCCACTGCTGCCATCCTCGAGGGGGAAAGTCTGCTGAACGATGCGTCTTCGCTGATCATCTTCCGCTTTGCATTGATTGCCGTCGGCACGGGGCAGTTCGTCTGGGGCCAGGCGACACTCAGCTTTTTATGGATGGTGTTCGGGGGGACCGGCATTGGCCTCTTAATAGGCTGGTTGTTTGTGCAGGCCCACCGGCGCCTGCCGACCGATGCGCCTTCCGATATTGCCTTTACGCTGATCGAACCCTATTTTCTGTATTGGGTAGCGGAGCAATTGCATAGTTCGGGTGTGCTGGCTGTGGTTGTGGGCGGCCTTTATATGGCCAACCGGCGACTGCTTTTTCTGAATGCCACCAGCCGCATCCGGGCCTTAAGCGTGTGGGAAAGTTTTGTCTTTATCCTCAATGGCATCGTGTTCCTGATCATCGGCCTGCAGCTCCCGCAGATTGTAGATGGTTTGCGCTCCAGGGGCATTCCGCTGCGGACGGCCATTGGATATGGTGTTCTGGTGACCGGCGTCCTGATTGTTGCCAGAATCATCAGCTCCTATACGGCCATGGTGGCTACGCTGATCTTCCGGCCGGGTGTTGCATCGCGGGTCAGTACCCGGAAGACGCGCTGGGTTCTGCCGCTCCTGCTGGGCTGGACGGGCATGCGGGGTGTGGTTTCGCTTGCGGCTGCCCTCGCCATACCCGTTGCCTTTGACAATGGCACTGCATTTCCGCATCGGGATATCATCCTGTTCATCACGTTTATCGTCATTCTGCTTACGCTGGTCGTACAGGGACTGACCCTGCCCTATTTCATACGGCACGCGGGGGTGTTCGCGCCGATCGCGGATGAACCGGAAGAAACCGTTAAGAAAAGATTGAAGCTGGGCATGCGTGACCATACCAATCAATTCCTCAGGAACAAACACGAAAATGAATGGAAGGACCATGCGGGCGTGCAGAAATTATTGCAACACTGGGAAGAAAAGTCGAACAACACCGACGAGGACTGGATGAATGGTACAACCAGGACCCTGTTCCTGGAGATGCTGGAAAGCCAGCGTCAATATCTCGCTACGCTTAACAAGGATCTGTCGATCGACGAAGACATTATCCGTGGGCAGTTGTACCAACTCGACCTCGAGGAGGAAAGATGGAGGATGCTGTGAGGGATGCCGGCCGCAACACATAATTTTTTCTAAAATTCGCTCATGAAATTATCTTTTTCCATTGCCGCCTGTCTTTTTCTTATGACTATTATTTTACCGCGTACTGCTTTCTCCCAGAATAAAATAGATAAAAAACTCCGGGGTCAGCTGAAAGTGCTGCTGGATTCCTTTCACGGTACCGCGGGCGTTTATGTGAGGAATTTGAGAACCGGTAAAGAGGCGGCCATCAATGCGGATACGGTTTTTCCCACCGCCAGTATTATTAAGCTTCCAATTTTAGTTGGCATCTTCAATAAAATCGAACAGGGCGAATACACGTATCACCAACCCCTGGTTTACCAGGATTCCATATCCCGGGGAGGCTCCGGACTGATGCAATATTTCAAAGACACAACGAAGATTGATTTAAGAACAGCCATCGTTCTGATGATCACCCATAGCGATAATACCGCCGCCGTCTGGTGTGAAAAACTTGCGGGCGGTGGTGTAGCGATTAACAGCTGGCTGGCGGATCATGGTTTTGAGTTTACGCGGGTGAATGCCCGCACGCCTGGCCGGGAAGCGAACAGGGAATTGTATGGGTGGGGTCAGACCACGCCAAGAGAAATGGCTGAATTGCTTTTGATGATCAGAGAGGGTAAAGCGGTTAGCCCGGCAGCCAGTGAACGCATGTATCGTATAATGACCCAGGTTTTCTGGGATGAATATGCGCTTTCTCAGATCCCGCCCTACGTACAGGCAGCGTCGAAACAGGGAATGGTAGATGATTCGCGCTCCGAGGCCGTGCTGGTCAATGCACCCCATGGAGATTATGTTTTTTATATAGCAACAAAAAATAACAAGGATCAACGATGGGAGCCGGATAATGAAGCCTGGCAGCTGGCGCGTAAAGTATCAGCCCTGTTATGGAATTATTTTGAGCCGCATTCCGGATGGAAGCCTGCAGTGGGTGTTGAAAAATATTTTCACTGAGTGGCGCCTGCTATCCCGTTCCGCCGGTGACGCAGTTTGATGGTGGCGTTTCCGTTAAAATCACTGGAAAGAAAAGTCTCGTATCTTTTTTCACCGTCACTGATCACCATCAGCGCGGTATTGGGGGGATATTTTCCCAGGTTCTCGGCAAACATGCTCACCTCATTCACGTCTTTCGTGCTGTCGAGTTGCACATACACGTTAAAAGCGCGCTCGGTAAGACCCTGATGGGCGACAACCAGATTGCCATTCAGAAATACCGAAATGCTGTCGCCATCTACTTCGGCATTATCGTAAAAACTAAGCCTCACGCTGTCTGATGCCACCTCAATCAGTTTGCCTACGATCGGCTTTCTTTTTTTAAACTCCGTGTTGATTTTTACAATATCCGATGGAAGAACAGGTTTTTCCTCTGCTTTGACAACCGCTACGGCGTTTTGTTTTTCTGAGGCAGCAATAGCATTGCCGGAACTTTTTGTCTCCTTGTTTGGATCATTGCCTGTGGCTGCTTCGGTTGTTTCTTTTGGTTTTAACGAAGTTGAAGCAGCATCGGATTTGTTTCCCGCCGTCGTACCGTTGGACGCAACGTCTTTCGCCTTCGATTGCTTTTCCGAATCCGCCATGGCCGCCATTTCAGACTGATCCTGGGCGTCCTTTCCTTTCACCAGTTCAACAGGCGGTGGCTGGGGTTTCCAGAAAGACCGCGTGCTGGTCATATCTTTAAATATGCTGTCCTGCACCTTGGCTTCGGCATAGAGTGTATAATTTACCCTCAGGTCCGGGCAGGTATATGTATATTTTTTATCTCTGTAGAAATAGCCGGAAAGTTCAGTCTTCACCCTCGAAACGTGCAGGGTGCCATAAAAGCTGGTGATGCAATCCACGCTGTTCTCTGTGGAGTTTGTCCTGTAAAAAATAATAGGAATATTGTTGATCACCACTTTCCGGGTAGCCCGGTCGTAGGTCCCTTTTACTACAAAACTCTGGTAAACATCCTTGAAGTAATAACCGAAAAAGCCTTTCACTTTATTTCCTTTCTGGGCAATAATGAGTTCGGTCAGGTAGTTGTTCTGTATGCCGGCCACCTCCACATTGGCCTGTCCATACCAGTATCCGGTGACGGATTGTGCCTGGCTTGCCGTAACAAAAAGAAGTATTAAAAAGGTAACGATCAGGTTTTTCATGGGTTTCAAAGTATGAGTGATCGAACTGTTCTAACGCATTAATCTGGCAATCATTATACCATCTTATGTTTATTTTACCCTTTGCCTGAAAAAAGGGCAAATAAACTATGGCAAATCTATTTCATATATCTTTTTATCTCCCGTTCTGTGTCCCTTTGCCGGATGGAATCCCGTTTATCATGTAGCTTTTTACCTTTTCCAAGACCTATCTGCATTTTCACGAGACCCTTTTCATTGAAGTAAACCCGCAAAGGTACAATGGTATATCCTTTATCCTTCAATTTGGCTTCCAGCTTGCGTAACTCCCTGCGGTTCAGCAGTAGTTTGCGATCATGAACCGCAAGATGATTGTTCGTGGTGCCGAAGCGATATTCGGCGATATGGAGGTTTCTCACCCAGAGTTCCGACTTGAAAAACAGACAGAAACTGTCTGCAAAACTCAGCTTTCCCTCCCGGATTGATTTTACCTCGGTTCCCACTAACACCATTCCCGCATCGAGTTTTTCCTCAATCTGGTATTCATGGTAAGCCGATCTGTTTCTGATTTCAGTCATGCGGTATTAAAAAGTAGGCAAAGTTAGGATAGATGCTCAGTTCCTGAGCAGGGTGAGGATGGTCGTGATCTTTTGTTTTAATTCTTTGCGGTTCACGATAAAATCCAGGAATCCGTGCTCCAGCAGAAACTCACTGCGCTGGAAACCCTCGGGCAGGTCTTTTTTGATCGTCTCTCTGATTACGCGGGGACCGGCAAAACCAATCAATGCGCCAGGTTCGGCAATATTGAGATCGCCCAGCATGCCGAAAGAAGCAGAAATCCCTCCAAAAGAGGGATCTGTCAGCAAAGAAATATAGGGAATACGGGCGTCTGTCATTTGGGAAAGCTTACCGGAAACCTTGGCCAGCTGCATCAGCGAGAAGGCGCTTTCCATCATTCTGGCGCCGCCCGATTTGCAAATGATCATCAGGGGCGCCCGGTGTTCCAGGCAATAGTCCACAGCCCGCGCAATACGCTCCCCCATCACGCTGCCCAGGGATCCGCCGATGAACTCAAAGTCCATGCAACCTACGACCATATGATGATCCTTAACCTGTCCGGCCGCGATCCGTATCGAGTCCGTAATATCCGTTTTGCTCCAGGTTTCTTCCAGTCTTTTTTCGTACGACTTCAAATCGGTGAAATGCAGAAAATCCTTTGAACGGATATTCTCATACAGCACATCATATTTATTATCGTTGAAAAGGATCTCAAAGTACTCGTCGCTTCCGATGCGGTGGTGGTGGCTGCACTTGGGACAAACGAAGAGGTTTTCCCGCAACTCGGTCATGGTGCATATATAATTGCAGCTCGGGCATTTGGTCCAGAGACCTTCCGGAGTTTCTTTTTTCTCCGCAGTGCTGGTCAGAATCCCTTTTTTGATCCGCTTGAACCAATTCGTTTTCGTTTCCTCTGTGGTTCCTTCCTCACCCGAAAGATTGGCTTCAAAATCTTCTTCGCGTTTCATCAAAAACAGATTTTTGAGGGGCTAAGATAGGGATTTCCCATTTCCTGACTTATTTTTGCCTTATTCTACTGATTCTCAATTTTCAAGACAAATATGAAATGGTCTGAATTTTTCACTTCATCCATCGGAAAGAAGTTTATTATGTCCCTGACGGGAATATCCCTTATTGCGTTTCTTGTGGTGCATGTTGGCATCAACGCCACCATCTGGGCCAACGACGGGGGGGACATGTTTAACAAGGCTTCCCATTTTATGGGCACCACCGTCGTGATCCGCATCCTCGAAGTGGGATTATTCGTGGGTCTGATCCTGCACATCATCCAGGGCCTGGTATTGGAGATCCAGAACCGGAGCCGCCGTAAAACGGGATACGCCGTCAGCCTGGGCAACCGGGGCAGTAAATGGTACAGCCGCAGCATGGGATTGCTCGGGACCCTCCTGCTTTTTTTTCTGATCATGCACCTGTCTCATTTCTGGGTTCCGTCCCGGTTCAGCGATCTGCCCACTGTGGACATCGACGGAAAGGAGGTGGCTAACCAATATGCCGAGATCGTGCGCGTATTCCAGAGTCCGCTGGTGGATGTACTGTATATCCTCGGTTGCGCATCTCTGTTATATCACCTCCTGCACGGATTCCAGAGTGCCTTCCGAACCCTGGGTGTTCCCAACGGAAAATATATGGTTCTGATCAAAAGAGTGGGGTTTGCTTTTTCCGTTATTGTTTGTGTGGCCTTCGCCATGATGCCGGTTTCGGTTTATCTGGAATGGGTGAGTTGATGCGCTGAAGAAATGTGCTTGTGTGTAAATGTGCTGATGTGGAAATGAAGAATGCGATGAAATCAATAAATGAATTTACAAATAGGCCATTAGCACATTTACACATGAGCACATTATCACATTAATTTAATGCTATTAAATAAAACGCTCTAACTAATATGCTCGATTCAAAAACTCCTCCAGGACCGCTTGAGCAGAAATGGAATGACTACAAGGGACATATTAAACTCGTGAACCCAACCAACAAGCGGAAGATCGAGATCATTGTGGTGGGAACGGGTCTTGCAGGTGCTTCCGCCGCGGCAACCCTGGCCGAGCTGGGATACAAAGTAAAATCGTTCTGCTTCCAGGATTCTCCGCGCAGGGCGCACAGCATAGCCGCACAGGGAGGAATTAATGCAGCAAAGAATTATCAGAACGACGGGGATAGTGTTTACCGGCTGTTTTATGAAACCATCAAGGGAGGAGATTACCGGTCCCGCGAATCCAATGTGCACCGGCTTGCAGAAGTAAGTGTCAACATTATTGATCAGTGTGTGGCGCAGGGCGTTCCCTTTGCCCGTGAATATGGCGGCCTGCTTAGTAACCGGTCATTTGGCGGAACGCAGGTGCAAAGAACATTTTATGCGGCAGGACAGACCGGCCAGCAATTGCTGCTCGGTGCATATCAGGCTCTTGAGCGGCAGGTGGCGCAGGGTAACGTGGAGGTCTATGCCCGTCATGAAATGCAGGAGCTGGTGGTGATTGACGGTAAGGCGCGCGGGATCATTACCCGCAATCTCTTAACCGGTGAGCTGGAAAGACATTTTGGTCATACGGTGGTATTATGTTCAGGGGGATATGGCAATGTATTTTATCTCTCCACCAATGCCATGGGATGTAATGCAACCGCTATATGGAAAGCACATAAACAGGGGGCTTATTTTGCCAATCCCTGTTATACCCAGATTCATCCAACCTGCATACCGGTGTCTGGCGACTATCAGTCCAAATTAACCCTGATGTCCGAATCCCTGCGGAACGATGGGCGCATCTGGGTTCCCAAAAAGCAAAACGACACGCGCAAACCAAAGGATATTCCGGAAGCGGAAAGAGATTATTATCTGGAAAGAAGGTATCCGGCTTTCGGAAACCTGGTGCCCAGGGACGTAGCCAGCCGCGCCGCTAAAGAACGGTGTGATGCCGGTTATGGTGTGGGTACTTCTAAACAGGCGGTTTATCTGGATTTTTCAGATGCGATTCAACGGTATGGTCATGTGGTGGTACACAAACAGCGGGTTGAAAATGCTTCGGAAGAACAGGTTAGAAAATTCGGGAAAGAAGTGGTGAAAGAAAAATATGGCAATCTCTTCGACATGTATGAAAAGATTACCGGAGAAAACCCTTACGAAGTGCCCATGCGGATCTATCCGGCCATTCACTATACCATGGGAGGTCTTTGGGTGGACTACGAACTGATGACCAGCATCCGCGGTTTATATTGTCTCGGGGAAGCCAACTTTTCAGATCATGGAGCGAACAGGCTTGGCGCCTCTGCATTGATGCAGGGACTCGCAGACGGATATTTTGTGATCCCCTATACCATCGGAAACTATCTGGCTGATGAGATCCGCACGCCGGAAATTCCCACGAACCATCCTGCCTTTGTGGAAGCGGAAAAAGCGGTGGCTTCACGAATGGATCTTTTGATGAACATCCGGGGTACAAAAACAGTGGATCACTTTCATAAGCTGCTGGGGAAAATCATGTGGGAAAAATGCGGCATGGCGCGTAATGCCGCCGGCCTGCAGGAAGCCATTAAGGAAATCCAGGAACTCAAAAAAGTGTTTTACCAGGATCTGAAAATTCCGGGAGACATTAAAAGCATGAACCCCGAACTGGATAAGGCAAACCGGGTGGCAGATTTCCTGGAACTGGGCGAACTGATGTGTATTGATGCCCTCAACCGCAACGAAAGCTGCGGCGGCCATTTCCGGGAGGAAATGCAAACGCCGGAAGGAGAAGCCAAGCGGGATGATGAACATTTCAGTTTTGTTTCAGCCTGGGAATACAAAGGGGAACATCAGTGGGAACTGCATAAGGAGGCGCTGCATTTTGAAGTGGCGAAACCTTCGCAGCGAAGCTATAAGTGATGTGGAAATGGGCTGATGTGGAAATGTGAAAATGCAGGAGATTTTGATTTTTACGAGTTCTTTGTATATGAAGGGGTGGTAATAATAGTGGTATTTTGTCAGGATGGCAAATGACTTGCCTGATAATTATCTAATTTGAATGCGATCGCTTGTTGAATGCACGTTTTCAGGCTTTCTGCTCTCTGCATTTTCAAATTAGATTAATTCTTATCAGGCATTGCGAACGAAAAACAAAACCTCATTGTTAATAAAACGATAGAGTTTTCATTGGGCATTATCAGATATTGTGACAGCTTAATGAAGAAAAAAAATTTGTTGTCGCGAATCAGTTATTAAGATCAGCCACTTCCATTGGGGCAAACGTTTTTGAAGCACAGCACGCGGAAAGCAGGGCTGATTTTATTCATAAGATGAAACTTGCGTCAAAAGAGGCCGCCGAAAGTTTGTACTGGCTGATCCTTTGCGAAAAAAGTGCGGGGTATAAATTTGATGAGAAATATAGAAGTGATCTGGAAGGGATTATTAAGATCTTATCTAAAATAATTACTTCAGCAAAACAAGTTTGAGATTGAAATGATTTACACATTTACATATTTTCACATTTACACATTAATGCATGGATCACTACAAAATGAACCTCACACTCAAAGTGTGGAGGCAAAAAAATAATAAGACCAAAGGGGGATTCGTAACTTATAAGGTGGAGAATATTTCTTCGGAAATGTCTTTTCTCGAGATGATGGATGTGCTGAATGAGCGGCTGATCAGTGAAGGGCAGGAGCCTGTTGCCTTTGATCATGATTGCCGGGAAGGTATTTGCGGAACCTGCTCCATGTACATCAATGGGCGGCCACATGGCCCCTGGCACGCCAATACAACCTGTCAGCTCCACATGCGGGCGTATAAAGATGGTGATACCATCACGGTTGAACCCTGGCGGGCAAATGCTTTTCCGGTAATCAAAGACCTTATCGTGGACCGGTCGGGATTTGACCGGATCATTCAGGCCGGTGGATTCATTTCTGTGAATACAGGAAATGCCCAGGATGCCAATTCCCTTCCGGTAGCCAAGGATTTGTCCGATGCTTCTTTTGCCGCGGCAGCCTGTATCGGCTGTGGGGCTTGTGTGGCTGCCTGCAAGAATAGCTCGGCGATGCTTTTTGTTTCAGCAAAGGTTTCCCACCTGTCGCTTCTGCCGCAGGGAGAACCGGAAAGGAAATCACGCGCGCTGGCTATGGTCGCCCAGATGGACAAGGAAGGATTCGGCAGTTGCACCAATACCCAGGCTTGTGAATCGGTCTGTCCGAAGGAGATTTCCATGACCAGTATTGCCAGGCTGAATTCGGAATATCTTTTGGCGGGACTTAGTGAGAGAAGCTAGAAAGGTTGATGGTTGATGGTTGATGGAGTTCAATTGTGAATTCGCACCTGAAGTCTATCAACCATCAACCATCAACCATAAACCATAAACCATAAACGATACCCTACGGGTTAACTGGAAAATAGAGCAACACTCCCCCCAACCCACTCCTGGTCCTTATTATACCGGACGCCAATCATTTTTCCCTTGCTTAGTCTGGCCAGATTGATGGCGGCTTTCGGCCTTGCCTGATCTTCTGGCCATAAGTACATGATGCGGATCTCCACTTTGGCGGGAGTGTCCGGTGTCTGGATTACCGGCGCGTAATTTACTTTCCGCTGGAGGATCCAGTTTTGCGGATCGCGAATGGAAACGATGTCTTCTTTTTTTACGTCGATGATCACCCCCTGACCTGCAAAAGAAAAAAGTGGTTTCAGTACATAATTCTCCAGGTCGGCAGGAATTTGATTTATCTGGTCCAGGAAAAAAGTTCTCGGCACGTAGGGGTGGCGTATGAAGGGCAGCGTGTGTTTGGAAATGCGGTAGAACCAGTTGGGATGGGGCACCCATTGCACGTCCCAGGATTCCTGTAAGGAGATGTGTGGCCCCAGCGAATCTTTTTGTGCATGCAGATCATCAAAAATGATGCGGTTATAAATGCGTTCCACCCGGGTTTTCTTCTTCGTTTGGTCGTTAACGTAGTACAATTGGTTTCCCTCCGGGATCAGGTCCGTGATGCATACCGGTTGAATGCCGAGATAATCCCGGGTGCAATAAAAATCAATCCGGGTCTTTTGCAGATGCGGTTTTATTTCCAGCAGGATAACCTGTTCCGGAGCGGAATTTCCCAGGATTACTTTTTTCAGTTCTTCCAGATAAGTCTCGCGGATATATCCATTGAGGTAGGGCGTATATTCTGCCGGCAGGGAAAAATGCTTCCGGAGAATATCCGGGTAATAAACCTGGAAACCGTATAGCGTTGGAAATCCCTGCATCTCGATGAGTTGGGGTTCCAGCTCCTGGTTTTCGTTCAGGCAAACGCCAAAATCAAACGCAATAAAAGAACAGGGAGATTCTGTTCCCGGAACAAAGTCACCTGAAGGAATGGCATTCTTGGTCTGCTGCTTAAAATCAGGATCTGTTATTAGATCTACGATGGACTCGCAGGCGTTGATCATTTTATCCCTGAAGCCCGAGGGGACAAAAACAGGCGTTTCCGCTACCCGGAAGTCAATGCTGCCAGGGTATTTTGCATTCAGGTCCCTGAGAAAAGCCTCATATTTTGCTGAACTGAAATCATCGTTGTATGATTTTCGCAAATGGGGGATCATGACTCTTTGTTTTTCGGATCAATCCCTGCCGCGGGCTATATCCAGAAAATTCGGGATTACCTTTGAGTAGGTATTTCTTATTTTATCCGGATCGTTCAAATGCTCGATCATTTGCCTCCATTTTTCTTCGCCATAACCTTCGATCACCGTTTTCTTTTTATCCTCCCGCTGCAGGTACATGCTCATGCCCAGCGGGTCGGCTTCGGGATGGAACTGGGTCCCCAGCATATATTCGTTGAACCGGATGGCCATGATGGCTCTTTCCAAAGGCACATGCGGCCTTTCCTTTTCGATGGCCAGGATGCTGGCCCCTTTCTTTTTTATATCTGATCGGTCTTCTTTTATCACCTGATAATCGCGGCTGTCCACGGCATAAAATGGATCATTCAAGCCATGAAATACTGACTCTTTTTTCCCTTCGGCCTTCATATGTATGGGGAAAACCCCAAAAGCCGTTGATCGCCTCCGGGTCACTTTGCCGGTTTTGAAAAACCGGCACGCGAGTTGGAATGAATGACAGATAAACAGTACATATTTTTTATCGGATTCATTGGCAATAATATTATGTTTCACCAATCCATGCATCCAGTCCATGTATTTGTTATCCCAGTTAATGCCTTCACTTTCCAGCGGACTGCCGGGGCCGCCGCTGGATAAGTAAACATCATAGGAAAGGTCAGGCAGTTCCTCCCGTATTCTAACATCAAATACCGTGGAGACTACGGGCAGATCATTCGCCTCGCCATATTCCTGTAAAATTTGTTGCAGGCAGCGCATGCCTTCGTTAGGACGGCCTTCATAGAGATCAAGGATCGCAACGCGCAGGGGGGTAGTCATACTGCAAATTAATCTAAAATCAGGTGCCATGTCTTCATCCAAAAAAAGTTCAGACCGGTTATCAGAAAGATTTCAGCCGCGCATGGAGTTGTCCGGAAGCGCCCGGAAGATCCCGCAGGGAACTAATACCGGCAATACGTTGTTCAACGAAGTGATTGAAGTAACGGTCACGCTCCGCAGAAAAACAGCCATTACCAATTATATCAAAGCACTTGGTCGTGGAAAACAAAAGCCCGTCAGTCGTGAACAGTATAATCGCCGCTTTGGAGCTTCTGCGGAAGATATCCGGCTGGTCAGGGAGTTTGCCCAATACCACAACCTGACGGTGGTCGAGACCTCCGCAACAAAAAGAACAGTTATTTTAAAAGGAACTGTGCAGCAATTCAGCAATGCCTTCGGGGTTTATCTGGCCAATTTTGTACCCGAATCGGGAATCAGCTACAGGGGAAGAACGGGCCCGATAAAAATCCCGGAATCGTTCCGGGACATCATCACCGGGGTATTCGGATTGGATAATCGCCAGCAGGCAAGGCCCATGTTCCGGATGTTGCATAAAGAAGGTCATGTGATTAAACCTGCTGATGCAACAGTTTCCTATCATCCCGATGCTGTGGCGAAGGCCTATAAGTATCCCAAAGATGTAACGGGTGCGGGTGAGTGTATTGGCCTCATCGAACTGGGCGGAGGCTACCGGAGTACGGACCTGCAGGCTTATTTTCAAAAACTCGGTATCCCCCTTCCTTACGTTACAGCGCAGTCGGTAGATGGCGCACACAATGCACCGTCAACAGCCGATACGGCGGATGGAGAAGTGGCGTTGGATATTGAAGTGGCGGGTGCCGTGGCACCGGGGGCGAACATTGTGGTATATTTTGCTCCGAATACTGACAAAGGATTTCTGGATGCCATCAGTGCGGCCGTGCACGATGCGGAAAATAAACCCTCGGTGATTTCCATCAGTTGGGGGGCTGCAGAAAATCAATGGACAGGTCAGGCGATAAACAATTTTAACGAGGTCTTCAAGTCGGCCGCGGCATTGGGGGTGACCATCGCCGTGGCTGCGGGTGATGGCGGATCCTCCGACAGGCAAACTGATGGGAAGGCACATGTAGATTTTCCTGCCGCCAGCCCTTATGCACTTGCCTGTGGTGGAACCAAACTGCTTACAGGTAGTGAAACCGTCTGGAACGATGAAGATGGCTGGGCAACCGGCGGTGGTATCAGCGATGTGTTTCCTGTTCCTGATTACCAGAAGGCCATGGCTCTTCCGGCTTCAGTAAATTCCAAACAGCGAAAGGGCAGGGGCGTTCCCGATATTGCGGCCAATGCAGATTCTGCAACAGGATATAATATTCTGGTGGACGGACAATGGACCGTTATCGGGGGAACCAGCGCCGTTGCTCCGCTGATATCGGGTTTGATTGCCCTGGCCAATCAAAAATTAAAAAAAAGCGTGGGGTTTATTCATCCGAAGATTTACGCTGCAAGTGCCGCCGTGTTCAAAGACATCACCCAGGGGAATAACATCACTGCAACCATTGGCGGCTACACAGCAGCCAATGGCTGGGATGCATGCACGGGACTCGGAGTGCCGTGGGGGAGTGTGGTGGAGGTGCTGTAGGGTGTAAGATGCAGATGTGCTGATGTGAAAAAAATGTGCTGATGTGAAAATGTGCTGAGGTGAAAATGTGATGAGGTGGTGACTGCTAAAGCATTTACACATTATCACATTTACACATTACCACATCAATCAAACTTCCTTCCCCGCGTAAACCAAAAGTCCCGGTAGGAAAAAATAAAAGTTGCACCTGCGTAATTTTCCTTTACCAGGTTGTTTGCGGTGGTTCCGCGGATTCCATATTGCAGGGAAACATTTATGCTCAGGGGACTGTGCTTGGCATTCACACCGAACCCGGCGGTAACGCCCATATCCTCGATTGGCTTTCCGTTAATTAAAACATAGGATTTGTCATAGTACAGACCCGCCTGGAGGAAACTGGTTTCAAATATGGTATTGTAGGCCGTTTTCTTTTTGGAAAGTTCAAATCCGATGGAAGCGCGCTGGCTATTCTGATATGTGAAATTACCCGAATTGGAACTATGATCGCCCCAGTTCTGGAAACGGTAATCCGCCAGGAAAGTATATTTCTTGTTATGGGTCACAGCTATACCGGCGCCATAACTGGGGGGGATGTTAAATTTGCCCACGTTGTCTTTATACCGGATGGCAACGGAATCAATATTGAGCACCGTGATCTCATGATCGGTATTTAACCAGCCGGGATTGGCGTAAACCAGTCCTACGGAAATATCCCAATGCCTGTTTATGGCAGTATAATATTGAAGTCCGTAATCAAAATAAAAATTACTGTAATAAGTATTGTCGTTTTTGGAAATATAAATGCCGCTTCCTGACGGATCCTGGATGATGTTCTTGGTGTTTATGGATCCAAAAAGATAGGAAGAGGTTACGCCTATCGATAGGTGATTGAAAAATTCATAACTGTTTGCCCAGTACACTTTATTGATTCCGCCGAATCCCTCATTGTAAGACGGTATGGTCGCGCCCCCATAACCCAGGGGTTTTTGACTGCCGAATTCATAGTTTTCGGTGCTGTAGGGGGCCAGTCCAACGGCGCTGCCCCAATGCTTGAAAAGTTTGGTGCCGAGGGTAAATCGCTTAAACGTAATATCGCTCGATGTGCTGTTGGTTGTGCTTACAGGATCGCCGGAATAACTGATGAACTTTCCGGTGACTCCGATTTCGCCGGCGAAGAACTGATTATCCAAAGCGGAAAGGGAAGCCGGGTTATTCGCGATTACATACCGGTTGTTTCGGTAAGCAATTCCGGTTGATGACATGCCCGTGGTGCGGTTTACAAAACCATCCTCAAGATCTCCGATCCCGAGCAGCGAATAGGGGGAATTATTATTCTGCGCGCGCAGATCAAACAGCAGCAGCATGGAAAATAATATGGTCAAAAATAATTTCATGAAAGGAAAACCGTTCGGTTTGAACATATTAATAATATGAGGCATAAAAGATTCTCAGGGAAATCTGATTTACTTTAAACGGATTAAACTGATCGCCCACCACCAGCCTGTTGAAGCTGGTATTATAAGCCGGTGCAGGAACCGTTAAAAATAAACCGTTCTGTCTATTGTCTTCCACCCCGAGAAGAATTTTCTGCTGGATATAACTGGTAATATCGTAAGAATAGGATGTATTGGCCCCGTACAAATAGTCAACATTCAGGTTTCCCGTACCTGCGGATAAAGTACTCCCCATGGTGTTGGCCTGTGTGCTCATTGCTAAATTGATCTGTGGAGGCAGGGCAAGGAGCGGACTGTAAGTTCCATCTACCGCCTTTATTACCAGTTGCGCTTTCAGCACGCTCAGGTAATCCTGATATTGCAGGAGCCTGTTGATGGTCGGGAACAACAGCTTTACATAGAGGCTGGTGCTGGGTTGCAGGAAGGCCATGTTGCCGGTAGCCGCGGAAGGAATTTCATTATTTTGCTGACCTATGTTCTGAATCGAAGTCCCCGTTCTGTTGTAAGAAATCTGATTGAACTGATTACTCTTATTGACATAGGGGAAATCAATAAACTTGAGCTGTTGAACCACGCCGGGCTCATGATAATATAAGCGGACAAACATGGAATCCTTGAAGCCATAAGCTGCTCCGGGTTTGCTGAGATCCGGATAGATGGTGAGCCCTTTGAAATAGCCTCGGAAGGTCTGTTTATTTTTGACCGTATCCGAGTGATTGTACAGGAGCTTAAAAAAATCCCGTCCCAGTGCATCCGGAAGATTGATTTTGATTGAATCTCCGGTCTTCTGTGAAGTATATCCGGCCGTAGGATTGATCTGCACGTCTGCCGATCCAAGGATATTGGGGTCGTAAGGGATGGAATCCTTGTTATAAAATGCGGCTTGCAGGTAAGGATAATCCAGTAAACCGGTTAGCTGGCTGACCAGGTAGCGCTGGACCTTGGTTGTATCTCCGTAAAAGGTCTTCGAGATCCGGAAAATGAGCTGGATCGAATCATAGGTGGAAAGATTGGTTAAGGTCGGAAGCAGGGCCGGATAAGTGATTTCCGAAAAACTTCTGGAGGAAATAGTTCCCAGATAAGGGTCCTGATATTCTCCGATCAGCATGGTGCCCGTTCCGGAGGTAGGAAAGGAATCCAGGAAAACAGTGGAAACTTTTATTTCGAAGGTATCCACCACCACCACATTGGTACTGTTGTCGCTGCCAAAGTTGCTATCAAAATTAATGGCGGGTTTAGTACAGGAGAACGCCCCCGGTATTAAAAGAAAAGCTAACAGATATAAATATAAATGATGTCTGAAAAAACTTTTCCTTGTCATGCTGTGGTTATCTGCTGATTAGGGATCCGGCCAGGAACGTAATGGATGAATGCTGGTGAAAAGGCAAAAGTATGTTTTTTGAGTTCGATTAACAATTGAACGGGTTCGCGTTATTTGATAAATTTTTGTGAAATCCCCTGAATTGTCCGTATTTCGCGCTGCAAATAAAATACTTTTATCGCAACAAAACACAGTATCTATTTAATTCACCAATATGAAGCGGATCTATTTCCAAGGACTTTCTGCTCTTGTTTTATTCACTTTGTTTTCTTGCCATAGTAATACCATTCCCTACACGCAGAATGGGAACTGGGTGACCAGATCCCAACTGAACGGTCCGGCCCGGAGTGAAGCCGTGGGATTTACGATTGCGGATACTGCTTACCTCGGAACAGGCTGGGATGGACTGAATATCCGGTATCGTGATTTTTGGAAATATGATGCCATAAACGATGTCTGGTCACAGGTTGCCAGTATGGACCCCGGTACAGAAAGAAGTTCTGCCGTTGCTTTCACCGCTGCAGGTAAGGGATACGTGGGAACGGGTTATGACGGATTTAATTACCTGACTGACTTTTATGAATATGACCCTGCTGTAAACGAATGGACCAGGAAATCAGATTTTGTGGGTGGCCCCCGGTATGAAGCGGTCGGATTTGGAATTGGAAACTACGGGTACCTCGGCACCGGTTTTGACGGGAGCAATGCACTGAAGGATTTCTACCGTTACGATCCGCTATCCGATACCTGGCTGGACGTTGGTTTTAGCGGAAATAAAAGATATGGAGCTGCTACTTTTATTTATAATAATAAGGCCTATCTCTTAACCGGTATTAACAGCGGAACACCGGTCACGGATTTCTGGGTGTATGACCCGTCTCTGACTTCTGCCAATTGGGTGGAACTTCGCCACCTTACCAATTACAGCAGTGATTCCTATGATGATGGCTATGTTAATATCGTAAGAAACAACGCATCTACTTTTGTCATTGGCAACAAGGGATATATCAGCTGTGGCGAAAACGGGGTTGCGCTTACCTATACCTGGGAATACGATTTTGTTTCGGATCTGTGGACACCCAAATCGAATTTTGAAGGTCCTTCAACAACCGGGGCGGTCGGCTTTAATGTACATGACCGGGGGTATATTGCCACCGGCAGAAGCGGACCCGGCCAAGCGGCTGCCTCAGATTTCCTCCGTGAATTCCAGCCCAATGTGGTGTTGAATCCAAATGATAATTAGGAAGAAGAAATATTTTATATTGACCGTCACCGCGTTGCTGATCTGCAGCGCGGTGATTTTTTTTGTACGGCATGAACGATCGGGCAAAAGGGATCATGAAGGCCAGATATTCCTCAAGGCTGTTCCGGTTCAGACCACTTATGGATGGGGCTATAATATCATGGCCGGCAATAAAATTTATATTCATCAGGATTATATTCCGGCCGTCGCAGGAAAACAAGGGTTTAAGACCCGGGAAGATGCATTGCGGGTCGCGAACCGGGTCATAGAAAAGATCAGTGCCAATCAGTTGCCGGTAATTACCGTGAAAGACCTGGAAGAGTTAGGGATAATGAAATAATAATGGAAAGAAATGCAAATAGAAAAGCCGTTCCGGTTATACTGGAACGGCTTTTTCAATTCGTTAAACCGGGTAGTCAGAATGTAAACGTTTTCATGATGGTAAAGGATTGAAGATTCCGGTTTTTTACGATACTGGTTTTCTGGTTTTCATGAGGATGGATCTGCTAATGGTCTCGGCTTTCAAAGGATCGGTCGGATTGGTTTTTCGGATGTTTGGATCTGCTTTCTCAGGACTTGGTTTCTGGTTTTTTTCGGATTGGATCGGTTTCGGTTTTCTTAGGATTCGGTTTGGTTTTTCGGATGTTTGGATTTGCTTTCTCAGGACTTGGTTTCTGGTTTTTTTTCGGATTGGATTTGGTTTCGGTTTTCTTAGGATCGGGGTTGGTTTTTCAGGATTCAGGATTTTTCTTCGGTCAGGGTTTAGCGGTTTATTTCGTTTAGATATTTTCGACGCGTTGACAATACAAAGATGCTCCGGATTCCCAGCTTTTAAGAACTTATTCGATTAAGGAGATCAATCCTTCGATTTTCGGGGCGAAATTGACGATTAATCAAAAATCCCCATTGCCGATTCCTCATTCCTCAATACTTTTGCCCCTCCTTAATTTACCTAATAAATGAGACAGATTGCATTCCGGGAAGCCTTGCGTGAAGCCATGACAGAAGAGATGCGGCGTGATGACCGCGTTTTTCTGATGGGGGAGGAAGTGGCTGAGTACAATGGCGCTTATAAAGTGAGTCAGGGCATGCTGGATGAATTCGGTCCTAAAAGGGTCATTGATACGCCCATCTCGGAGCTTGGTTTTACGGCCATTGGCGTGGGCGCGGCCCAAAACGGCCTTCGTCCGATATTGGAATTTATGACCTGGAACTTCGCCACCCTGGCGCTGGACCAGATCCTGAATACAGCATCGAAAATGCTGGCCATGAGCGGCGGACAGGTTGGCTGTCCGATCGTTTTCCGCGGACCCAACGGATCAGCCGGGCAGCTTGGCGCCCAGCATTCCACCGCATTTGAAAGTTATTATGCCAATATTCCGGGTATTAAGGTAGTTTCTCCAAGCAATGGCTATGATGCCAAGGGGCTGCTTAAACAGGCCATCCGCTATGAAGAAGATCCGGTGATCTTTATGGAGAGTGAAGTAATGTATGGGGACAAATCAGAAATACCCGAAGAAGAATATTATATCGAGCTCGGCAAAGCGTCAGTCAAAAAACAGGGGACCGATGTGACCATAGTTTCCTACAATAAGATGGTGAAGATTGCCCTTAGCGCAGCTGCCGAACTGGAAAAAGAAAATATCAGCGCTGAGGTCATTGATCTTCGTACAATTCGCCCGCTCGACTGGCTCACGATCCTGGAGAGCGTTAAGAAAACCAACCGCCTGGTGATCGTCGAGGAACAGTGGCCTTTTGCTTCCATTTCCTCTGAGATTGCCTACACCATTCAGAAAGAAGGCTTCGATTACCTGGATGCCCCGATCCGCCGGATCACGGCTGCAGATGCACCGCTTCATTATGCTGCCAACCTGGTTGCGGCCGCCATGCCGTCTGTGGAAAAAACGGTGAAGATGGTAAAGGAAGTGATGTATCTGAAGAAATAAAAGCCTCTACTAAAAGTGCCCGATAAAAAGATGATAAAAACGATATTCGCCTGCTTTGTTTGTTTTTCCCTGGCGGGCACGATTCACGCCCAGGCCAACTATCAGCCCTCTGCTGAAAATCTCGCTGCCCGCAAATGGTTCGACAGTGCCAGATTCGGCATGTTCATTCATTGGGGCGCATTCAGTGTGCCAGGCAATGGGGAATGGGTAATGAATAACCGGAATATCCCGGTTGATGAATACAAGCGTCTGCAGACCATTTTTAATCCGGTTCGCTTCGATGCAGAAAAATGGGTCTCTGCCGCCAAACGGGCCGGCATGCAATATATCACGCTGATCACCCGTCATCACGATGGATTTAGTAACTGGGACACCAAACAATCGGATTGGAAGATTACCAATACAGATTGGAAACAGGATGCCGTAAAACTGATTGCTGAGGAATGTCATAGACAGGGGATAAGGCTATTTGTGTATTATTCTTTGCTGGACTGGTCCCGTAGCGACTACCAGTACGAAACAGGGAGAACGGGTCATGGTACCGGTCGCACTGCCAAAAGCGACTGGAACAGTTATATCCGTTTTATGAAGGCTCAATTGACGGAGTTGCTGACCAACTACGGTCCGATCGCCGGGGTATGGTTTGACGGGTACTGGGATCAGCTCGCCAGTGATGAAGACAAGCAACTGGAGCCGAAAGTGGACTGGCATTTGCCTGAGATCTACGGTCTTATCCATCATTTGCAACCGCAATGCCTGATCGGAAACAACCACCACCTGAGCCCTCTGCCGGGGGAAGATTTTCAGATGTTTGAAAAAGACCTTCCGGGAGGAAACAGCACCGGTTTCGGAGGTCAGTCAGTTTCCCGGCTGCCGCTGGAAACCTGCGAAACCATTAATAATTCCTGGGGTTTTGAAATCACCGACGTCAATTATAAATCAACCAAAAATCTCATCCGCCTGCTCGTCAATGATGCAGGTTACGGGGCAAATCTGCTGCTGAATATCGGACCGCTTCCCAATGGGGAAATTCAAACCGCTTTCACTGACAGGCTGGATAGCATAGGCAGCTGGCTTAAAGAGCATGGAGAGACCATCTATGGTACCCATGCCGGATTTATCAAACCCCAACCCTGGGGAGCGGTAACGGAAAAGGGAAACAGGGTTTATCTGCACCTGTTCAAAACAGACGGGGATAAGTTCTTTTTGAAGATACCTTACCAGGTTAGATCGGCGAAAATGTCAGGAATATCGTTGAAAATTAAGCGACTGTCTGATAACTACCTGATGATTGACCTGAAAGGACTGAGCCTGGACCCGGTAGATGCCATTGTAGAGCTCGACGTATCCAAATGATAAAATAAAAATCCCGGACCAGGGATGAAGCTGATCCGGGAACTTATTTTTTATTTAATGAATGGCTTTTAATGCATTTCCCAGGATTAGCAGGGATATATAAGCAAAGCCAATCAGTACAAAACCAAAAACAGTCAGTTTAATAAAGATCTTCGCCGGTGCATTGGCGGATTGGTCCATTTCCTGTTTCATAGGGGTCGAATTTTTAATATTGGTTTTTCAAAAAATAATGCCGGACACAAAATAAGACCTGAATCCGGGATATGCAACGTAGTTTTACGATAATGAATAAAATCTTGAGGTAAACCGGATAATCCGCCATTTTATTTTCGCATTTTCATACTTTCACACTCCGGGTCTTAGCTAATGGCGTAATTATATGATAATCAGCCATTTAATTAATAAAAGTATTTTATAACCATGTCGAATATTCTGATCATAGACGATGAAAAGGCCATCCGCAAGACCCTGAGTGAAATTCTTTCCTATGAGGGGTATAAAATTGATGAATCCGGGGATGGCGAGGAGGGTTTCAGAAAATTCAAGGAAAAGGAGTACGATGTAATCCTTTGTGATATCAAAATGCCCCGGATGGACGGCATTGAATTTCTGGAGAAGGCCAAAGAATCCAATCCCGATATCCCCATCATTATGATATCCGGCCACGGCACCATAGAAACGGCCGTAGAGGCGGTTAAAAAAGGGGCTTACGACTATATTTCAAAACCACCGGATCTGAACAGGCTGCTGATCACCATACGCAATGCGATGGATAAGACCTCCCTGGTTGCAGAAACAAAAGTGTTGAAGCGAAGGATCAGCAAGGTACAGGAGATGATTGGCGCTTCATCGCCCATTCAGAAAATCAGGGAAACCATTGATAAAGTTGCCCCCACGGATGCCCGGATCCTTATTACGGGTGAGAATGGCGTTGGGAAAGAACTGGTGGCCCGCTGGGTTCACGAAAAAAGCAATCGCGCCGGCGGTCCGCTCATTGAAGTAAACTGCGCTGCCATACCGGGTGAGTTGATCGAAAGCGAGCTGTTCGGCCACGAAAAAGGGTCATTTACTTCAGCTGTAAAACAGCGGATAGGCAAATTTGAGCAGGCAAATACCGGAACCCTTTTTCTCGATGAAATCGGAGATATGAGTCCGAATGCGCAGGCCAAGGTATTGCGGGCCCTGCAGGAAGGCAAGATTACCCGGGTTGGCGGAGACAAAGACATCAATGTGGACGTACGCGTGATTGCGGCAACCAACAAGGACCTGCTGAAAGAAGTAGATGAGAAAAATTTTCGCCTGGATCTTTACCACCGGTTAAGCGTGATCATCATTCATGTTCCTTCACTCAATGAACGAAAGGATGATATCCCCCTGCTGACCGATAAATTCATGAATGATATTTGCAATGAATACGGGATTGCCAGGAAGAACATTGAGGATGATGCCATACGGGCTCTCCAGGAATACAACTGGACGGGGAATATCCGTGAACTCAGAAATGTGGTAGAGCGGCTCATCATCCTTTCTGCTAAAACCATTACACGGGAAGACGTCGCCAGTTATGTACTGCCCAAGAAATAAGCTCTTAAATTTTTTATAAATGTGGCAGAATGTTCCTTTAATCCTTTCCGCGGCTGTACTTTGACGCCCTATTAATATGAATAATTTTGCCCCAAACCTAAATTAGCCTAAATGACCTCCCACCAGATTTTTGTACTTGTCCTGATTCAACTCCTTATTCTCCTGCTTCCTGCAATCGGCCTGTATAAAATGTTTGAAAAGGCAAAAGTACCCGGATGGAAAGCCTTTGTTCCCTTTTACAATACCTGGATTATGCTGCATCTTGCCGAGCGACCCAAACACTGGGTTTACTGGCAGCTCATTCCGATTGTCGGCTGGTTTATTTCCATGGGTATCTATATTGAGTTCGTCAAGACTTTCGGGAAATACAAAATTTATGAACATGCGCTGGCTGCGTTGTTGCCTGTTTTTTATTTTCCCTACATAGGCTTTAATAAAAATGATCGTTTCATTGGTGCGGAAGGCGCCCGGAAGTATAAGAAATCAGTTACCCGGGAATGGCTGGATGCTGCCGTGTTTGCGGTAATAGCGGCAACCCTTATACGGACTTTTATTTTTGAAGCCTATGTGATCCCGACGCCTTCTATGGAAAAAACCCTGCTGGTGAATGATTTTCTTTTTGTGAGCAAGTTCAGCTATGGTCCCCGCATTCCGAATACACCGATTGCGATGCCTTTCGTGCATCATACCATGCCGCTGGTTAATATGAAATCCTATGTGGAATGGATTGAAATACCCTATACGCGGTGGTTTCCGGCGCCCGTCAAAAGAAAAGACGTGGTGGTATTTAATTTTCCGGCTGGTGATACCGTAATTAATAAGGAAGGCTTTGATTCTGAACAGCCTTATTATCAGGTGGCCCGCGCCCTGGGAAATGGAGATATTAATGCAGGGCGACAAGTCATCCTGAGTAATCCGGATGACTACCCGCTGGTTGTTCGCCCTGTAGACAAGCAGGAAAATTACATCAAGCGTTGTGTAGCAATTGCCGGTGACACCCTTCAGATTAAAAATCAGCTGGTGTATATTAATGGCCAGGTTGAGGCGCTACCGGATTATTCAGAAACCAATTATTTAGTGGTAACCGGTGGTCAGCCCCTCGATGAAACCGTAATGAAAGAGGAATATGATATTGACCTGGGCAACCCGGAAGAATTTCAGCAAACGGGTGTCCCGAACCGCTACCGCGTTTTGCTTACAGCCGTCGCCAAGGCAAAGATGCTGAAGAGCGGGTTGGCCAAAGAAGTCATTCCTGAAATTGACAGTACCCGGAATGTTTACCCTTACGATTCCCATTACCAATGGTCACCGGATAATTTTGGCCCGATCTGGATACCGAAGAAGGGGGCAACGCTGGCATTGACCCCGCTTAATTACCCGATTTATGAAAGGGCAATCCGGGACTATGAAAAGAACAAACTCGAGATGCACGATGGTAAAATTTTTCTGAACGACAAGGAAGCTACCCAGTATACTTTTAAAATGGATTATTACTGGATGATGGGAGATAACCGGCATATGAGTCAGGACAGCCGATACTGGGGCTTTGTTCCGGAAGATCACGTGGTTGGTGAAGCCTGGATGATCTGGATGAGCTGGAACAAGGGCGTTCGCTGGAGCCGGCTTTTTAAAAGGATCAGATAATGTAATTCATGAAGAAAAGAGAGCTGA
This sequence comes from Bacteroidota bacterium, assembly GCA_030706635.1. GTDB lineage: Bacteria > Bacteroidota > Bacteroidia > Chitinophagales > Chitinophagaceae > Puia. The sequence goes on from JAUZOD010000012.1 coordinate 28,718, forward strand.
CCATTTCCGTTGATGTGTATGCGGATTGCCATGAGCTGGAAACGGCCGATGCCCAGCTGCTGGACCTGGCCAGGAAGGCTACCGTTGATGCTTATGCGCCTTATTCCCGGTTCCGGGTGGGAGCGGCGGTCCGCCTCGCCAACGGGAAAATGCTCACAGGCACAAATCAGGAGAATGCTTCCTTTCCCGCAGGCATTTGTGCCGAAAGAGTAGCTCTTTCTGCGGCATCGGCCCTGTATCCGGGCATTGGGGTAACGGATCTGGCTGTTTCGTTTTTTCATGAAGAAGGGAAAAATGACCGGCCAATATCGCCCTGTGGTATTTGCAGGCAAACACTAACGGAATATGAAATCCGGGCCGGTCAGCCAATCCGCCTGATTCTGGGTGGAAGCGCCGGAGAAATATTCGTGCTAACCAGCGCCGCGGATCTGCTTCCCTTTGCATTTACTTCATCAGAAATAAAGTAATATCCGCCCGCCAACCGATTTGTTAAATTGGGTGGATGAAAATGAGCAAATACTTAATATTGCGGTTTAATAATATTGTATTTGTAAAACGACCACTATGAAGAAATTTGTATTTGCTGTTCTCTGCGTGATCTCCACGGCTTATTTTATTTCCTGCATTAAAAACAACGCTTCATCCGGATACACCAACTGTACGGGCGTTGAACCGGATAAGGATTCCAGTGCGCTGCTGAAGTATGCGGGTGATTCCATTCCCGTGATGCGGGATACCTCAGGCCTCTATTTTCAAATCCTGGACAGTGGTGCCGGAGTGAGCCCAACCGGATCTTCTCATTTGCAGGTCAGCTACAAAGCCCGGTTGCTCGATAATACCATTTTTGATTCTACTGCCACCAGTTCTAATCTTGGCGGAATACCACTGAGCCAATTGATCCCCGGTTGGCAGATCGGGTTGCCAAAAATAAAAAAAGGTGGTCATATTAAACTGCTGATCCCTTCAGCGCTGGCCTGGGGTTGTCAGGGCTCAGGCAATGCGATCCCGCCGAATGCTCCTGTCTATTTTGATATTTACCTGCTGGATGTAAATTAATTTATTCATAACTTGGATTCCATGATTTCAAAATTGAGATGCACGATTCATGATGTGCATTTCAATTTTATTTTATCCAGCGCGTGATTATCATTTATTCATCTTTTAAGGTAAAGCGCAATGAAAATTAAAAAGAATAATTCCCGGAGGGATTTCCTTAAATCCTCTTCCCTGGCAGCGGCAGGATTTATGATTGTGCCAAGAAGCGTGCTGGGCCGTGGTTTCATTGCGCCAAGCGACAAACTCAACATAGCCGGCATCGGTGCCGGGGGAAAAGGGAAAGGCGACCTGTTTGAATTTTCCAAAAGTCCCAATGCCAATATTGCTTATTTATGTGATGTGGATGACCGCCAGATCCAAACCTCGGTGGAACGTTTCCCCAAAGCGAAACGCTATTATGATTTTCGGGAGATGCTGGAAAAGGAACATAAGCACATTGATGCGGTTTCTGTTTCCATTCCCGATAATTGTCACGCCGTTGCTGCCATCGCGGCTATGCAGCTGGGTAAACATGTGTATGTTCAGAAACCAATGACGCACGATATTTACGAGACCCGGATGCTAACGGAGGCGGCTAAGCGCTATAAGGTAGTCACCCAGATGGGTAACCAGGGTTCCTCCGGAGATGGCGTACGGACCATGCAGGAATGGTATAATGCGGGCGCCATCGGCGATGCAACGGCTATTCATGTTTGGACCAACCGGCCCGTGTGGCCACAAGGATTCGGAACACCAAAAAGTACTGATCCTGTTCCCCCTGAATTGAAATGGGATCTCTGGCTTGGGCCTGCGAAAGAAGAAACATACCGCAAGGAATACGTTCCGTTCAGCTGGCGTGGATTCTGGGCCTTTGGTACCGGTGCTCTCGGGGATATGGGATGTCATCTGATTGATCCGGCGTTTAAAACCGTCGGACTGGGATATCCTTCTGAAGTGGAGTGCAGCGCCGTGTCCCTGATCGAGAAAATGTGGACTGCCTCTTATTTTCCGGAAAGCTGTCCCGCTTCATCCAGTATCATTTTAAAATTCCCTGGGAAGGACGGCAGGCCCGATGTGAAAATGTATTGGACAGACGGTGGCATCCTGCCTGAACGTCCCGATGAACTGGGTCCGGATGAAATGTTTGGCGATAGCGAGGGTAGTGGTGTACTGATCATTGGAACCAAAGGAAAGATGATGTGCGGCACCTATGGCAAAAATCCTACGCTGTTACCGACTTCCAGAACTAAAGAGATGCAGGTGCCACAAACTCTGGCCCGGGTTCCGGAAGGCCATTATCTCCAATGGGTCAATGCCTGCATTGCAGGATATGGCCGGAAAGAACTGAGTTCCTCCTTTGATTACGCTGGTCCACTTACCGAGACCGTGCTGATGGGTAACCTGGCCCTGCGGAGTTGGGATCTGAAGATTGGGGATCATTTCCCCGGAAGAAAAAAATTACTCTGGGATGCCGTGAATATGAAAATAACCAATTTTGACGAGGCCAATCAGTTTGTGCGCAGGGAGTATAGGAAGGGGTGGTAGTAATAGAGCTACTTCAACTCATCGCTATCTCATTTTTCGAAAAGGACTCAAAAACATCGAGCATCAATCCATTGCGGAGAGAACTGATTTCCGAGAGGTCGGATACCCAGAAACTGATTTCAAAATTGATTTGATTGTTTGTAAGAGAATCGACAGCCACCGCCGGAGGAGGGTCTTTTAGTATTTTTTCATTTTTCTTTATTTCTTCTGCGATCAGATCCCTGGCTTTTCTGAAATCCGACTTATAGGGAACGGAAATCAGGATGTGAACCCTCCGGCTCCTGTCGTGCAGGGTCCAGTTAATGAGTTGCTGCGACAACAGATCACCGTTGGGAATGATGATATTTGCCCCCTCCCCGTTATTAATTTTACTGGACCTTACACCAATCTCCTGTACCGTTCCGGTTTTTCCCGATATTTCTATCGTGTCCCCGATCTGGATCGGCCGTTCAAAGGCAATGATGATTCCCGAAACCAGATTATTCACCAGATTTTGCAAACCAAAACCGATGCCTACACCCAGGGCGCCGAGCAGTATCGAAATCTTATTTATCGGAATTCCAGCTGCGGCAATGGCGATCAAAAATCCGGCTGTCCAGATACCGATACGCACGATCAAAGCCAAAGACCCCAGTTTACTTTTTTTATGGACGCCTTCCTGTCTGTTCTGATCAAAGAAAAAGCTTACAAACTGTGATAAAATAGAAGAAACCCAGATGACCAGCAGGAAAACAACCAGACTTGAGTAGCTGTATCCAAAACTGCCGATGGTTCGGTTCTTATTAAAAAAATAATCGATAAAATGATAGACATCATCATAAAAAGTCAGGTCCCGCAAAATGGAAAATGACCAGGCCAGGATGGTGGCTACCCAGAGTATTCTTCTGAGCTTATTTTTCAAATCCACAAAATTCAGGAATGCAGAAAACCGGTTATTGGCATACGCTTCTGACTGAATATATACGGCGTCCACCAGGATGCCGGAACAAACTTTGAGTGTTACAGCCAATACCAGACTGTCGATGGCGGTGATTGCAAAAAGTTTGGCAAGTGTCAGACGGCCGGTAAAATTACATCCCACCGAAAAGCAGATCAGTATCAGGGTGAAGACCAGCAGGGCTTTGCGGGCTGGAGAATCTTCGAGGTTGCGGAACAGCACTGTTTTTTTTCTCAACATCAATACGCATAAGCCGATCAATACCAAACTCCCCGTAAGCAATGCCCAGCGTTCTCCAAAGGCGGAATCGAGCAACAGATCATCCACGGCAAAAGATATCCAGATCAGGGAAAGACAGAGCCAGATCCACCTGCCGGCTTTGCTGAGATAGGGTGTGAGCAGGAAACTGAGCGCCAGGAGCCTGAACAGCCCGTTGCTGTGCATATACATGGCCGGCGCGCCGGCATAAAGATAAGACCCATAAGTAAACAAGAGCAGGAGACTGGATACCAAGGCCGACCGGTTCAAGAATTGCACATTTCTTAAAATGGTATCCGTATCCTTTTCCTTCCTTATATGATGCAGGTTGATCATGAACCAGACCAGCAGGAAGAGCCAGATGAAGAGGTTGACGGACCGGGTATCCCAAGTGGTTATCATGAAAACTCTCATCACGCGGTAAGATCTGGAAAGGGCATCGGTTACCACGGCCAGCAGTGAAGAATCATAGTCCGTTTCGGACGCATTCAGTAAAGGAGCTTCCTCCTGCTTCCACATGCCGGTGCGCAATTGATTCAACCGGTAGGTGATCTCGGTTTTCAGGTCCCTCACCAGTAAATTATTTATGGAAATGCGGTTGCGCAGGGTATTGATCTTGATGATGGCTATATGTTGCTGGGAATCCAACGAAAGCGAACGGTCATGGACCACTTTCATTTCTCCCTGCAGCACGGAATCCAGTGCCGCATTCAACAGGGTTGAGTCGTGTTTGATCAGCCGGATATGATCGTGGTTCCTACCCATCTGATCACTGAATCCATTCAATAAATTCTGCCAGCCTTCCAGTCTTTCCTGGGATTCGTCCAGAAGAACGGAAGCCGTATTGAGATTGCGAAAGTTCAGCGGGTTGTCGTTTTGTTCCAGCCGGGTATGGAAAAAATTCAATCCCCGTTCCATGCCCGATAATGCCGTGAGTATGCCGGCGGTATCCAGTTTGCGGCTGAGAAAGGACTCTGCACGATTGAGTTTAAAAGAATAGGATTCCACTTTATTGACCATATTGGGTACCGTGGTATCCTTGATCTCCGCCTCCTGGAGAAGGGAGTCGGAAAGCCTGGAGTTCATATCCAGCAGGGCGCTGTCACTTTTTTTGTGATGACGTACGCGTTTTTTTGCCTGGGCCAGCCCCATGCTGCAACTGATGGTCATCGCGATCAGGAAAAGAAAGCCTTTTCCCCGGATCTTTACAGGCATCATAATGCTTATTTAGGCGCAAATTACGGCAAAGGATCACTTGTGCAGGTCACAAAAAGCATTTTTCATGCCAGCTCTTATTCATTCAGCATGCGGGAGAGCATCAGGAGCTCGGTCTTTTTATACAGATTGGATTCATTATCGAAGCATTTGCTGAATTCATCCAGCAGGGTCTGGATGATGCGGATGTGATTTACCGGCTTGAAATGAACCGGAGCCGGTGTAACGGCTATGCGGGTAAAATAATTGTTTACGTCTTTGTGTGTAAACACCTGTCCACTCATCGGGTCTATAAAAAACTCGATCCTGTCCTGCGGATCTTTCATGAAAGCTTCCTCACTGTAATCCGGTTTGATATAGGCCAGAACAAACTGTCGCGGGATATTGATGGCTTTCACCGGGATGTCCAGCAACTCGCACAACAGCAGGTAAACAATACCATTGATCAGGGTATTTCCCCTTTTAGTTTCTATCAGTTTATTGATGAGGAATTCTTCAGGATGCTGATAGCCCACTTCCGTTCCTTTCAGATTGTAGTACCCGTATATGATGCTGGTGAGCACATTGATCTGTTCCAGGGGTGTCAGATAGCTGTTCAGCTCGAGCCATACATTGCGCCTCAGCTTCTCCATCTCCTCGAGAACGGTACCAGTGCCAAGATCAGGGTATTGGAACTTGGAAACGAGCAGGGTGGCCGTGAGGAGATCCTGGTAGCTGCTGCCCTTCCACCGCTGGAAATCTTCGGTCAGGTCACGGTAATGCAACCGGTGAATGAGCATTTCGATCCTTTCCTGGATGGTGGTCTGGACGGTATTCTCCCAAAGGTATTCGAGGTTGGGAATGATTCCCCTTCCGTAACTGATGATGCGGTCGCTGATGGTGGTAAATACTTCTTCATCAGGATCATCAATAAGATGAAACAGGGCCTTTATTTCTCTGGATTCCTGCATGGGGTGGATATTTTATCTTCAGGCGATATACAGCCGGGATAACGGCGATGAATATCGCAGAAGTTAAAAAAACAGCAATGACAATCTTATCCACAAACCCTTTCCGGGTGTTTATTTCATGGATCAAATGGCCTCCGCCGTATTGGATAACGAAGGAATGTAAAAAATCTTATGAGGATTTCTTTTTCCGCGGAACTCTTTTAGGCGGATTGGCCTTGACCTCTTCGATGATGGCCTTGATTTCGGCTAGTTCAAGGCCTTCCACGTGTTCCTGTTTTTCTTTTGGGATCTTGTAATTGCGCAATCCCTGTTTGATATAGGGGCCGTAAGGTCCTCGGAGGAGCTGTATCTTTTCTTTTTCGAATACCTTGATGGTGCGCTGTTGTTTGGCGGCCCTTTTTTCCACGATGATCGGAGTGGCCTCTTCAAAGCCAATGGTGTAGGGGTCAAATTCCTTTCCCAGAGAATAGAACAGTTTGTCGTGCGCAATATAGGGACCGAACCGCCCGATGTTTACAGCCACCTCATTTCCTTCAAATAATCCCAGGTTCCTGGGCAGCCGGAACAGCTCCATGGCTTCGTCCAGATTGATGGTTTCAATGCTCTGGGTGTTTTTCAATTTAGCAAACTTCGGTTTCTCCTCATCATTCTGTTCTCCGATCTGTACCATAGGTCCGTAGCGGCCCATACGGGCAATTACTTTCTTGCCGGTGACCGGATCTGTGCCAAGCTCTCTTTCACCACTGATTCTTTCTGCATTTTCAATGGTATTATCCACGTCTTTCTTGAATGGCGTGTAGAATTCATCAATCATGTTGTTCCACTTCAGGTTGCCATTGGCCACCTCGTCAAATTCGGCTTCAATGCGCGCTGTGAAATGATAATCCATGATGTCGTCAAAATACTGCTTCAGGAAATCAGTCACCACCAGTCCTAAATCTGTGGGAAATAATTTCGACTTTTCGGCTCCCGTTGTTTCCTGCTCCGTCAATTTGTTAACGGCATTGTCTTTTAATTTTAATATCCTGAAATGCCGGATTACGCCTTCTTTATCGCGCTTCTCCACATATCCCCTTTTTAATATCGTGGATATGGTTGGGGCATACGTGGACGGGCGGCCAATGCCCAGCTCTTCCAGTTTTTTAACCAGGGATGCTTCTGTATAGCGGGGCAGTGGCCGGCTGAATCTTTCGGTTGCCCGCATTTCCACAAGAGGAAGTTGTTGATTTACAGTGAGGGGTGGCAGCATATCGTCCTGCTGTTCATCTTCCGTTATGTCGTCGTCATCCCGGTCTTCCCGGTAAACTTTTAAGAATCCGTCAAACTTCAACACCTCGCCCGTTGCTTTCAATTCCTCCTTATTGGAAGAGATCTGTATGACGGCTGTGGTTTTCTCCAGTTCTGCATCTGCCATTTGTGAGGCCATCGTTCTCTTCCAGATCAGCTCATAAAGGCGGCGGCAATCCGCGTCGTCCACAGTCATGTTCTCCATATAGGTGGGCCGGATGGCTTCATGCGCTTCCTGCGCACTTTCATTTTTGTTTTTGAAAGCCCGATGCTGATAATATTTATTGCCAAACTTGCTGCTGATCTCAGCCTTCAGATTGTCCATGGCCGTTTCACTGAGGCTCACACTGTCGGTTCTCATATACGTGATCTTACCACTTTCGTATAATTTCTGTGCAAGCAGCATGGTCCTGCTGACCGAATACCCCAGCTTACGGGAGGCTTCCTGTTGCAGGGTTGAGGTGGTAAATGGGGCAGCGGGTGATTTCTTTCCGGGTTTAACCTGGATATCGGTAACGGAATACTTTGCGTTGATACAGCTGTTCAGAAACTCCTGTGCACCGGCTTCCTGGGAGAATTTTTTACCCTCGGCAGAAAAAACCACGTTCTTGCCGGAAATGTCTTTTGAGGTAAAAGAAGCTTCTATTTTAAAAGTGCTGACCGGCGTAAAGGCATTGATCTCTCTTTCTCTTTCCGCAATGATACGAACGGCCACGCTTTGTACTCTTCCGGCGCTCAGGTTGTTCTTCATACTCATTTTACGCCAGAGCACCGGGCTCAGTTCAAATCCCACAATACGATCCAGGATGCGCCGGGCCTGTTGGGCATTCACCAGATTCATATCCACTGTTCTGGGTTTCTGAACAGCGGCCAGGATTGCGGGTTTGGTAATTTCGTGAAAAACAATCCGTTTCGTGGTTTTGGGGTCAAGGCCCAATACTTCACAAAGGTGCCAGCTGATGGCTTCCCCTTCCCGGTCCTCATCCGTTGCGAGCCATACTTCTCCCGATTTCTTAGCCAGACTTTTTAACTCTTTGACTACCTTCTGCTTCTCTTCCGGAACAATATAACTGGGCTTGTAGTTATTCTTTATGTCGATCCCCATATCCTGTTTCTCCAGGTCCCGGATATGGCCATAACAGCTTTTAACTTCAAAATCCTCCCCTAAAATTCTTTCTATCGTTTTTGCCTTTGCCGGTGATTCCACGATCAATAGATTCTTCGCCATACTCTTAAATAATGCGTTTTACAGGCCCGAAGGCGTGCAATTTTACAGTATAACAATGAAAGTAAAAAATTGATGCAGCGGCAAGTGATGTGCCATGCCACCCGGAACTCCTTAATTCATAGGCCCTTCTGCGCCATTTTGTGGAGAATCCTGGTCGGCTTTTAGATTTTTCCGTTTGAATAATGCTGTGTCAAATTTACCGAAACGATAATTGAACTGAATCCTGACAAACTGCGGATCCCTGATGCGGTAGGATTCCTGTGTGGAATAGGCCGAGTTGACAAACACATCGTATTTCCTGGTTTTGAGGATGTCGTTAATACTGAGGGTGATGCTGGCGGCGTTGTTTTTCAGGAATTCATATTTGACCGAGGCATCCATGCTGCCGGTGGGTTTGGAGTACCCCTGGGCGTTTCCACTAACTGTTGGTCCCCATCCCCGACCTCCCTGACTCGAAGAACCGCCTGGGGGAAGCACCGTTTTGGAGGTAAAGTCTCCTGTAAGCTGGAGGGTAAAATGCTTGTGGATTTTAAATGTGTTGTTCAGTTTGGCAAACCAGCTGTAATTGGCAGGCGCCGTGGCAATGGAATCGTTGGTGAAAATTTTAGATGTGAAGATGTTGAGGTTGCTGGTCAGGTCCCACCAGGGGGTGATGGCATTCCTGCCGATCAGTTCAAGGCCACCCACATAACTTGCACTGGCGTTGATAAAAGTGTTGATCAGCACAACGGAATCCGTTATGGGATTGATTTCTTTTGTCTGGTAACGGGTTATGAGATCGGTGCTGTATTTATAATAAACGGAAGCCAGAAAACTGTTGTTGCCGTTGTAGGTTTTGGAATAATTCAGTTCAACGGAGTTCGTAAACTGGGGTTTGAGGTTCGGATTACCCTTGTTCAGATTAAGTGAATCTGAGTAGTCAGTATAAGGGAAGAGCTGGAAGAAATTTGGTCGGTCAACCCGCCGGGTATAATTCAGTTGCAGCTCATCATTGTCGCTTAATTTATAAGATAAATAAAGGCTCGGAAAAAGACTGACGGGATAATTGTTGCTGAATCTTCCCAGTGTATCCTTTAATCCATTCGTACTCAGACTGTCTTTGATTGCATAAATGCTGGACCCGTGGTAACTCGAATTTTCCGCACGAAGTCCCAGTTGATAACCGAATTTCCCCAGTTTATTGGTATAGGTCAGGTATCCGGCAATCACCCGGTCATGATAATCATAATTAGAAGAGGCCAGCGGTTGAAAAATTTCTTTTCCCTGGTCATTGATAATGCTGCTGTTGTTCAGGCTGCTCACATTGCGCGCGGAAATCCTTGCGCCCGCCTCCAGTTTGGATTTCTCTCCCAGGGGATTGGTATAATCCGTTTGGGCAGTAATGTATTCATTGGTGCCGCTTCCATCCTGTTGCTGACGGTAGATGCTGGATAGCGGTCCCCCGATGGTTTGGAATATATTGGATGTGGTGCGGTTCAAATTACTGTTCGTTCCATTGCTGTAGTTGACATCGGCCGACCAGTCTTCGCCCGCTTTGGGAAAAGTATGTTTAAAACTTAACTGACCTTGCTTATTATTGAATGAATTGTTGGTGGTTGAAAAACGCTGGGTGAAAGAGCTGTTGCTGTATCCGTTGTTGTATAAGGTGTCCAGCGCAAGCGCGCTGTTGGTGGTGGGCAAAAACGATCCGTGAACGAGTGTTCCGGAGGCAGAAAGCGTATTCCGGTTATCCATCAGATAGTCCACACCGAACCGCCCAAATACAAAGTAGCCGCTATTCCTGTTGTCATCCACCTGATGCAATTTATTTTCAGGTTCGCTGATAAACGTTAGCCTGTCTGTTGTTCCCGGTGAAACCGTTTTACGCTCCCGGATGTTGCCACTGGCGAAAAAATTCAGCTTGCCTTGTTTTACATTGATGCTTCCGCCGGCGTTGTATCCTCCCCGTTTGTCAAAACCCGCGTGCACGTTTCCATTATAACCTGCTTTCCTGTTTTTTTTCAGGACAATATTGAGGATTCCGGAAGTGCCTCCGGATGCATCGTACTTGGCTCCGGGATTCGAAATGATTTCTACACTTTCAATAGCATCCGAGGGGATCTGGTCCAGGGTAAGGGTCGTGGGTCTTCCGTCCACAAATATCGTTGGCGGAGCATTTCTTAAAGTCACATTACCGTCAATATCCACTGCCAGGGAAGGGATATTCTTCATAATGTCCACGGCGGTTCCTCCCTGGGCGGCTATGTCTTTTTCTACATTGTAGATTTTCCGGTCGATCCCCAGCTGGATCAGGGGTTTGGATCCGGTAACAATCACCGAATTAAGCGTTTCAGCATCCTGCTGCAGTTTTATATTGCCCAGGTCTTTTTCAACGGCATTCACCCGCAGTTCAGGGTCAGTGCTTTTGCCCAGTTTCAGATCGAACGCTACTTTTTCATCATATAGCGTATAGCCGATGGCGGTTATTTTCAGGCGGTACAAAGCCAGGATCGGAAGATTCGAAAAACTGAAGTTGCCTTTCGATCTGGTAATCATTCCATCTATAACGGTATCTTTTTTGCTTTTGGTTGACGCGTTGTATTTTGACTGGATCAGCTGGACGGAAACGCCATCTATTCCTTTATTCGTTTTTGCATCTACAATACGTCCGTAAAAATGACCGATCGCCGGAGCCTGCCTGCCGCCCCTGGGCAATGAGGGCGTGCCGGTTTCATCCTGTGAAAAAGATAATTGTGCGCCCAGAAAAAATAAGATGGCCAGGAAAATCCGGTTTAGGTAAACTTTTTTCATTTGGCTGCGAAATTCGTCTAAAACAGGGAGGTAGGGTACCCTTAGTTTACGAGCGGCAGATCCAATGTGTGAGAGGGTAGGTTTTGTTAAGGTCTTGCAAATACGGGCAGAAAAAAAAGTGGGTGACTGATGGGGTTCGAACCCACGACCCCTAGAACCACAATCTAGTGCTCTAACCAACTGAGCTACAATCACCGTTTGGGATGGCAAAACTAAAGTAAAATCCTGAATTATTCGTCTTCATTACGCAAAATTTAGAGCATATCCATCCGGCGTTCGCCGGTGACCATCGATTCCTGCCGGTTAACACAGGCTGATCGTTAATAATTCTTCAACTACAACAATAAGGAGACATAAATCGTTATTTTTGGCAGGTATGTCAAAATTGATTACATATATGTTCAACAAAAGGAATTTGCCCATTGTCTTGCTCGTTTCCGTACTTGGGGTCGCCCTTGCCCTGAAAACATTTGCTTTTAGTTCGGAGCCGCCGACTAAATATGAAAAGATCCTGAGGAACGTAGGCGAGATGCTGGAAGAGGTGCATTATAGTCCGAAAAATATCGATGACAGCTTTTCCAGAGAGGTATTCACGAAGTTTCTGTCAGAAGTGGATTTAGAGAAAAAAGCATTTTTAAAGAGTGATATCCAGGAGCTTGCCAAATATCAAACCACTATTGACGATGAGATCCTGGGAAATGCCCCTGTTCAGTTTGTTCCGGCAGTTGATGTGATCTATAAGAAACGGCTGCAGCAATTGCAAAGCATTTGTCATGAAATTCTTTCCCAGCCTTTTGACTACAGCAAACAGGAATCCGTTAACCTCGATTATGATAAAATGGATTTTCCAGCCAATGAAGCCGCCCGCAGGGACGAGGTCCGGAAAAAACTGAAATATCTTACGCTGGAAAAATATGCAGACCTGCTTGATCAGCAGACGGCCGCCAAGGGTAAGCCCGGCTATGTTGCGAAAACAAATATGCAACTTGAAAAGGAAGCCCGCGAAAAGACCCTGAAGATCATGGATCGTTTTTATGATCATCAGCTGCTCAAAGCCAATGACGATGATCAGTTCAACGCCTTCGTGGAAACCATTGTGCAATGCATGGATCCGCACACGGATTATTTTCCACCGGTGGAAAGAAGATCATTTGATGAGGATATGAGCGGAAGATTTTTTGGCATCGGCGCCGCACTCCGGGATGAAGACGGAGCCATTAAGATTATTACCCTGGTTACGGGAAGCCCCGCCTGGAAATCCGGGCAGATCAATGTGGGTGACGTTATTTTAAAGGTGGCGCAGGGCAACCAGGAACCAGTGGACCTGACCAGTTATATGGTGGAAGATGCGGTTAAGATTATCCGCGGAAATAAAGGAACCGAAGTCCGGCTCACCCTGAAAAAAGCAGATGGCACCATTAAGGTGGTTTCGCTCATCCGGGATGAGATCATTCAGGATGAAAAATTCGCCAAGAGCGTCGTAGTTCAGACCGCTAAGGGGAAAATTGGTTATATTTTTCTTCCGGAATTTTATGCCGATTTCGACAACCCGAACGGAAACCGGTGCTCGGTTGATGTTGCCCGGGAGATCGTGAAACTCAAGGATGCGAAAGTGGATGGCATCGTGATGGACCTTCGCAACAATGGCGGCGGCTCCCTCTTTGATGTAGTGAAGATGGTCGGCTTATTTATTGACCAGGGTCCTGTGGTCCAGGTTCGGGACCGTCGTGGCAATCCGGAGATATATAGTGATCATGATAAGTCTGTTTTATATGACGGCCCGCTGGCCGTGATGGTAAATGAATTCAGTGCCTCGGCTTCAGAAATTTTTGCGGCCGCTATTCAGGATTACAAACGGGGTGTGATCATCGGAAGCACCACCACCTATGGAAAAGGAACTGTTCAAAGAAATATCCCGCTGGATAAAAATATGGGATTAAGCGACGTGGGCGGTCCGCTCGGAACCATTAAACTTACCCTGCAGAAATTCTATCGCATCAATGGCGGATCCACGCAGCTGCGCGGTGTTTCTTCGGATATTGTGCTCCCGGATCTGTATGAGCATTATAAGATCAGGGAGAAGGATCAGCCGGATGCGTTGCCATGGGACGAAATGCCCAAAGCGGACTACGCTACCTGGAAATATGCTTATGATGTGAATTTTATCCGTAATGAAAGTATTGAAAGAACAAAGCTGAATCCTTCATTCACTACCATTTCAGGCAATGCTGCCTGGCTGGATAAACAAAATGACAAGCAGTATCCGCTCAACCTGGATGAATACAGACTGGAGCAGCAGAAGATCAGGGCTACGGTTAAACAGATTGATTCTGTAAGTAAATTAATCGTGCCGATGAAAATTACCACTATGCCGGAGGATACAGCGAAATACGATAAAGACAAAGACAAGGCCGACAGGTACAAGCAATGGCTGGATAGCCGGAAAACAGATATTTATCTGAAGGAAGCGGTAAATGTTATGGACGATATGATTTCCCGGAGAAACCTGGTGTACAACAAATAAATCATTAGCTCCATGGGAACCATGCGCGGTGAATCCTTATTCATCGCGCATTTTTTTGATTACGTTTTTTGCATTCTGCCTGCCAGAAAAACGATCATCGCTCCCATAAGAGCAATCAGACCCAGGGAAACGCGAAGACTGCTCGCCTGGGCGATGAACCCAATGAAGGGAGGGCCGAACAGAAACCCCAGGTATCCGATGGTGGAAACGGCAGCAAGGGCAACGCCGGGCGACATCTTTTCGGATTTTCCTGCAGCACTGTAAATCATAGGAACAACAGAAGAAACGCCCGCACCCACCAATAAAAACCCCAGGGTGGCGGTAATGAAATGCGGGAAACAAACAGCCAGTAATAAGCCGCTGGCTGTACAGGAGCCGCTGAGTTGCAACATTCTTTTCATACCGAGTTTAAATGCAACCCAATCCCCCACAAACCGGCCGGTGGCCATCGTGCTCATGAAAGCCGTATAACCAACCGTCACCCAGGCCTTCCCCGGCTGAACCACATGTTCGAAATAGATACCGCTCCAGTCGAACATAGCCCCCTCGCAGATCATAGAGCAGAAAGCGATCAATCCCAGGGTGAGTATCGCCTTGTCGGGTTTAGCGAAAATAGGTCGCTTTTCATCCTGGCCTGTATCCTGAACAACCAGGGAATGCGAAAAGACGACCAGGATCAGCAGGGCCAGTCCGCTGATGCAGAGAAAATGATATCCGGGCAATATGCCAAACCTTACCATCCCGGTTCCGATGGCAGCTCCCGAAAAGCCGGCTGTGCTCCAAATGCCGTGAAAGGAGGCCATAATGGGTTTGTTGTAAAAAGATTCCACTCCCACAGCCTGGGTATTCATGGAAATGTTTAGCAGGTTGCCCCCAAATCCGAAAATGAACAGGGTAGCCATTAACTGGGTGGTGGAATGCACAAAACCAAGAACAGGAAGAGTACCCGCATATAGTACTGCAGCCAGCATCACGACGATCCGGCTTCCGTACCGTGCTACCAGAAATCCCGCTACCGGTAAAGAGGTCAGCAATCCAACAGGCAGGCTGAACAAAACGGCGCCCAGCGCGGCATTGCTAAGTGCTAAGGAAGACTGAATGGCTGGAATGCGTGAAGCCCAGGAAGCAAAACAGATTCCGGCAAGAAAGAACAGACTGCTGACTGCAATCCGGTGGATGCGAGGTTGGGGCAAGGGCATATGATCCGCAAAATTAAACGATCCGGATGGCTATTTCCAAGCCTGTTTATTGCTGCGGATAAATATGAAATCCTTGCCGGATGGATTAATTTCTTCCTTTTTGCAGTGTGGATTTTAGAATCTCTTTTTTCTTCGGATCCGACATAATGGACGCTAGTTTCACGGCACCATAAGCATTGATGATGCCTCCGGATTCACTGAGGCTGGAGAAATTCACCATTTCATTTTCCGATCCGGGTTTTTTTGCTTTCGCTGCCGGAACGGATACGGATTTTTCAATGCAATATTTAACATCGGCGGGAGACAGGTTGGGAAAGTATTCCAGAATCAGGGCAGCCACACCCGTTACTACGGGAGCCGCCATACTGGTACCGTCCAGGTTTCCGTATTTGTTTACCCCTTTTTCTCTGGGAAGCGTTGAGTAAATGCGCGCGCCGGGTGCAAACACATCTACCTCTTTCTTGCCATAATTTGAGAAGGAAGCCGTGTAACTTCCGAATCCTTCTTCGGCCCGGGGATCACTGCTGGCGCCTACCGTGATCCAGTTGTTTGCCCTTTCTTTGGAATCCTTAAAGTCGGGATTTGGAAAATTGTCGGCCGTGTCCACATCCGCCGCATCGTTGCCTGCTGCATGGATCAGCAACACGCCTCTGGACTCTGCATATTTTACAGCATCATCAACCCATGACTTTTCCGGCGATAAGTTCTTGCCGAAACTCATGTTTACCACTTTGGCGCCATTGTCCACAGCGTACCGGATGGCGAGCGCAATATCCTTATCGTGTTCGTCTCCGTTAGGAACTGCCCGGATCATCATAATCCTTACATTGTCGGCGATGCCGTTCATGCCCTTGCCGTTATTTCTTTCTGCACCAATAATGCCGGACACATGGGTGCCATGCATCGGATCAGAGGCCATCACATCGTTGTTTCCGTACAGGCTATCATTAATATCGTTCTCGTTATCTTTTACAATTTCCGCTCTGTAATCTTTCGGCGGGGTTTCCCGGATCTCCATTTTCTTTTCTTCCCGGTCTCCCTGTTCTTTGAAATCACTGATAAAGTTGGTGTTGGTCATGTCCATGATATGGTTCTCCTTAAAAAAGTACAACAGCACGGATTTTGCGGTTTTGGCATCAATTTCATTCGTCTGGAAGCTATCGAGGTCGTTGCCGTTATACTCGGATTTGCCCATGGCTTTCTGCAGTATGCTATCGCTTTTGATGCAGGCGCTCAGTACTCTTTTCAACATCATCAGATCGGCGCCGCTTTCCGGGCCATCTCCCATGATCTTCTTTTTTGCTTTTACCCACATATCATAATGATCGCGGTCTTCGGCCTTCAGGCTGTCTGGCTGTATATCCTTATTATCGAACTGCTCTTTATATTGATAATAAACCCTGCCTTCTTCCTGTGAATCGTCTTTTACATTGCTGCCGTCTTTACCGCCAATGAAGTTCCAGCCGTGCACGTCATCCACATAACCATTATGATCATCATCGATGCCGTTGCCCGGGATCTCTCCCGGATTCACCCAAAGGATATGGGAAAGGTCTTCCTGCAAGGTATCCACGCCCGAATCGATCACGGCGACCACTACCGATTTGCTTTTTATGTTTTTTGAGTGAAGGAACTCGTAAGCTTTTTCCAGGCTGATGCCATACACACCATCTTTCTCTTTATCCAGAAGGTGCCAGCCTTTCACCAATTCTGTTTTGGAGGAAGTACCCTGCGCTAAGGAGGTAAGGCAAATCGTCAACAGAAACAAACTCAGCAATGCCGGTTTCAAGCGGATCTTTCGGATCATTTTCGTTTAGGTTTATGTAAGACTGGTAAAAGTATTTTAAAGCATTTCAGCACGCAAACTCCAACCCATATTTTATATGAATGGTAACACTTTATTCGCCACTTTAACTGTTTTTAACATGCAGCCGGAATACCACGCGTCTGTTCTCCGATTTCCCCTGCTTGGTCCTATTGTCCCCAGCCGGCTGTGTATCCCCAAGCCCTTCCACCGAAATTCGTTCTTCCGTTACACCCAGTTTCTGCAGGGTTTTTTTGACCTCCATCGCCCGCTTCAGGGAAAGCTTCCGGTTATATTCTGGATTGCCGGTATTATCGGTATGACCTTCAATCGTCAATTCAAGATCCGGATTTGCCCTCAGGGTATCTGCCAATTCCTGCAGAGCGGGCAGGGAGTTGGTGGTGAGTCTGCTGCTGTTGCTGCGGAACCGTACGTTGCGGGCGGTGAAAAGGACTCTTTTCGCCAGCTCTTTTTTTATTACCATTACGGGACAGCCTTTATTTTCAACAGGTCCGGGCTGCGTAGGGCATTGATCTGCCTCATCATTAACACCATCCCCGTCTGAATCCGGAATGGGACAACCATGATATTTAACCGTTCCTGCTATGGTTTTGCATGAATCTTCCTCGTCATTTACGCCATCCCCATCCGTATCCGGAATGGGACACCCATGGTACCTGGCAAGACCAGCGATGGTTTTACAGGAGTCCTCCTCATCATTTACTCCGTCGTGATCAGTATCGGGAATAGGACATCCGTGATATTTAGGAATGCCTGCTACCATCTTGCAGGAATCATCTTTATCTGCGGTACCATCGTGATCATTGTCTGTATTCACCGGCGGGGCAGGTTTGGATTTGGTAAGCCAAATGCCCAGTGATGCGCCAATGAGCTGCTGATGAAAAGTGGATGAATAAATTGCCTGGTATGCATTGGAAAGCCCTCTGCTGTAGTAAGCGCCCAGCATTACATTGCCCAGTTCGAAACCCGCTTTTATATTGATGCCGGCATCCAGTGTTTTATATTTTCCGATGCCATTGCCTACCGGCAGGTCCAGCGTTCCGGAATTAAATGTGTACTGATCGTCGTTATAATATTTTACCCTGTTCTGATATGGTTGGGAAGCGCTGTAGATAAAAGCAAAATAGGGACCTGCACTCAAAAAGAAATAATTCCGCTGTTTTGCGGAAAGCGGAAATTTGTAGGTAAGATAGAGAGGAATCTCAACATAATTTAGTTTCAGCGTGTGCTGGTCGTAGAGCGTATCCGACTTCACCAGGCTGGTATCGTAAAATCGTTCGTACTGGTTTCCTTTGGCGCTGAAATCAATACCCGGCTGAAAAAAAAAATTCTTTTGTCCCAGGGGAATCTCCGCCAGTACGCCCAGTTGAAAGCCCGTCTTGGGTGAAAAGTATTTGCCCCATGTATTCTCAAAACCGGGAATGGAATTGGTTTCCAGTAAATTGGAAGAATGTACGCCTCCTACAGCCGCCAGCCTGACCTGGGCCGGTAAGGAAATAAACAAAAGGACAGTGGAAAAAAGGAATAAAGTCCGGCTGATTATCCGCGTAAAATTCATTTCATATCGATATTCTCTATTAACGAATGGATAATCATTATATTATAATTCCCGGTGGGTTCGTTAACCTGTTTCGTTGATGGTTCATAGTTGAGGGTTGATGGACTTTTATTGCGAACCCGCACCAGAAATCCATCAACCATCAACTATGAACCATCAACCCCTATAAAGGTTAACTATAAATCAAACCTAATCCCCTGTGCCAGCGGCAATTGCGTAGAATAGTTGATCGTATTGGTCTGTCGGCGCATATAGGATTTCCAGGCGTCACTTCCGCTTTCCCTGCCGCCGCCGGTTTCCTTCTCACCACCGAAGGCTCCGCCGATTTCGGCGCCTGAAGTGCCGATATTCACGTTGGCTATGCCGCAGTCGCTGCCGGTGGCAGATAAAAACAACTCGGCTTCCCGCAGATCAAGGGTCATAATGGAAGAAGAAAGGCCCTGGGGAACTTCATTCTGGATCTTAATGGCTTCTGCAATCTCTTTATATTTCAGCAAATAGAGGATCGGGGCGAAGGTTTCTGTTTGTACTGTTTTAAATCCGGGGCGGGCCTCCGCGATGCAGGGTTTCACGTAACAGCCGCTTTCATAACCGTTGCCGGATAATACGGCACCCTCCACAATGAATTTTCCGCCTTCCAGTTTGCATGTTTCAATGGCTTTCAGATAGAGTTCGGTGGCTGCCCGGTCAATCAGCGGCCCGACGTGATTCTTTTCATCCAGTGGATCGCCGATGCGGAGCTGCCGGTAGGCTGCTACCAGCTTGCTTTTCACTTCTTCGTAAACATTCTCCTGAATGATCAGCCGGCGCGTACTGGTGCATCTTTGTCCCGCAGTACCCACTGCCCCGAATAAAGCGCCCAGGATGGCAATATTCAGGTCGGCATGTTCACTGATGATGATGGCATTGTTGCCACCGAGCTCAAGCAGGGATTTGCCCATACGGGCGGCCACCTGCGCCCCTAGTTCCTTCCCCATGCGGGTAGAACCCGTTGCGGAGATCAGGACTATCCGGGCATCCGAGCCCATCCACTGCCCGGCCTCCCGATCGCCGGTAATCAGACAACTGACGCCCTCGGGCACCTCATTTTTTTTAAAGATGGCCGAGACGATGTGCTGACAGGCTATGGCGCAAAGCGGTGTTTTTTCAGATCCTTTCCAAATGCAGACGTTCCCGCAAACCCAGGCCAGCATGCTGTTCCAGCTCCATACGGCAACAGGGAAGTTAAAGGCTGAAATGATACCGACCACACCGAGCGGATGCCATTGTTCATACATGCGGTGCAGGGGCCGTTCGCTATGCATCGTAAAGCCATGAAGTTGCCGGGACAGACCAACAGCAAAATCACAGATATCGATCATCTCCTGTACTTCGCCGAGTCCTTCCTGCAGGCTTTTCCCCATCTCATAAGAAACCAGGCGGCCGAGGGCAGGTTTTTTTTCTCTCAGGGCTTCCCCAATTTGCCGGATCACGTCACCCCTTTTGGGAGCAGGCCAGGTTCTCCAGATGGCAAACGCTTTTCCGGCGCTCTCCACTACATCATCATAGGCTGCTCTGCTGGTCAGGTTAACCGCCGCAATCCGCTTTCCATCCACCGGGGAAAAGGATTCGAGGATATTTCCGGATTCGTTCCGCCATTCGCTGCCCGTTGATGTTCCGCTATTTGTGGAAAGTACATTGAGCTGTTTGAGAAAGTCCATGGGATTTGCTTGAACCCGCAAGTTATTAAATAGCCTTAAAGGGATAAAACCTATTGCAGCCTTTGCTCCATTGCCGTAAAAAAGCTTTCGCTATAACTGATGCCTATCGGTATGTCTTTTTCGCCAATGCGGATCTTGCTTTTGCTGATATGGTCAATTCGGCTTGCCGGAACAATGTAAGACCGGTGAACGCGCAGAAATTCCTTGGATGGCAGTTTCTGGGTGATTGTTTTGAGCGTCATCAGGGTGAGTACGGCTCTTTGCGGAAGATAGATCTTGATGTAGTCATCCAGCCCTTCGATATAAATAATATCCTTCAGAAAAATCTTTACCATCTGGTAATCGGACTTTACAAAAATGTAACCCTGATGAAGTTCCTGGCTATTGAGATAGTCCACATATTCTTTAGCCTTGAATACCGATTTCAGAAAACGGTCGTATTCAATCGGTTTCAACAGATAATCCACGGCATCCACATTAAATCCTTCTATGGCATATTCGCTGAAAGCTGTTGTGAAAATAACTGCAGTATGCTTAAGCTGTAAGGATTTTGAAAATTCAATGCCGTTGATATCAGGCATTTGAATGTCGAGAAAAATAATATCAACGGCTCCGGACTCCAGGAATTTGCGGGCTTCTTCCGCATCGGTAAATAACCCTTTGCATTCCAGGAAATAAATTTTTTCGATGTATTTTTTCAATACCTGCAGGGCCAGGGGTTCGTCATCTAGTGCAATGCAAGTGAGCATCAGGATTGAATATTTAGGTTAATGGTGTAGGTAAAGGGTTCGTCCTTTATATCCAGTTCATACTTGCCCGGATAAAGCAGTTCGAGCCTTCGCCGCGTATTGTTGATGCCAATCCCGGTCTTGATCAGGTTGGTTTTTCCATGGTTGTGTTTATGGTTTACAATCCTGAAATGAATATGGCTTTCATGAGACTCGATCAGGATATTGATGGGCGACAATTCCCGGGTGCTCACACCGTATTTAAATGCGTTTTCGGTGAAAGGAAGCAGGATGAGTGGAGAGATCTTTTTTCCGGATACGTCCCCGATCACCGTGAACCCGACCGATGTTTTGTCCGTGTTGCGGATCTTCTGCAGTTCAATATAGTCGTTGATGAACTGCATCTCCTTTTCCAGTGGAACGCTATCCTGCCTGGCCTCCGTAAGCACATACCGCATGATATTGGATAATTTCATAACGGCCACCGGAGTAAGATCCGATTTGCTTTCTGCCAGCGAATAAATATTGTTGAGGGTATTGAAAAGAAAATGCGGATTGATCTGGGACTTCAGAAAAGAGAGTTCGGCATGCAGCTTCTCATTTTCTATCTGTTTGTTACGGCGTTCGGAATTCAGCCATTTCTGCATCACTTTAACTCCCGTGCTAAATAGAAAAACCAGCAGGAAAATGGCAATGGACCCCGGCGAAAGAATGGGTGGATGGAATTCCCGGGGGGAATGCATCCGCATCGTGATGGAAGTGGAGAAACGCTGGAAATGACCGAACCAGGATTGATAAAGGCGGGGCATGATCCCAAAGAATATCATGATGCCGATGATGAGCAGATAGTAGGTCAGGATTTTGTTCCTTTCCAGCAGTTTGGGAAAGAGCAGATAAGTATTGAAATAATAAAATCCGATGAAAAAGAAGTTGCTGATAAAGAAATAAGGCGTTACAGCCTGTTCCGGAATGAATGAGGCATCCACGGGTCTGGGGTAAAAGATCAGGGGAAGCATCAGGAAACAGCCCCAGGCAGCAATATGAACTATGATCTGGGCAGCTTTTTTATTCAAAGAAAAAATCTTTAGTTTAGAAAAACGCGTTTTTATTTCCTGGTATAATGACTGACTGGTCAAAACTAAAGTTGTTTTTGAAGTTGATAAAGTTAAAGACCGGTTACCCCGATCAATTTTGCCGACTAATAGACGAATAAGGGTTTAAAACCGGTGAATGATCCTTTGTAAATTAGAACAAAAACACCAGGGTTCATCTCCGGGCATTTCGCCGGGTGATGATTTTCGCACGAATGCTCATTTCGGGAGGGTCATTGATAATCAGTGCAAAACTGGGGTCGGACTCCGGGCGATCGCATTTTCCGAAATTATTTAGCTCAAAAGCTATGCGGTCTCGTATTTTATTTTATTCTTTGTGAACCCGATCTGTATCCCCTGATTTGCCTGTTGCCGCAGGTTTTTTTTATTTGTGTCAATCCCGAAATCCGGTATCAATCAAGTTCCATTCATCCGAGAACAGCCCTTTTAAACACTTGATTAATATCGTACCATGAACCCCTTAGTCCGCATTTTTTTTGCCTTGTTATTTCTATGTCTTTCTGCCGTAAATGGTTTTGCCGGGAACGGCTCCGTTAAGCCCTTTAATTACCTTAAGGATTTCAGAAATAGCAAAGAATTGATCCATACCGTAGATTCTTTTCTTTCCATTTCACTCGTGGTCTCAAATACAACGGGTGGCAATCAGACGGAAACAGCGTCTAGACCATCGGAAGCGGTTTCTTCACAGGGTCGCATCTGTTCCTGCCAGATACTCAACCTGGCTTCTGCCAATTATAATCACCGCCATGTCGCGCTGCTGGCAGAAAAAACAAATCATGGCGCTTCATCCGATTTCAGTGCGGCAAAAAACAGGATTGAAAAAGAAAAAAAGGAGCTGAAGAGGATGTTCTACGATGAGGTAAAAGTGGTTTCAACGGTTGCGGCGCTGGGGAGTTGCCACGCTTTGTATGTTCATCTGAAAAATGACGACAGAGATCTGCAGGTATATGAAATCCTGAATGCGGATATCCGGTAAAAGTCCTTTTAATATTGTTCGTGTTCGCTGGGAAAGTCGTTGGACTTCACGTCCGCGATATAATGCTCCACCGCTGCAGTAATCGGTTCATGCAAATTCAGGTATTGTCTCAGGAATCTGGGTTTGAATTCGGTGTTGATACCCAGGAGATCATGCATTACCAGTACCTGTCCGTCGCAATATTTTCCGGCGCCTATGCCGATAACGGGAATGCTGAGGTTCTCCGCCACTTCTTTGGCCAGCAGGGCGGGTATTTTTTCCAGTACAATCGCGAAACATCCGGCTTCTTCGAGCATTTTCGCATCTGATTTCAATTTTGCCGCTTCCGTTTCTTCCTTAGCCCTTACACTGTACGTTCCGAACTTATATATGGACTGGGGTGTAAGTCCGAGGTGTCCCATCACCGGCACACCGGCTGCCAATATCCTTTTTACTGACTCCATCACTTCTTCACCGCCTTCAAGTTTTACGCCATGGGCTCCGGTTTCTTTCATGATGCGGACGGCCGATATAAGAGCTTCTTTGGAGTTGGACTGGTAAGATCCGAACGGAAGATCAACTACCACGAGGCATCGGCTAACTCCCCGGATAACCGAGGAAGCGTGGTAGATCATCTGATCCAGCGTAATCGGCAGGGTGGTTTCATGTCCTGCCATCACATTGGAAGCCGAATCACCTACCAGGATTACATCTATCCCTGCCCTGTCGAACAGTTTGGCGAAGGAAAAATCATAAGCCGTGATCATCGAGATTTTTTCACCGGCAGCCTTCATGTTCTGCAGGATATGCGTCGTGATTTTTTTGGGGACCATCTGGTATCGGGTTGATTTTATAAAGATAATTCCATTCAATCTGAATGGGTGGAATTATTATGCTTCCGGTTCGATATCAGACGGCCGGCACCGAAGGGTTTAAAGCGCTTATTTCCCGGTAGAGCGCCTGGATTAGCCCGTCGGCCAGTCCGATTTTAGGAACGAATATTTCCTGGGCATCAATCCATCGCATCACATTCACATAAATCTGGAGGGCCGGCACGATAACGTCGGCCCGGTCTTCTTTCAGGTTGTAAAGATGCATCCGTTCTGCAACGGAAAAACTATTCAGTTCCTTGTAATAATCCTTTAACAATTCCAGGGTTAGTGGTTTTCCGTCTTTGCGTTTTGAAAGCGAAAACACTTTATTGATGTTTCCGCCAGAGCCTATCGCTGTAAGGTGTTTAACCATGCCTTTTATTTCTTTTTTCAGAAAATCTTTCATCTGGTCCCAGTGTGCTTCCGTTACCTGGTTCTTGATCAAACGGATGGTGCCGATATTGAATGATTTTTTAAACAGCAGCCGGTTGTCGGCAAAGCAGGTGAGTTCCGTACTTCCTCCCCCTACGTCAATATATAAATAGGCATTTTCTTTATCCAGGTTTTCGGCAATGTGGTTTTCGTAAATAAAGGAAGCTTCATCATCGCCGCTGATCACTTCAATTTCAATACCTGTTTCTTTCCGAACAGTATCCAGGACCTCTGCACTGTTCCGTGCATCCCGCATTGCAGAGGTGGCCGCAGCTTTACAACGGACCACGCCATAGGCATCCATCAGGTATTTAAAAGACCGTATGCAATTGAGAAACATGGCGGCCTTTCCTGCTGAGATTTCTTTTTGATCAAATACATCAAACCCAAGGCGGAGGGGCACCCTCACCAGGTTTAATTTTTCAAAAACCGCTTTTTTATCATTTACCGTCACTTCCGTGATCAGCAGCCGCGCTGCATTACTTCCTATGTCTATGGCCGCCAGTATCATCAGTAAATTCGGATTTTATTATACGGGAATCAGCAGATCGGTAACGGGTGCCGGACCCGGTTCCGCTGATTCCGGCAGCGTTCTTATATTTTTCTGATTCAGGTATTGATATATTTCAATTTGAGAACGGACTTTCTTCGACTGATCTTTTTTGTATTTGTTTTGAAGACCATTATCCAGCCAGCGGGCCTTCACGTTGTCGGCCAGCTGAATGTTCAGGATTTCTTTCAACTCTTTACGGAGGGTCGGATCGGTTACCGGACAGGTTGCTTCCACCCGGTGATCCATATTCCGGACCATCCAGTCAGCCGAAGATATATAAACTTTCTCTTTACCATGGTTATGGAAAATGAACACCCGGGCATGCTCCAGGTACTCATCCAGTATGCTGATGGCTGTGACCGGCCTCTTAAATTTTTTATTTTCCGGAAGCATGCAGAATATACCCCGCACAATAAGTTTGATTTCTACTCCGGCGCGCGCTGCTTCATACAGTTTATAAATAAGCTCCTCGTCAGAAAGCGAATTTACCTTAAGGGTTATTGACGCTGCCTTTTTATTCTTCGCTGCCTTGATCTCGGCATTGATCATCCGGTAAAGTTCTTTGCGCAGCAGGAGCGGAGAGGGAATAAGCGTTTTACAGGCTTTCAGCGGGCCCGGCCCGTTCTTCCATTTCTCCATGTAGTTGAACATGCGGTTTACATCCGCCATGATATTGCGGTTGCTGGTGAGCAGGCAATGATCTCCATACATGGTAGCTGTTTTTTCGTTCAGATTGCCTGTGCTTACAAAGCCATAATAAATGGAGCGTTGTCCGCTTTTTTTCCGGATGAGGCAAAGCTTGGCATGCACTTTCATGTTGGGAATGATATCAATTACCTTTACACCTTCTTCTTCCAGCCTGTCTTTCCATTCCAGATTGGCTTCTTCATCGAACCGCGCCCTGAATTCCATCATCGCGGTAACCTGTTTCCCGTTTCTTACAGCGTTGATCAGCGCATTGATCACTTTTGAATTGGCAGCCAGCCGGTAACAGGTGATCTTGATGGAAGTGACATCGGGGTCTATTGCCGCTTCCCTGAGCATGTCAATTACCGGGTTGAATGAGTGATAGGGAAAATGCAGCATCAGGTCCTGCTCCAGCACGATATCGGTAATGCGGTGACTTTTCCCGAGAAGTGGCGGGAGAAAAGGTTTTTTTCGCTGGCCCTTCCGGGGAAATACATCAGGGAATTCCATGAAATGACGGAAATTGTGGATGCGGCCTCCCGGAACCACGTTTCCTTTTTTTGTCAGCGAAAGCCCTTTAATGAGAAAGTTCAGAAGATCAGGATCCATTTCCTTGTCGAAAACGAACCGGACAAACTTGCCTTTCCGGCGGTTCTTTAATCCCTTCTCTATTTTCTCAATGAGCGTAGTGGATAAATCGTTGTCTATGTCAATCTCTGCATCTTTGGTCACTTTGAAAACCCAGGAACGGTACCGGTCGTACCCGAAATAGGAAAATATGCTTTTCAGATTATACCGGATCACATCTTCCAGCAAAATGATATAATGTTCATCCGGAACCGGTGAGGGGAGGATTACAAACCTGCCCAGCAGACGGGTGGGTATTTCTATCAGGGCATATTTTTTTTCTTCTGATATGCCCGTTTTACGGGCGAGTACCACACCCAGATAAATAGATTTCTCCCGCAGATAAGGAAACTGGGGAATGCTCTGGATCATCAGCGGAATGATATTGACGCGGGCTTCTTCTTCAAAATAGTTCTGTACAAATTTCTGCTGTTCTTTGTTTAGTTCCTTTTCGGTGATGAGAAAGATTTTTTCACTGGTCATTTCGGCATTGATATTTTTCCATATCTCGTCGAATCGATCCTGCTGAACCAGCACAATATCCTGAATCTGGTCCAGAATCTTTTCCGGGGCCGTTTCCATATGCATGTTCAGTTTGCCCTTGCCGCTGAATTCCTTCATCCTGTTGAGGGCAGCCACCCGCACGCGGAAGAACTCGTCGAGATTATTGGAGAATATGCCCAGAAATTTCACCCTTTCCCGGAGCGGCACCGAAGGATCCGCCGCCTCCTGTAATACCCTGGAGTTAAAGGCCAGCCAGCTGATATCCCTCGGGATCGTTCTTCTTTTCATAACTGCCATGCTCATCCCCTTTTTTGCAAAGTATCGAAAGGGAAAGGGATAGTAAATTAAGGAATTATTAATTTAGGGGAGGCAATGTGTAAATGTGGAAATGTGTAAATGTGCTAATGTCCATAATTAACACATTATATAATTACTTAATCTGAAGACTCCTTCTTTCATTTAGACATCAGCACATTTCCACATTTCCACATTTCCCCCCATTCTTTTTGAAAATCCCGAACTTTTCCCGACCTTCGCCGTCCAAAATTCCGATGGTATGTCCAGAGTATGTCAGGTGACAGGTAAGCGTCCAATTACAGGAAACAGCATTTCGCATTCCAATATTAAAACGAAACGCTGGTTCTTACCCAACCTCCAGCACAAGCGTTTTTTTCTGGCAGAAGAAAACAAATGGGTTACCCTGAAACTTTCGTCTGAAGGAATCAGAACCATTAACAAGCGTGGACTTTACACCGTAGTAAAGGAACTGAGAAAAGCGGGGGAAAAGATCTGATTGGTCAATCCGGCCCGTAAGGCCGATAAAACATATTAAACTTAGCAAGATGGCAAAGAAAGGCAGCAGGGTTCAGGTGATTCTGGAATGTACCGAGCACAAGGCCAGCGGTAAACCTGGTACAAGCCGCTATATTACGGTAAAGAACAAAAAGAATAACCCCGAAAGGATGGAACTGAAGAAATTCAATCCCATTCTGAAGAAGGTAACGGTTCATAAAGAAATCAAGTAGAATGTGGAAAAATGAAAATGTGGAAATGTGCTAATGCTTTAGACTTTCTTCATTTACACATCATCACATCAACACATTAACACATTAATTATATGGCAAAAGCAGCAAAAACCGCGATCAAGACCAAAGATGCCCGGGCCGCAGCGGAAGCAAAGAACTGGACAAAGGTGGTGAAAGCCGTACGGAGTCCCAAGACCGGTGCATATACTTTTAAAGAAGCCATTATCCATAAGGATAAGATCAAGCAGTATCTTGCCCAGAAATAAAGTAACCGGTTAAATCATTTTATAGAAAGCTGTTCCCTGTCCGGAACGGCTTTTTTACTTTTTCCTCGGGCATAAAATAGAGTATATGGGTTTTTTCGACAAGCTTTTTGGAAAGAAGGAAAAGCAAACACTGGATGAAGGCCTTCAGAAAACCAAGGAAGGGTTCTTTTCCCGGATCGGCAAAGCCATTGCCGGTAAAAGCACGGTGGACGAAGAAGTGCTGGACAATCTGGAAGAAGCATTGGTCAGCGCGGATGTGGGCGTGGACACCACGCTCGAAATTATCCGGCGTATTGAAAAACGAGTTCAGCAGGACAAGTATCTCAATACCTCGGAACTCCATCAGATTCTCCGGGGAGAAATAGAAAATATCCTTACGGAAAGCGGGTCAGCCGGTCTTCGCGGTTTTGAACTCCCGCCTGTAAAGCCCTATGTAATCCTGGTGGTTGGAGTGAACGGAGCCGGCAAAACAACGACCATTGGCAAGCTGGCCTATAACTTCAAGAAAGCCGGGTATTCTGTTTTACTTGGGGCAGCGGATACATTCCGGGCAGCTGCAACGGATCAGTTGAATATCTGGAGTGAAAGGGTAGGCGTGCCCATCGTGAAGCAGGGTATGGGTGCAGATCCCGCTTCGGTTGCCTTTGACTCCGTTCAGAGCGGCATCTCAAGAGCATCGGATGTGGTTATTGTGGATACAGCCGGCCGTTTGCACAACAAGGTCAATCTGATGGAGGAACTCAGTAAGATCAGACGTGTGATGAAAAAGCTGTTGCCAGACGCCCCCCATGAGGTGTTGCTGGTGCTCGACGGCAGCACAGGCCAGAATGCCCTGGAGCAGGCAAAACAGTTTACCGCCGCTACGGATGTTACCGCCCTGGCCATCACCAAGCTGGACGGTACAGCCAAAGGCGGCGTGGTATTGGCCATAGCCCATCAATTTAAGATTCCGGTAAAGTTTATTGGTGTTGGTGAAAAGATGGAAGATTTGCTGCTGTTTGACGGTCATGAATTTGTTGACAGTCTTTTCAAACAGGCAAATGGTTAACCGTTTTGTCAAGGCTTCTTCTTAATAAAAACCAGCCTGTGACTGCTGCGCAAAGGGAAGCCAGCAGAACGGCGACCTTCGAGTTTTGAATTTCTTGCGGATTTGTACTGAAAGCCAGGTTGCTGATGAAAATGGACATGGTAAAACCTATACCCGCAAGCAAACCCGTTCCCAAAAGATTCGCGCGGTTCATGTCTTTAGGTAAACTGGCAAGACCCACAGAAACTGCCAGCAGGCTGAAGCCGGCTATTCCCAAAGGTTTTCCGAGAAGCAACCCCAATGTTATACCCAGACTATTTGCACTGCCCATTTCCCTGTGCCATCCCGGAGCCAGATGAATGGCTGTGTTGGCCAGGGCAAACAACGGGATGATGAAAAAATTTACCGGAGTGTGCAGTGCATGCTGGAGCCTGGCCGAGGGCTGATTCTCCATATTTTTCCTGAAAGGAATAGCAAAAGCCAGCAGGATGCCGCTGAGGGTCGGATGCACACCTGAACGATAAAGAAAATACCAGAGTATAATACCTGCCGGAAGATATATCCACAAGGAAAATACCCGCAGGCGGTTGAGCAGAATCAGGATGGCAAACAAGGCTAAAGCCAGGAAAAGGAAGAAGCCTGAAAATGATTGCGTATAAAAGATGGCAATGATGATCACCGCCCCGAGATCATCTATGATCGCCAATGCCGTTAAAAAGATTTTTAGTGTCTGTGGCACCCGGCTTCCGAGCAGGGACAATACGCCCAGCGAAAAGGCGATATCTGTGGCCATGGGAATACCGATGCCTGCCTGTTCAGGCTTGCCATGATTGAACAGGAAATGAATGGCTGCCGGAACCAGCATACCCCCGATCGCAGCCACGGCAGGCAGTATGGCATTTTTAAATGCTGACAGCTCCCCGATATAGATTTCCCGCTCTATTTCAAGGCCCACCAATAAAAAGAAAATAGTCATCAGTCCGTCGTTAATCCATTCTTCAATCCGGAATGGAATAGTCAACCCGCCAATCCTCAGCGAGGCAGGAATATGCCAGAAATGAGCATATTCTTTTCCCAGAGGGGAATTCGCCAGAATCAGGGAAACGAGGGTGCAGAGAATCAGGATCAGCCCCCCGGCTTTTTCGCTTTTAAAAAACTGCTGGAACAGGTTTGGTTTCATTGGAAGACCAATATAAGAATTTGTTGACGGTTGACGGATGACGGTTGACGGACTTTAAGTGCGAATTCGCGCCCGAGAATGGTCAACCGTCATCCGTCAACCGTCATCCCGAAAATCAGAATGCCTGTAATTTCTGCTTACCTTTGCCGCGCATGAAAACAAAGTCAATCCGGAGGGATAAGGTAAACATCATCACGCTGGGTTGCAGCAAGAATATGGTGGACAGTGAAGTGCTGAGCGGCCAGCTCCGCGCGAACGAAATTGACGTGGTTCATGAAAATGCCCGGCATGATCATAATATCGTGGTGGTAAATACCTGCGGGTTCATTGATAAGGCCAAGGAAGAATCGGTCAACACGATCATAGAACAGGTGGCTTTAAAAAAGAAGGGCAGGCTGGATAAGGTTTATGTTACCGGATGCCTGAGCCAGCGCTATCGGGATGATCTTGAAAAGGAAATACCTGAAGTGGACGCCTGGTTCGGCACACTGGAACTGCCCTTTCTCCTGAAGCAATTCGAAGCTGACTATAAGGCGGAACTTATTGGCGAAAGATTGCTATCTACACCAAGGCATTATGCTTATCTGAAAATTTCAGAAGGTTGCAATCGCACCTGCGCTTTTTGTGCTATTCCGCTCATGCGCGGCCGGCATATCAGTAAAACCATTGAAGATCTTGTTAAGGAAGCCGAGGGCCTGGTGAGAATGGGCGTGAAAGAAGTGATGCTGATTGCCCAGGAACTTACCTATTACGGCCTGGATATTTACAGGAGAAGAGCGTTGCCCGATCTGCTGAATCGTTTAGCGGATGTAAAAGGACTGGAATGGATCCGTCTTCACTATGCCTACCCGTCTAAATTTCCACTGGAAATTTTAGATGTGGTTCGCGACCGCGATAATATTTGTAAATACCTGGATATGCCTTTACAGCATGCCAGCGATTCCATGCTCCAGGCCATGCGCCGGCAGATAACCCGTTCCGAAATGACAGAACTGATTCATGCTGTTCGTGAAAAAGTCCCGGGTATTTGCCTGCGGACGACCCTGATTGCCGGATTCCCGGGTGAGCGGGAACAGGATGTGGAGGAGCTGAAGGAATTTTTACAGGAGCACCGCTTTGACCGGGTAGGGATATTCACCTATTCGCATGAGGAAGGAACCGGTGCCTTTGAATTGGAAGATGATGTTCCGCCTGCTGAAAAAGAACGCAGGGCCCGGGAAATTATGGAAGTGCAGCAGGAAATTTCTTATGAGAAGAACCAGGAAAAAATAGGAAAAACGTTTAAGACCATCATAGATAAAAAGGAAGCCGGCCGTTATATCGGCAGAACGGAATTTGATTCGGTTGAGGTGGATAACGAAGTGATTATAGCTGCAGATAAGCCTTTGGCCATCGGCGAATTCGTACAGGTAAAGGTCAGCAAAGCCTATGATTTTGATCTTGAAGGGGAAGTGGTTGAAAAATGAGAAAGGAAATTGAACAAAAAAAACATTTTGCTGTTAGATAAGCGCTGAAACCGAAATGTTTGGAGATATCTGACTTAATCAGCTTATGAATTTTACTGCCCACAGACTGCCGTACGAACAAACCGGGTATTTTTCCAGATTGGTAAACGGTTACCTGAATGGCGATGATTTCCTGAAATCTTTTTATGCACATCCCGTTTCGCTGGCGGGAATAGCAGCAGCTATCCGTGCCCGTGAACAATTTCCAACAGTCAGGGATACCCTGGTTCAGGTGCTTCAGGATCAGTATAAAGACCAGCCCGCGAATGAATTGGTGAATGACAGTATCCGGCAGTTGCTGAATCAAAATACGTTTACGGTTACGACGGCTCATCAGCCCGCAATTTTTACAGGCAGCCTCTATTTTATTTACAAAATCCTGCACGTCATTAAAACGGCTGCAGATCTTTCGGTCAAATTTCCGGGAAAAAATTTTCTTCCCATCTACTATATGGGAAGCGAAGATGCTGACCTGGAAGAGCTGGGCCACATTTACCTTGACCAGGAGAAGATCTCATGGAACACCAGCCAGACGGGAGCCGTGGGAAGGATGAGCACCAGCGGATTGGAGGAAATCCTGCAACGGATCGAAGGCGAGTTTGCTGACCAGCCCCATGGCCCGGAATTGTTTCAATTGCTGAAGACCTGCTATCTGGAATCAGACACGGTGCAGTCGGCAACATTCAAACTGCTTCATCATCTTTTTGGTGATTACGGGTTGATCGTGCTCATCGCGGATGATCCGAGACTCAAGACGCTCATGAAACCGGTTTTCAGAGATGATCTGTTTAGTCACAAGCCTTTTCAGATCACCCGGCAAACCGTCCATCGTTTGTCGGAGCAATATCCTGCACAGGCTAATCCCAGGGAGATTAACCTTTTCTATATGAAAGACAATACCCGGGAAAGGATTGATTTAAAAGAAGGTCAGTACAAAGTACATAACAGCGGGATCTCTTTTTCGCGGGAAACCCTGGAGGCTGAACTGGAAGCGTATCCGGAGCGGTTTAGCCCGAATGTCATTCTGCGGGGACTGTTCCAGGAAACCATTCTCCCCGATATTGCTTTTGTCGGCGGTGGTGGAGAAACTGCTTACTGGCTGGAACTAAAATCTTTGTTTGATCATTATCGGGTGCCCTATCCGGTCCTGATCCTGCGCAATTCCTTTTTATTGATCCGGAAACCATGGAGAATAAAAATGGAAAAGGCAGGACTCTCTCCGGAAACGGTTTTTCAAAAAGGAGAATTGCTTTTGGAGCAGACCGTAAAAAGCCATTCATCCAATCAGCTGAACCTGGAGAAAGAAATCCGGCAACTCGAAGCCTATTACCATTCCCTGAAACAAATTACGGAAGCCGTGGATGAGACGCTGTCCCAGCATGTAGAATCTTTGCGCAGCAAGGCTTTGAAGGGCGTTTGTGAATTGGAAAAAAAGATCCTTCGCGCAGAAAAAAGAAATTTTGCTGACGCAGGGGCAAGAATACAGGAGGTGCGGGCGGCTCTTTTCCCCCTGGAGGGCCTGCAGGAAAGGATAGAGAACTTTATTCCCTGGTACGCCATTTACGGCAAAAGCTTCTTTGATCTTATTTATAAAAACTCTCTCACGCTGGAAGGAGAGTTTGTCGTGTTGGAGGAGCAATAAATAAAGTTGATGGTATATGGTTGATGGTTGATGGACTTTAGTGTACCGTTGCACCTGATTTCCATCAACCATCAACCATACACCATCAACGAAAAGATCCGGAGAAATTACACCCAGATAAACGCCTCCCCGCTGGGCACATGCGTGATTTTCAAATCCGGAACTTTCGGTTGCAGCCATTGAACCAGCCATTCCATTCCAGGTTCTTCGCTGAGGCAATGCCCGAGGATGATCAGGGATATGGGTTTGCCAAAACGCTGAGCATCGCGGATGTATTCTGGTGTTTCCCATTCACTGCTTTCGCCCACAATAAGCAAATCCGTTCCGGATCTCTCCACGGAGCCCACTTGGCGTTGACCGCCTGCAGCGCCGGGTAACAGCGTGACCTGACTACAGGATGCGGATAAATTGCCGACCACGCGAAGATGCGGAATGCCCAATGTTTTTTTCAGATGATCCGCCACCTTGCCAAGGGTTGTAGCGGGGATTTGAAAATTTACATTTTCAGGGCTCGCGTATTGAAGCCAGCCGGTCTTGAGCAACACGCCGTGTAGAATGCCATCCGGCTTCATGCGATGCCAGTAGTCGTGAAAACGCCAGACCGTTATCCGGTGCTTTTGAAGCAGCTCCTGTTTTTGTCTTACTACCTGGTTGTTCTCAACCCAGTTGGTATCGTCTGTGTGGTTGTAAAAAGTAGGTTCGTGGGCAATGATGAAATTCGCGTTTAATGCTGCGGCTTCCTCAATCACTTTCACCGTTGCAAACATGGTAGTAACAACTCCCGTGACCACCTGATCGTCGCTTCCGCTTTTAATGGTATCTACCGTGGAAGGCAATTTTCCTCCGGGAACTTCCTTCACGATCAGATCAATGATTTCAGCCACGGTGAAGGATTTCGCCGGGTGCATATTTTGTATGGCCGGTACCACCAGCAATCCTGCTGTTCCTGCTTTTACGATACCTTCCAGGAAATCCCTGCGTTTATATGTTCTGCTTTTTTTTTCCATTAGTCAAATCCATTTTGCCAGCCTTCCTTTTTTAATTTTTCTACTTTTTCAAGCACTTCTTTTTCCAGTGATTTTTTAAAAGACTGGAGTTTAACCGAAATACTTTCATCAAAAGCGCCCAGTATACTCACGGCGAGTATCCCTGCGTTTTTTGCGCCGTTGAGTGCCACCGTTGCCACGGGCACCCCGGAGGGCATTTGCAGAATGCTTAAGATGGAATCCCACCCATCTATGGAATTGGAAGATTTGATGGGAACACCAATCACCGGAAGGGTAGTCAGGGAGGCCAGCATCCCTGGCAAATGGGCAGCGCCACCAGCCCCGGCAATGATCACTTTCAATCCCCTTTCCTTTGCTTTAAGGGCATAGTCTACCATGCGCAACGGCGTTCGGTGCGCGGAAACAATGCTGAGCTCAAAATCAATGCCGAATGCTTTGAGTACATCTGCAGCCGGTTGCATGGCAGGCAGGTCGCTGTCGCTTCCCATAATAATGGCCACCTGTATCATATTGTTTAAACGGGTTGTTTTGAGGTGATGCGCAATTTTTGTTTAATGGTTCTGGCCTTGTAAACAAGGTCGCTTTTATCTGTGCTTAGGATCGTGACATGGCCCATCTTCCTGCCTGGTCTGGTTTCCTTCTTCCCATACAAATGAAGGAAGGCATTTTCCAGTTTCAGCACATCTTCAAGACCTTCATAGCAGGCTTCCCCGGATTGCCCTTCGCTGCCCACAAGATTTACCATGGCCGACGGCAGAATTTGTTTGGGATTTCCTAAGGGATAGTCCAGCATCACCCGCCACAACATATCGAACTGGGAACAATAATTGGCCTCAATGGTATGATGTCCGCTATTGTGTACCCGCGGTGCGGTTTCATTCACCAGGATGTCCCCGTTTTTATCAATGAATAATTCCACGGCGAAAATGCCCGGTGTTTTCAGGTCCTTCACCACTTTTAGGGCAATGGCTTCTATCCGCCAAAGGGACTGCTGCGGAATTTCTGCGGGGCTTAGCTGGTAGTCCAGCTGATTGTGCACAGGATCAAAGATCATTTCAGCAGCGGGGAAAATCGCTGTTTCTCCTTTGCGGTTCATGGCAATGATCTGGGATATTTCTTTATGGATATTTACTTTCCTTTCCAATATAGACGGAGCATCAAATCCCTTATGCAACTCTCCTGCATGTGACAGGATTTGTACACCACGGCCGTCATATCCTCCTGAACCCATTTTGTGCACCGCAGGTAAAAAGCCATCATGCTTTCTTAGTTCATCGCGATTTTGGGTAACGTAAAAAGGAGATGTGGGGATATCGTGTTCCTTATAAAATTGTTTCTGCAGAATCTTGTCTCTGATGATGCGCAGGGCGGATGGACTTGGATAAACCCGGATGCCTTCCGATTCCAGTTTTTCCAGCGCTTCCACGTTCACCGATTCGATTTCGATGCTGATGCCATCAAGGCCTTTCCCAAACTGATAAACATCTTCAAAATTCCTTATGTCGCCCCGGGTGAACTGATGACACAAATGCGCAGCGGGGCATTCAGGGTCGCTCTCCATCACGTGGGTGATCACCGGATAGTTGGCCGCAGCCTGTAAAAGCATCCTTCCAAGCTGACCGCCTCCTAAAATTCCGATTTTGAGCATATTCCCAATTATGGCGTGAAGATAAAACAATCTGGTTTTCGCCTGATAATTAACGTTTCAGACATAATAATATGGCTGAATCTTTGTTTTAATAGGTAACTTTATCCGCACCTGCGCATAAGCTATTGGCATGATGAAAACCAGATTCTTAGCCCGTTTTATTCTTTTATTGGTTGCCTGCGCCTTCCTGTCGCCTGTTTTTTCCCAGACGTCGGCTTATTCTGTGCATTTCCTGGATTATCAAAAATCGCTTCCCAAAGTAAGCGAAATGCTCCTCCGCAAGGAAGACACCCTGATGAAACAGTTCCATGCCAGGCAACTGACCTGGCCGGCCCGTTATGTTTATATCCGCTCCTTCAAATACGACAGTGAGATGGAGGTATGGGTAAAGAACAAACAATCCGATAAATTCAAATTATTCAAGACCTATAAAATTTGCGCGCTGGCAGGATCCCTGGGTCCGAAAAGAATGGCCGGTGATTACCAGGTGCCGGAAGGGTTTTATTGCATCAATGAATTCAATCCCAAAAGTCAATACCATTTGTCGCTTGGTTTGAATTATCCCAATGCCTCCGATAAGTTATTATGCGATCTGTCGCAGCCCGGCGGAAATATTTATATTCATGGAAGCTGCGTAACCACAGGATGTATACCCATCACCGACGGGCAGATAGAAGAACTTTATGTGCTGGCTGCTTATGCGAAGGATCTGGGTCAGGATTTTATCCCGGTCCATATTTTTCCGGTCAATTTCAATAATCCCCGCAGTGTTGCCTATCTCAATAAATTCCTGCAGCAGTTTGGGGAATATACGGCTTTTGAAAAGAGCATGCGGAATGCTTTCTATTATTTTGAA
The DNA here is from genome assembly GCA_030706635.1 of Bacteroidota bacterium. Taxonomy (GTDB): domain Bacteria; phylum Bacteroidota; class Bacteroidia; order Chitinophagales; family Chitinophagaceae; genus Puia. The sequence continues at coordinate 65,395 of JAUZOD010000012.1, forward strand.
GAAAATCGCCAGATTCCGCCCGTTGTTGTAAATGATAAGGGGGAGTACGTTATCGCGGATGTGGCTGCGCCGGCTTCAGTGGAACCTAAGTCTGATATGTCCCGGGTTTCAAAAAAACTTTCTCATCCGGAACAACCCATTTCGGATGAAGCACTTTCTAAAAGCGTCGATAAACTGCCATTGTATCCCGGAGGGAATGATGCCTATAAAACCTTCATCGACAAGCTGAGTGCCAGTATGGTGAAGGAACTTGATCCGGGCCAGAGCAAAGCCTTTGTACTGGTGGAATACATCATTGATGAAAATGGAAAAACCATTTATGCCAACGCCATCAGCGGGGGCAATGAACAGATGAATCAGAAGATAGAGGATGCATTCACTGCCATGGGCTTGTGGACGCCTGCTGTTCGTCAGGGCAAGAATGTTCCCATCAAGTTGAAACAAACCCTTATGGTTGAAGCTCAGTAAAACCGCGTATCAGCGTTTGAACTGTTCCCAGGGACCATTGCTGCAATACAATCTCTTTCCCGTTGATCAGTGTCTGCACAATTTCCGGCTGATAATGCCTTATGGTGAGTAAAGTCAATCCTTTTTCTACGGATATATCAAAAATAACGCCTGCTTCCAGAACCAGTTTTTCGATTTTTTCCGGATCGTGATCAACGCATACCTGTAAAATCACGGCGCCGGTCTGCATTAGATTTGCCTGAACATGCTGTGCGGAAAGTATGCTGTACAGGCGGGCAGCGCCTTCTTCTCCTACAAAAGAGAAATCTCTGGATCGCAGATGGATCAGGGTCTGGTCTTTTTTAAGTACAATGATGGGCGGGAGATGCCGGACATGCCTTGAATGAATACGCGTACCCGGTAATGCCGGCTCGAGAAAGCATTTTACCAGTAGAGGAATGTTTTTATTTTGAAGGGGTTTTATCGTTTTCGGATGGATAACCTGCGCCCCGTAAAAAGCCATTTCAATTACCTCGTCGTAGTCCAGTTCCCGAATAAACCGGGCGTCCGGAAAAACTTTTGGATCTGCATTCATTATACCCTCTACATCTTTCCATATTGTTATGCTGTCTGCATTCAGGAGATTGGCAAAAATGGCGGCGGAATAATCGCTGCCTTCCCGGCCCAGCGTAGTGCTTTCGTTGGAATCCGTTGCACCGATAAATCCCTGGGTTAAAATGATATTCGTTTCACGAAAAAAAGGTTCCACTTTTTCCCTTACGTTGATTTCGGTTTTGTGCCATTCCAGATTGGCGGACCTGAACTGATCATCCGTTGCAAAAACATCCCGTACGTCCAGCCATTGATTGAATATCCCCGTTTCATTTAAAAAATCGCTGATGATGGAGCTGGATAGCAGTTCTCCGAGGCAAACAATCTGATCATAGTAGTAATCAAACCCACGTGTGGGTTTGTCGAGCAGCAACCATTCGATCTCCGTGAAAATATCCTGCAGGCGCGAGTGAAGATCCGGACGACCTCCTGGCAGCAGACTTTCTGCCTTATTCAGGTGGTCTTTTTTTATGTCTGCAAAAAGCGTCATGGATTTTTCTGCATCCCCGGAATAAAAGCTCTGTGCTACGGCCTCCAGTGCATTGGTTGTTTTACCCATCGCAGAGACCACGATCAGCAATTTTTCGTCCGGGTAAACACGAAGTATACCGGGGAGACTGCGGACCCTTTCTGTGCTGTTGACGCTGGCGCCGCCAAATTTGAAAACTTTCATGGGAGGCCGATTTTTAGAACCGGACGCAAAGATAAAGGGACCGGAACAGGATCGTGATAACTATGTTAAAAACCTCAGGCTCTTTCGGCTGCTCCGTCAATTATTTGTATTTTAAACGCATATTCCATCCACATGATCTTTAATATCCCTAAACTTTCACTACTCGTTTTTGGCTTCGTTCCGCTGCATGCAGAACAGCTTAAATCAATTCATCCGGCGAGGGAAGCGGTTGTTTTTCTGTCGCCCGATTCTATGGAAGCGGATATATTAAATTACGTGAATGAGGATCGTGAGCAGCACGGCCTCGCTTCTCTCAAAATGAATGCGGTGGAATCAGCCATAGCGGAAAAACACAGTAGAGATATGGCCAATGGTAAAGTGCCTTTCGGGCATACCGGACTGAACGCAAGGGCGAAAGCCATCCGGAAGGAATTGGGCGAAATCAGTTCTGTGGGTGAGAACGTTGCGTCGGGACCCATGACTGCCCGGGAGGTAGTAGATGGATGGTTAAACAGCCCCGGTCATAAACGCAATATAGAAGGGGATTTTACCCTCACCGGCATTGGTTACGCGCGGGATAAAAAGGGAAATATCTTCTTTACCCAGATTTTTTCCAGGTAAAACGGGTCGGCTCCATGCCTTTTAATGCGTGTGCCGTAACTTGCCCCATCATGGAGAAAGAGGTTATTATCAAAATCGATCAGCTCACCAAAAAATATGGTGATTTTGAAGCCGTGAAAGGCATCAGCTTTGAAGTTTACCTGGGAGAGATTTTTGGTCTTCTCGGCCCTAACGGCGCCGGTAAATCCACCACCCTCGAAATCATTGAAACACTTCGCGCAAAAACTTCAGGAAAGGTTACGGTAGACGGCCTGGATCTGGACAGATCACCGGAAGATATTAAAAAGATCATCGGCGTTCAGTTGCAGACCTCCGGATATTATCCCAATCTGAACCTGACGGAACTGCTGATGCTTTTCGGGGGACTCTATAATCAGAACATAAAACCTTCGGAATTTCTGGCGAAAGTAAACCTGACAGATAAAGCAAAAGCGAAATACAAGGAGCTGAGTGGCGGACAAAAACAACGCTTTTCCATTGCCACAACCTTGATCAATAAGCCCAAAATAATTTTTCTGGATGAACCGACCACCGGGCTCGATCCGCAGGCCAGGAGAAATCTCTGGGACCTGATCCTGGAAATCCGCTCATCCGGCACCACGGTCATCATCACCACGCATTATATGGATGAAGCCGAAGTGTTGTGCGACCGCGTGGCAATTATTGACTCGGGAAAGATCATTGCGATGGATTCCCCCGATAAACTCATCGATAAGCTGGTAGCCACTGGCTTTGAAAGACCCCGTGAAGTAAAAAAGGCTAATCTTGAAGACGTCTTCATTCAGCTGACCGGAAAGGCCTGGAGGGAAGACAGTTGACAATGGACAGTGGACAGTGGACAATGGACAATGGACAGTTGACAATGGACAGTTGACAGTGGACAATGAATAGAGCAATTGAAAAAGATTAAATGTGTAAATTGAAAATAATTTAAAACTAAAAGTAGTTGTATTGATCGTTTTTCATCCATTGTCCATTGTCAACTGTCCATTGTCAACTGTCAACTGTCAACTGTCCATTGTCCATTATTAACTCTTCATTAGAATGAACGACCCCCGTTATCCCATAGGAAAATATCAGGCAAAAGATTTTGCTGAGGATCAGAAAAAGACATGGCTGGATGATATCCGCAGGCTTCCAGCGGATCTGGAAAATTCCATTCAGAACCTGGATGCCGCCCAACTGCAAAGCCCGTACCGCGATGGTGGGTGGACCATTCATCAGCTGGTGCATCATGTTGCGGACAGTCATATGAACGCTTATATCCGGTTTAAACTCGGACTTACGGAACAAACCCCCGTGGTAAAATCCTATGAAGAAAAACTGTGGGCGGAACTGCCCGATGTGCGGATTCTTCCCGTAAATATTTCCATTACGTTGTTATACGCATTACATACACGCTGGTACGAAGCAATAAAAAACCTGTCAGAAACGGAGTGGAACCGGACGGTCATCTATCCGTCAACCCAAAAGGAAACAACGCTTTGGTATTTGCTGGGTATGTACGCCTGGCATGGAAAACATCATGTGGCGCATATCCGTTCCTTTCGTGAAAAAAACGGGTTTTAAACGCAGTGTGCTTATGAAAGACCTTCGCTGGAAAAAATTATCCTCTCAATATCTCTTGCGCGATACCTGGGGAACGGTACGAAAAGATATTTGCGAAACCCGCGAAGGGAAAATTATTGACCCTTACTATGTATACGAATTTCCGACCTGGGTTACGGCCGTAGCCGTAACGGCCGATAATAAAATAATTGTGGAGAGACAATACCGGTATGCGCTGGACTCAGTAAACTATGAAATTCCCGGGGGCTGTGTGGATGATACGGATGTTTCGCTGGAAGCGGCCATTGCCCGTGAACTCATGGAAGAAACAGGCTACCGCTTCGATCACTATGAATATCTTGGGAAAACCTCAGCCAATCCTTCCACCAACAACAATTGGATGCACATGTTCCTGGCCACGGGAGGCCGGTATGAAAGAGAACAGCAGTTGGACCACAATGAAGAGATCGAGATATATCTTTTTTCTGTGGACGAAGTAAAAAAGATGCTGGCTGAAAATCAGATCATCCAGAGCATGCATGTAACTGCTCTGTTTTACGCGCTCGCTAAAATGCAATCTCTTTAATATTCACTTCTCCCGCAAGAAATACACTGCCGCAGACCAGGATCAGATCTTTTGGATGGGCATGATCTACGGCTGCCTGCAGAGCCTGTCGCACATCTGGAAATGTTTTCCCTTTCAATCCAATGATTTCCGCCTTGGCTGCCAATTCTGATTCGGGGAGAGCCCTTGGAATCTGAGCCCTGGTAAAATAATAATTTGCATGCTTCGGCAAATGGCGGAGAATATTCTCAATGGCTTTGTCTCTGACCATCCCCACAACCAAATGCAGGGTTTCATGAGAAGTTAGTTCAATTTGCTTGGCAATTTCCTTCATGCCTTCTTCATTATGACCTACATCAAGCACCAGTAGCGGGTCTTCATGCAGAATATCCCATCGCCCATGAAGTCCGGTTATTTTTTTTACATTTTGCAAACCCGTATGGATGGCGGATTCGGGGATTTCAAAACCACGCTGGTTCAGGATGGAAACGGCTTCCGCTACCGTGACTATATTTTTTGTTTGATAGATGCCGGGAAGATCCAGGCTGTAATACTTTTTTTCATTGGAATGTTTGTCCGTGAGTTCAATTTCAAGCCGGTGTCCGTTGAATTTCCAGTCTTCCACAAATCTCTTTCTGCTGGCAAAGCTGATGGGTGCCTGATTCAGTTGGGCTACCTGAATAAAAACCTCTTTTGTTTCCGCCTGTTCTTCCCCGACGATCACCGGGATGCCCGGTTTGATGATGCCCGCCTTCTCATACGCAATTTTCTGCAGGGTATTTCCCAGCAGGTCCATATGGTCATAGCTGATGTTTGTAATTACAGAGAGTTCCGGTAAAATGATATTGGTGCTGTCCAGCCGGCCACCCAGCCCTACTTCGACAACTGCAATATCCACTGCCTGCTCTACAAACCAGTCGAAAGCCATGGCCACGGTAATTTCAAAAAAAGAAGGCTCGATAGATTCTATCGAAGACATCAGTTTTTCCGTAAAGCGGGTAACGAATGATTCCGGGATCATTTGACCGTTTATCCGGATGCGTTCCCTGAAATCGTAAAGGTGGGGTGAAGTGTATAATCCCGTTTTATAACCGGCGCGCTGAAGGATGGCGGCCAGCATATGGCTGGTTGATCCTTTACCATTGGTTCCGGCAATATGAACTGATCTGAATTTTTTTTCCGGATGCTGGAGTAGTTTGCTGAGGGAAAGGATATTGCTCAGATCGCTTTTATAAGCCTGGGCGCCCGTTCTGCTGAACATGGGCAGACGGTTAAAAAGGTAGTCGATCGTTTGGAAATAATCCATTGTAGCTCCGGATTGGAGAGATCAGTTATTATTCTTGAAATCACCCCGTTTCCAGGCCTGGATAAAATCTGCCCAGGCAAGCGGATTGAATATATTCTGCGGAGGGTTTTGCCCCTGATAATAATATTTGGTTGCACTTTGTTTGAGGTAAAGATTAGCTGCTTCTCGGGCATCGGCGGGCAGACCCCTGGAAAGCACCCTTCGTTTTACCGCATCATTGTTTTGCCGGGCAATCTCAATCTCATCGTCCGGAACTCTTGTATTTACAAAATCCCTTTCAAATTGCTCCCGGGTGGGCCTTGGCTTGATAATCGTTGCTGGAAGGTACATGGTGTCCGTAACCATCAGTTGGATTATACTCCATTGGTTCCCTTCCAGGTTTTTGGGGATCTGAACAAGTTTGGGTTTATAGCCGATGCTGCTGAACTCGATTTCATCCCCTTTCATCACTACAATAGAAAATACACCCTGATCGTTGGAAAAAGTTCCCCGGTGCTGGCCCTTCACCACAATACTCACGGACGGGATTCCCTGAAGACTATCGGCGGTCATTACCACCCCATAAAACTGAACAACTGAGTCCTTTAATTTGTCAAACTGCGCATGCAGGGTGCAGGGCACAGACAGTATGATGAGATATAGCAGATATTTCTTCAAAATGGAGCCAAAAATAAAGTTTATAAACCGTAAATCGTAAACAAATTAAGGCGGCGATCGACTAATTTTGCGGACTGTTTCAACTTTTTAACAAATAATTGCGCATGTCTGTTGAAAAAATGTTAGAAGCTTTGAGTACCGTGCAGGAACCGGACCTGGGAAAGGATTTGGTGACCCTGAATATGGTCAGTGAGCTAAGGATTGAGGGCAACCAGGTTTCTTTTACGGTTACATTGACCACGCCGGCCTGTCCCCTGAAAGACCGGATAAAAAATGACTGTATCCGGGCCATTCATGTCGCGAATCCCGAAGCGGTTGTTCTCGTTAATTTCACTTCGCATATCAATTCCAAACGAACCGATCCCGCAGCGGTTCTTCCGAATGTAAAGAATATTATTGCCGTGGTCAGCGGAAAAGGTGGTGTGGGAAAAAGTACGGTGGCGTCTAATTTTGCGCTTTCCCTGGCCGCAGATGGGGCGAAGGTGGGGCTAATGGATGCCGATATCTATGGACCCAGTTTACCCATCATGTTTGGGGTAAGGGGCGAACGGCCCATGATGAAAAACGTTAACGGCAAGGGCATGATCCTGCCCCTGGAAAAGTATGGCATCCGTATCATGAGTATTGGACTGCTCATTGATGAAAAAAATGCTGTCGTATGGCGCGGGCCCATGGTAAGCAGTGCAATCAAGCAATTTGTTTCCGAAGTATTCTGGGATGAACTGGATTACCTGGTGGTGGATATGCCGCCGGGCACGGGAGATATTCACCTTACGCTGATGCAGTCTGTTCCTGTCACCGGTGTGATTGTGGTCACTACGCCCCAGGATGTAGCACTGGCTGATGCAAAAAAAGCCATTGCCATGTTTGCGCAGGCGCAATTAAAGGCGCCCATCATCGGTCTTGTGGAAAATATGAGCTATTTTATACCTTCAGAATCGCCGGAGCAGAAATATTATATTTTTGGTAAGGAAGGAGGAAAAAGACTGGCTGAAGAATATGATATTCCTTTTCTCGGTCAGATCCCATTGATTCAGCGCATACGGGAGGGTGGAGATGAAGGAAAGCCTGTTGTGCTGGGAAATGATGAAGCAGCCCGCAAGGCATTTAGTGATTTTGCCGGGAATGCTGCCCGAAGCATCGCCATGATCAACGCCAATATTTCCCCGGAGAGAAGGGCGGAGGTGGTGTTGGGGTAGGTTCTTTTATTTTTACTTCCCATGTATAACATCCCTTATTTCAAGGCAGAGCATCCGCACGAGGTGATCCAGTTCGTAAAGGATCATCCTTTCGCCGTGCTCTGTGGCGCTGATGAAAAGGCGATTCCGGTGGCTACACATCTTCCGCTTTTGCTGGAAGAAAGGGAAGACAACAAATTATTTCTGCAGGGACATTCCATGCGGAAGCAGGATCACACCAATGCTTTCTGCCAAAACCCTGAAGTGCTGGCCATATTTTCCGATGCCCATGCTTACGTAAGTGCCAGCTGGTATCAAAATAAAGCGGTCGCCAGTACCTGGAATTATCAGGCTGTTCATGTGAGCGGTCGTCTCCGTTTTCTGGATGATGCCGGACTCTATGATGTGCTGACCCGCCTGACAAAAATGTTTGAAGTAAATGATTCTCCATCCCTCGTTGAACATCTGGATCCGGAATATGTAAGCCGGATGATGAAGGCCATTGTGGCTTTCGAAATAGAAATAAGCAAGGTTGAGCACGTTTTCAAGCTCAGCCAGAACCGGGACGAGGATTCATATAAAAATATTATAAGCCATCTCCGGGAGCAGGATGCCGGTGCGCAGCAGATCGCTAAAATAATGGAAGAAAAAAAGAAAGACAATTTACCATGAACCGGAAGCAGCTTGTCAGCCAGATCCTGCAAAAGAGAAATTATTTGTGTGTCGGCCTGGACACAGACCCGGCCCGGGTGCCTGCGTTTCTGAAATCCTTTGCCGACCCGGTTTTTGAATTCAATAAACGGATTATTTCCGCAACCCGCGAATTTTGTATCGGTTATAAGATCAACACGGCATTTTATGAGGCGCAGGGTTCCCGGGGATGGGAGACTCTTCAAAAAACCGTGGATTGTATTCCTTCCGCTCATTTTAAGATCGCAGATGCCAAACGCGGAGATATCGGAAACACGTCTGCCCAATATGCTAAAGCCTTTTTTGAAACCCTGCAGTTTGATGCCGTTACGGTAGCCCCTTATATGGGTGAGGACAGCGTAAGACCTTTTCTGGAATACAAGGATAAATGGACTATCCTGCTGGCGCTTACATCCAATACGGGTGCCCGGGATTTTGAGCTGCAGCCACAAGGCGATCGCCTGTTATATGAAAATGTACTGACCAAAGCCTCTCAGTGGGGTACAACCGAAAATCTGATGTTTGTCGTTGGTGCCACCAGGGGCGACTGGTTCAGCAGGATAAGAGCATTAACACCGGATCATTTTTATCTGGTTCCCGGTGTGGGCGCCCAGGGTGGCAGTCTGAAAGAGATCTCGGAAAAAGGACTCAATGCCCATGGTGGTCTTCTGGTTAATGCAAGCCGCGCCATCATCTATGCTTCGCCCGGGGAAGACTTTGAAGAAAAAGCAGGAAAAGCTGCTTCTGACTATGCTGATGAAATGAGTGAATATCTGAAAATGGCCGGCTTGTAAAACAAAAGCATCCGGTATGAGGATGCTTTTGCCTTAACATCGGGACAGATCAAAGATTCACATTGTCCGAATCGTCATCCTTATCGTTTTTGTTGTCTTTGTCTTTGTTCTTGTTTTTATGTTTATTTTTCCCATTATCATTACCGTTATCCATCGAATCGTTTTTGTCGTCCTCCGGATCTCCTGCATTCGACAGGCGGATCTTTCCAAAACTGCTCTTGATTCTGATCTTGGCCTCACCATTTCCTGAGCTGCCAGAGTAGTCGTTATCAAATTTTGGTCCCATGTTATCATCTTCCTTTTCTTTGGAAACATTGATCCGGGAACTGTTATGGAAACTTCCGAAGTTCGTATGCACCTGAAAGCTGGCAGACAGATTTTCCGGAACATTCAGGCGCACATTGGAATAAGATTCAAAGAGGTTAAGATCTTTCAGATCATGATCCACGGTAAATTCAACATTGTTGCAGAATTCTATATGGACCTTGGCATTTCCGCTGATGTTCTTGATGAAGGAGTTGCTATTGAACTTAAGTGTCACATCAGGATTGATCACCGAACCGATGTCCGCTTTGCCGAATTCTACATGCAGGGTCTTTGCATTGGTAAGACTGCCGGCATGCAGTTCGCCGAATTTACTGGTGAGGCTCACGGGCCCCGTAAAGTTGCCGATATTAATCTTCCCGAAGCTGTTCTCGACACTGAGCGGATTCCCTGAAGGCATGGTGATTTTGTAGTCTACATAAAACCGCCGCTGATCACCGCCCCGGTTATTTTTACCATTCCCCATATTGCCCACTTCCGTTTTAAAAGAAATATTATTTCCATCTTTCCTGTCGGTCACGGTAAGCGCGTCCAGCATTCTCTGGGCCTTGTCGTCTGTTGGGGCGTTCACCCCGATCACGATATCCACCTGGATCTCGTTTTTTTCCCAGGTGCTTACCGCCACATCTCCGAAAGAATTTTCAATGGACAATTTGTCTTCTGCGGAAACAGTATAGGATTTACTGATGTTTTTCTTCTTCTCCACATTGTCGCCATCGGTTGCGATGCTGAAAAAGGGGATCAGCAGAAAGCTCAGTATGGTAAAGAGTTTAAACGGATTTATATGCTTTTTCATATGCTGCTTTTTTGGAATGCTTGATTTGTTTAATAATGTTCAATTGTTTATTCAATAATCCGATCTGGAGCTGCAGGTTTGAAATCATGGCCTCAATAACCTGTTCCCGGTTCGAGTTTTCAGGAAGCTTTGTTTTTAATGTCTGGTAAACGCTGTCCAGCTTTTTTACATCCCCTGAAAACTTTTTGTACAGCAGGGGCTCGTCTTTTTGTAAGGTCTTTAGCTCATTATGTTTGATCTCTACGAGGCGGGCATAATGATACATCTCCTCGTTATAGTCTGCTTCTTCGGGCGTAACAGGTTCTGCGGACTTCAGCTCTCCGGAATTTTTTGTTCCGGCAGCTTGTGTCTGCGCCAATTCCGGATGCGTTGGAGCCGTTGACCCGGCAGGTTCCGTTTCTTTAGGTTGTTCTTTTACAGTGGACTCCGGGGGAATGACTTTTGTCGCCAGCACCTGAGCCGGGATTGTTTTATGAAGGGAGAAATAAATCCATCCGCCAACGCAGACCAACACCACTGCTGCAGCAGCGGAAAGCCAGCGTTTAAAGGGCAGGGAACGAACGGGCGTTTCTTTCTTCTCTTCTTTCGGATCTGCCCCGGGTTGCACGCGATCCCGGATCTTATCCCATAGTTCAGGGGATGGCGATTCATCGTCGAACTGATCCCGGTGATCCTGCACAAACTTTTCTAAACGGCTGGTCATGATAAGCCTCCCTGTTTTATATATTGTAATAATTTTTGCCTGGCGCGCATATATTGTGTTCTGACGGTTACATGGGATACCTGCAGGATTTCCGCGATCTCTTCCTGATCGTATCCTTCAAAAAGATGAAGGGTTAATACCGTCCGGTAACCGTTGGGTAATTCCCGCACCGCTTTTTTTATTTCCTCCACTTTCAGCTGTATTTCATTTTCATCTTCCACTTCTTCCTCCGGCAAATGCCCCACCGTAGTTTTTTCCATATCAATGATGGTCACTTTTCTTATTCTCAGGGCATTGATGGACTTGTTGATCACAATCCTCTTGAGCCAGGCGCCAAAAGTAGATTTGTAAGCAAAACTTCCGATGGCGGCGAATGCATCACAAAAAGACTCCTGCAATACGTCTTCAGCGTCTCCGCTGTTGTTCATAATACGCAGACTCGTATTATACATCGCTCTGGAATATTTCTGATACAACTCGCTGTAACTTCTCGGATCACCGCGCCTGCAGCGTTCCACCAGCTCGTCTCTTTGTATCGGCGCCGTTAACTCCAACAAGTTTGGTTTTGTTCTTTATTATAAATACACAAAGAAAAGCAGGATGTTGCATCTCTTTGCAAATGCGTTGGATGAAGATCGGCAGTCGGCAACGACGCTGGCCGCAAGTGGTTTGTAATCACTTGTTTACAACTTTTCATTTATTGCAAATGAGGGAATAGGGCCCGTTTTGTCCAATGCTTGCCGTCATTGTTTATTTTCGCATCCAACACGTTTAACCATGGCCTCCAAAACAGATGTTTTCCAAAGTCCTGATTATTTCCAGGTGGATGACCTACTTACTGAAGAACATAAGCTGATCAGGGAATCTGTCAGGGCTTATGTGAAAAAGGAAATCAGTCCCATCATAGAGGACTATGCCCAGCGCGCGGAATTTCCGGAACATATTGTGCGGCAATTGGGTGAGCTGGGTTGCTTTGGTCCAACCATTCCGGAAACCTATGGTGGCGGCGGACTTGATTATATTAGTTACGGGCTGATGATGCAGGAGCTGGAAAGAGGAGACAGCGGTGTGCGTTCCACGGCGTCTGTGCAGGGTTCGCTGGTGATGTTTCCGATCCACGCATACGGTACAGAAGAGATCAGAAGAAAGTTTCTTCCGAAGCTGGCCTCCGGTGAATGGCTGGGTTGTTTTGGGCTTACGGAACCCGATCATGGATCAAACCCTGGCGGCATGCTGACCAATTTTAAAGATGCGGGTGATCATGTGATTCTGAACGGAAGTAAAATGTGGATCAGCAATGCACCATTTGCCCAGGTGGCCGTTGTATGGGCTAAAGATGAAACCGGGGAGATCCGGGGACTCATTGTAGAGCGCGGCATGGAAGGATTCACCACGCCGACCACCCATGGCAAATGGAGCCTTCGGGCCTCTGCTACCGGTGAACTGGTTTTTGATCATGTAAAAGTGCCTAAGGCGAACCTTTTTCCGGATATCCGGGGGTTGAAAGGTCCCCTGAGTTGCCTCACCAAAGCCCGTTTCGGAATTGCCTGGGGCTCGGTGGGCGCTGCCATGGATTGTTATGATATTGCTCTCCGGTACAGTAAGGAAAGGATACAATTTGACCGGCCCATTGGCGGGTTTCAGCTGCAGCAGAAAAAACTGGCCGAAATGATCACGGAAATTACAAAGGCGCAGATCATGAACTGGCGGTTGGGCGTATTAATGAACGAGAACAGGGCGACCCCGGCGCAGGTTTCCATGGCCAAACGCAACGGCTGCGAAATTGCAGCGAATATTACCCGCGATGCACGTCAGATTCTGGGAGGAATGGGCATTACGGGAGAATATCCGGTGATGCGCCACATGATGAATATGGAGAGCGTCCTCACGTATGAAGGAACACACGATGTTCATCTGCTGATTACAGGGATGGATGTGACGGGACTGAATGCTTTTAAATAATGTGATAATGTGAAAATGTGGGAATGTGTAAATTTCCTCATCTTCACATTTACACATTTTCACATTTACACATTAACGATGCGCATATTTCTGATCGGCTTCATGGGTTCCGGTAAAACATTTTGGGGAACGAAGATTGCCGAATCACTGCAGATTCCATTTTACGACCTGGATGCGGTAATTGTAGGAGAGCTGGAAATGACCATTCCGGAGATTTTTAAAATTAAGGGGGAAGAATTTTTCCGGTATAAGGAAAAGCAGGTGCTGGAAGAGCTGGTGGCCAAAAAAGAAAGTTTTGTTCTATCCTCCGGTGGCGGAACACCTTGCTTTTTCAACAACATCAAATTCATGAAGCGTCATGGAAAAGTGGTCTGGCTGAATACTTCTACCCAGGTGCTTCAGCAAAGACTGATGAAAGAACGTTTAACGCGACCCCTCTTGCGGGATATTTCGGAGCCGGAACTGCATACCTATATTGTTCGGAAACTCGGCGAGCGGAAAATGTATTACGAGCAGGCAGATGTTACGGTTCGGGAAGATGAGTTATTGCTTGAACCGTTAATTTCGTTATTAAAGTAAACGATATAAAGGCAATGTAACCATGAATAAACTCTTTTTAGTATTTGCCGCCATCGCTGGTGGCATAGCCGTTATTTTAGGTGCACTGGTTACCCACCAGCTCCGTCAGCGTATGCCGGAGAATGCACTGGAAGTTTTTGAAACAGGCGTCAGGTATCAGTTTTATCATGTATTTGCTCTGCTGGCTACAGGTATTCTCAGCGAACGGTTTCCGGGAAAATGGATGAACCGTGCAGGAAGCTGTTTTATCGGGGGAACTTTGCTCTTCTCCGGATCGTTATATATGATCTCTTCGCTGCTTTCCGTAGGAACCTCGATCCCCATGAGTTTGGGCGTTCTGACGCCTGTTGGCGGATCGCTTTTTATTCTGGGTTGGATCTTTTTCAGCGTCGCCATATTGAAAGGACGTTCGTCCTGAGTTTCTTATCTTTGCCGCCATGGCTCAGCGTTCTAAATCGAAGAAAAACCAATCCTCCGGACCGGCCTCTCTGAAGAGCGAAAAGGAAGCTAAACTGACCGTTTCCCAGGTTATTCGCGATGAGCGGACCCATAAAATCACTGGCGCGGTTTTCCTGTTGATCTCCATTTTTCTTTTTATTGCGTTTACTTCTTATCTGTTTACCTGGCGGGAAGACCAGTCATTGGTCCGGAGCATTTCTGTTTTCTCACCCGCGCAGAATGATAAAGTGGCCAACCTTCTGGGCAGCCTCGGGGCGCATGTGTCCTATTTTTTCTTTTTCAACGGGTTTGGCGTTGCGAGTTATTTTATCTGTAGTTTTTTTTTCATTACGGGAGTCAACTGGCTTTTTGCGAAAAAGGTTTTCTCCATACGGCGGAATCTGAGATATGTGATCATCGGATTGGTGTTCTTGTCCACTGCGCTGGCCTTTATTGCTGGCGGCGTTTCATTTCCATGGGGTGGGGCCGTGGGGAACATGATCAGGGACTGGATGGTGCGCTTCCTCGGCAGGATTGGTACTGCCTGCGTACTCTTTGCCGCTGCGCTGTCTTATTTCATCTGGCGGTTTAATCCGGAGTTTAAAGTGCCGGACCTCACAAAAAAAGATAAGTCGCCTGCATTAATTCCTGTGGAAGAAAAACAGGATGATGGTCCTTTATTATTTGTCGAAGAGCCGGTGACGAAAAACAAGAAGAACAGACTCAGCAAAGAAGCAGACATCCCGCTGATATTTCCCGTCGATGAGCAACTGCCGGCTCATGCACCTTATATACAGGAAGAACAAAAGCCGCCGCCGGTTTTACCTCTTTCTCCAATTAAACTTCCAAAGAAAGAGCCGGTGAATCCACTGGAACTGGAAATCAAAGCCGTTCCTGAACCGGATCCGGAGGAACTGATAGCCGCTGAACCAGGTACCAAAGCCGAAAAACTGCCTGATTACGAACCCACCCTGGACCTGAGATCTTATAAATATCCCACGCTGGATTTACTCGCGGCCCACGGGAATGACCGGATCATTCAGGATCCTGCGGAATTGGAAACCAACAAGAATCAGATCATCAGTACGCTTAAGAATTATGATATCGATATTCAGAAGATCAGCGCCACTGTGGGACCAACGGTAACGCTTTACGAGATTGTTCCATCTCCTGGCGTACGGATCTCGAGGATCAAGAATCTGGAAGATGATATCGCCCTCAGCCTCGCCGCCCTCGGCATCCGGATCATTGCGCCTATTCCCGGCAAGGGGACCATCGGTATCGAGGTGCCCAATGTGAAGAAAACCGTCGTGAGTATGCGCACCTTACTGGCTTCTGAAAAGTTCCAGCACAATTCATTTAACCTGCCGATTGCGATCGGTAAAAAGATAGACAACGAGAATTTCATCGTGGACCTGTCTACCATGCCCCATCTGCTGATGGCCGGCGCAACGGGACAGGGGAAGTCGGTTGGGCTCAATGCCATCCTTGTCTCCCTCTTGTACAAAAAACATCCATCCCAGCTGAAACTGGTTCTTGTGGATCCAAAAAAAGTGGAGTTAAGTCTGTACCGCGTCATCGAAAAACATTTTCTGGCCAAGCTTCCCGGTGAAGAGGAACCCATCATCACCGATACAAAAAAAGTAGTCTATACCCTGAATGCCCTTTGTATTGAAATGGATAACCGGTACGATCTGCTGAAAGAGGCGGGCACCCGCAATATCCGTGAATACAATGATAAATTCATCAAACGCAAACTCAACCCTCAAAAAGGTCATCAGTACCTGCCTTTTATTGTGCTGGTGATTGATGAATTTGCAGATCTCATCATGACTGCCGGAAAGGAAATTGAAATGCCCATTGCGCGGCTTGCCCAGCTGGCAAGAGCCGTGGGTATTCATCTCATCATTGCAACGCAAAGACCTTCGGTAAATATCATTACCGGAACCATAAAGGCAAACTTCCCGGCGCGGATCGCATTCAAGGTCTCTTCCAAAATAGATTCAAGGACTATCCTGGATACCGGGGGCGCCGAGCAACTGATTGGAAAAGGAGACATGCTGGTTTCTTACAATGGTGAAATCACCCGCCTGCAATGTGCTTTTGTAGATACCCCTGAAGTGGAAGAGATCGCGGAGTTCATTGGCAGGCAGGCCGGATACCCCCAGGCGTTTCTACTGCCTGAATATGTGGATGAAAGAGACATGGATTCCAAGGATTTTGATGTGAACAACCGGGATCCCTTGTTTGAGGAAGCTGCCCGGCTTATCGTTCAAAACCAGGTTGGATCCACTTCTCTGCTGCAGCGGCGGATGAAGCTGGGTTATAACCGGGCGGGACGCCTCATGGATCAGCTGGAAGCTGCCGGTGTAGTGGGCCCGAATCAGGGCAGCAAGGCCAGGGAAGTAATAATTAAAACCGAACTGGAGCTCACTCACTATCTTGATGGGATAAGCGGATGATTATCAATAAGCTATACTTTAACATCCATGGCATACCGATTGCAATTTGAATCGGTATCTTGCGCATTCTTTTTTAACAAGCAACGAATATGAAAGTAATTTTATCCATTTTGTCCACCTTCATTATAAGCATGAGCTGCCTTGGTCAGAATAACAGCCTGGGTCAGAATGACCCGGAAGCCAAACAGATACTGGACAAGGCCA
>JAUZOD010000120.1 GCA_030706635.1 Bacteroidota bacterium
GGGAACCCAGGTCAATATTAATATTACGCTCAGCCCGCTGACGACCGGCTTGAATGAAGTGGTTATTGTCGGTTATGGCACCCAGGCTAAAAAAGACCTCACGAGCGCCATCACGACGGTAAATACAGAACTGCTGGATAACAGGTCCCTGACCAATTTATCCAGTGCCCTGGAAGGCCTTACCCCGGGAGTTTACATCAACCAGCAAAACGGAAGGCCTGGTTTGTCCGGTGCCTCGTTCGACATTCGTGGGGCGTCACTCAGCACGTTCTCCGCCAACCCGCCCCTGGTGATCATTGATGGAGTGGTGGACAATATCGATGACGTGAATCCGGCAGACGTGGATAAGATCTCTATTTTAAAAGACGCCGCCGCCTCTGCAATCTACGGTGCACGGGCAACCGGGGGTGTGGTGCTGATCACGACAAAAAGCGGCGCTGCCGGAAAGCTCAGCATTTCCTACAACGGCATGACCGGTGCTCAGCGCCAGCCCTACGGTGACCTGAAATTTGTCAACACCGCCACCTGGATGAAGGCCAATAATGAAGCTGCGGAATCGGACGGTTCACCGGATATTTTCAGCCAGGCGGATATTGCAAAATATACCAACAGCAAAGATCCGCAGTTCCCTGAAAATACGCAATGGACGAGCTGGATTTCAAAAACGGCTCCTCAGCAATCACACAATATCAGCATAAGAGGCGGCAACGGCCCCCTTAACTTTTACCTGTCTGGCGGACTTTTAAAACAGGACGGCTTTGTGGCCAATGATAATTATACCCGGAAAAATGTATTGCTGAATCTTAACTACCGCCCGGGCAGCCGCCTGGAGATCAGCACCAATTTCGCTTATCTGCGAAATGACCAGACACAGGCAGGCGTTAACTATAACGGAGGTCTTTTCGGTATTATCCGCAATGCCATATTCACCCCGCCCAACGAACCATTGTACAATCCGGACGGATCTTACAACAACAACGTGATCTGGGGCAGCAATCCGGTGTATAATGAAATATACGGCGGCGACGCTATTGGCACCAGCGATAATTTCCGGATGAGTTTTTCCCTGAAATATGAAATCCTGAAAGGATTGACCGTCAATATCAGCACGGCGGCAAAACTATTTTACGCCACCAGCAACCAGCTGAATCCAAAGATCCCTTTCCTGGATGCCGCGGGGAATGTACTCGGCTACAATGTAAGTAATGTGTCGGTTTCAGAGGGCTGGAGCAAGTCAAACTATGTCAATAATCAATTTCTCCTGGATTATAAGAAGAGAATAGGAAAACACAATTTCCAACTGATGGGGGGCATCACGTATGAGGACCAGACTGATCACTCCATTGGCGCCAGTGCATCCCAGTTCCCGAATAACGAAATCCGGGAGATTGCCGGATCTACCGGATCGGGCAGTCAGATATCGGGAACCTCGAGTGCAGATGAATGGGCTATTAATTCGGTGATCGGAAGGCTGAATTATGACTATGCAGATAAATATCTTTTTGAAAGCACCATCCGGTACGATGGTTCGTCCCGGTTTTCTCCTGATAAACGATGGGGTGTCTTTCCGTCCTTCTCGGCGGCATGGAGAATGAAACAGGAATCTTTTCTCCGGGATATCAGTCTGCTGAGCGATCTTAAATTGCGGGCGTCCTGGGGGCAGTTGGGCAATGAAGGAGCTACCCTCTATCCTTATGCGCAAAGTGTGTCTTTCGGATCCAGCGCTGTTTTTGGAAATGGATTGGTTAAAGTAGCCACACTGGGCAATCCGGTGGATTTCGGATTGTCCTGGGAAAAGAAGACAACGGAAAATATTGGCCTGGATTTCGGATTCCTGAACAACCGGCTATCGGGTTCCTTTGATTATTTCAAGGCAAGAACAAGCAATATTATTGGTACGCCGCCGGCCCCGTCAACCTTTGGCGCCAGTGCGCCGCTGGAGAATATTTATACCATCGACACCAGGGGTTTTGAATTCGAACTGAAATGGAAAGACAGGATCGGTCAGTTTAAGTATTTCGCCGGCTTTAATTTGTCCAACAGCGTAGATGAAGTGATCAACCTCTCCGGTCTGGGTTCGGTTAACCCGCAATTTGGCAACGGGCGTATGGTGATCTCCGGAGACGGAAACACATTCATGGAAGAAGGCAAGGCGCAGGGCCAGTGGTATCTGATTAGAACGGATGGCTTATTCGTAAGCCAGGATCAGATAGATAAAAGCGCGACACAAACAAGCCTCACCCGTCCCGGAGATATCCATTATCTGGATGCCAACGGCGATGGAAAGATTGATCCGAACGACCGGGTTCCTCTGGGCAAAACCAGCACGCCGCACTACTTCTTTGGATTGAATCTCGGGGTGGAATTTAAAAATTTCGACCTGTCAGCCGTCATCAATGGGGTTTGGGAACACTGGAATATTAAAAACCAGGGTGGCGTATACCTGGTTGGTGTAAGACCCGACCTGGCACTTTTGCAAACGAATTACGACAATCGCTGGACGGCACAAAACCCGGATAAAAATGCCAAGGAACCCAGGCTGACACAGGACAACTGGATTGGCACGCTCTCGAACATCACCCAGCCATCTCAGTTCCAGCTCGCAAGTTTCCGTTATGCAAGAATTAAAAACCTGCAGGTGGGGTACACCCTGCCCGGCTGGATCACGCAGCGGCTGTCGATTGCTAAAGCAAGATTCTATTTCTCGGCGGAGAATTTGTTCACCTATAAACCCGGATATATAGAATCCATTGACCCGGAGTCCAATCCCGGTTTTGACGGGAATGCTTCCGCCTTTTTTGGTCCCGTCAAGCTTCTCAATTTTGGCGTAAACGTGACATTTTAATTTACTTTATTAAAAAAGCAGACATGAAAAGGTCAGTCTATATAATCATTTTTATTTCGGCATGCATGGCAGGCTGTCAAAAACACCTCAACCTCGTGCCTTTGAACAATATTACAGTTCCCACTTATTTTAAAACGGAGGACGATATTAAAGAATTTGTTGACGGATTTTATCAATACATGGTACCGAACCAGGGAACTCCTTTTTTTGATGCGTGTTCCGATCTGAATATCATCAATTCCGGCCGCACAGACATTAGTTTTGGTGAATTCGCCCTTGGAAATTTTAATCCGAGCACGGGGGACGTCAGCTATTACTGGGATTTTACTCCATTCCGGAATGCGTTTATTTTTTTCCAGCACATTAATGACGTGACCATGAGTGATGCGTCCAGGCATTTGTACTCCGGTTCCGTTCAATATCTTTTGGCCTATCGCTATTTTATGATGCTGCGGGCGTATGAAAACGCGCCCATCATCCGGGATGTGTTAACCATCGATAAATCCGATATTCCCACTTCGCCAAAAGACAGTGTATTCCAGGAAGCGCTGAAATGGGCCGACAGCGCGGTGATCAATCTCCCGAGTCTTAGTCCGGCGCAAAGAGAACGTGGCCGCCTGACCAAGCTGGTCGCCATGACCCTGAAGGCTGACCTGCTGCTTTACACATCAACCCGCTTTCAGGAAGGGATACCCGGAGCAACTTATCAGGCTGCAGCGGATGCCGCCCAGGCTGCCATCAATGAGGCGGACGCCAATGGCTACGGACTGGCTACCAATTACCTGGATCCATTTATTGCTTCCGGTCAAACCAGTGCTTCGGCGCAGAAAGAAATCATTCTGGAAAATGTAAGGCTTAAGGATATTGCGCCCGATGCTTATGGATTGAGCAGCTACGAGTTCCGCCCAAGATATGACGGTCAGGGCGTGGACTTTTTTTTAGGAACACAGGAGCTGGTGGATATGTATGAGTGCACCGACGGCAAACCCATCAATCTGTCGCCATTATACGATCCGGCACATCCTTTTAATAATCGTGATCCGAGACTTACGTTTAGCATACTCTACCCGGGAAATATCGCCAGCCGGGTGGACGGAAGTCCATCCTGGGTGTCCAATACCCTGGATCCGTCTGATGCCAATTCCGATTACATGCTGGAGACGAATAATCTGAGAGACCGCGCCAGTTCCGGTTACATCAACATCAAGTACTGGGATCATGAAAACGATGCTCAAACAGCCGGTTATGGCAGTTTTGTTTGTTACCGGTATGCGGAGCTGTTGCTGATGTATGCCGAAGCGCAGAACGAAGCTGCCGGTCCGGATGCTACCGTTTACCAGGCCTTATCCCGGGTGCGTGCGCGTGCCGGCATGCCGGCGGTGACTGCAGTAACCAATCCGACCCAGGCCTCGGTCCGCGATCTGGTCAGAAATGAAAGAGCCGTTGAATTGGTTGGCGAAGGCAAACGCTATTGGGATATACGACGCTGGGGAATAGGGGAGCAGGTGATGAATAAGGATTTTTATTCCATGCACATTTCGAAATTCAACCCCGATGGAACATTTGCCGCCTATCAGGATAAAATCTATGTGCGGACGAGCGTAACGGATCCGACGGCAGAAGCACAATTTCCTATTCCAAACGGCGCCAATGGGGGAAACTTTTTGATTCAATATGTTTTTAACGCACCTAAGTACTATGTTTGGCCAATTCCTCAAACGGCCATCGACCAGAGCACGAGCGGTGCATTAAAACAAAATCCTCTTTGGCAATAATATTGACATGATGCACAAATCAATGCTGCTGTTCCTGTTATTGACGGCCCGTGCAGCTTATGCCCAGAATACTGATCCGGTTAAAATGCTGGATCCGCGGACAGACAAGCCGGGAGAAGAGTGGTGTTACCTGGCTAAGTCAACCACGGTGATCGGGGTTCCCTTTCAGCCCGATGTGACCCAGGTTACTTACGACGGAGCCCTTTTTACACGGGAAGCGGAACTGTGTTTTTTCTATGGCGCTGACAATAAACCTTTGCTGGCCCGGGGAAAAACTTTTATTGACGGCTGGATTCCCATCGTTCAATACCGGTGGAAGGAGGGGAATATAAATTATGATATCGAGTACATCGCTTCGCCTTTACCCGGTGAAGGACCGGAAAATACAGTGAATTTTGTGCGCATCAGCATGCACAATACCGGAGCAGCAGAAAGTCCCGGCCAGTTTACCGCTGCGCTTCGCTATGACGGCGGAGATTACCGTTTCGGGCATTCGGATACGGACAAGTTCTCAAGCGCCTGGCGGTATAGCATGACCGGTTCTGATGTGATTCGCGACGGTAAACTGGTATATAGTTTTTCTTCCGGCGGCAACAGGGAGGCCGTGTCCGGTAAGCTTTACAGCCAGGCCTTTACAGGCTCCCAATATTCTATAACACCCATGGCTACCTGCTGCCTGGTCAAATATAAAAGAACATTAAAACCCGGGGAACGGTTCAGCGCCACTTTTAAAATGCCCCGGGTTCCCGTTCCCCTCTCAGAAACAGGATTTCTTTCAAAACTAAAAAATACAGACTACAGCAGCTCCCGGAAAACCACGATGGATTACTGGAAAACGATGATGCGTGACGCGACGGAGTTCGAGATTCCGGAAAAAAGATTTCAGAATGCTTACCGGGCCGGGCTGGTTCATGTGATGCTCGCCACCCGGCAGCGGGAGGGAAAAAAATTCCAGACCGACGGATTGCCTTATCCGGATTTTTTCCTGACTTCGGTACCGGAGATGTCTATGCTTTACCTCAGCTCCGGCCTGTCGCAATATCCGAA
>JAUZOD010000121.1 GCA_030706635.1 Bacteroidota bacterium
CGCCGATGCGGGTGGCAAACTGATCTTTGTCGGTAAAACGCCCCATCTTTCACCCGGATTGCAGGGCTACCGTAAAAAGGGAAAAGAGATAACGGAGATCAGTGAAGCCATCCTGAAAAAACATCCCGGAACAACCGGGGTAGTGCCGGTGCCCGGGAAAGATCTTATTGAATGGTACGGGGCCATTCAACAGCAATTTTCCCTGAAACCCTATATCCGCATCGATAGCCCGGTTTATCATGTTAATCAGCTGCATTACAAGGACGCAACAAAAGATATTTTCTTTTTCAGCAACTACAGTGCACAGTATGCCCATTCCTTTTCGATTGGTTTTGATACGAAAAAAACAGCCTGGATCTGGGACGCAGAAACCGGACAACGTTTTCTTTATCCGGTTACGGGAGATAAATTGAAGATTTCACTCGGACCTTCAGAATCCCGGATCATTGTTTTTGACTCCAATGGGGAAGGAGAGAAATATAGTGCCGCCGATCTGGCCCACAGTACTGAAACTGTTCTCCAGGGCCCCTGGCATCTGGATCTGTATCCTGTTGGGCGGGGACCGCAAAAAACAGAACTCGATCAATTAACTGATCTGAAGCAAATTGCGGATCACAAGGACTTTTCGGGAACCATTGTTTATCATAAAGAATTAGAAATCCCGGATGCAGACGGCAAAATATACCTTAGCCTCGGACATATCAATGATGTATCCGAGATAACCCTTAACGGGCGGTCCCTGGGCACGCGCTGGTTTGGCGATCATATTTATGATCTGTCGGGATCAGTGCAGAAGGGAGTAAATTATCTGGAAATTAAAATCGTCACAACGCTCGGGGCCTATACAAAATCATTGAAGGAAAATAAAGCCGCCCGGGAATGGTCGGGAGGCGAATTGTTCGGGCCTACCGGCCTGACCGGGCCGGTGAAATTGCTGACAACATAAGCTGATGACCATCTGCCCTTCAAGGCCTAAATTTGTATGAACGGTCTCCCGTATTATTCACCATTTTATTTATGCTGTAAATGAAAACCGATATTTCCCAAAGCCAGGTTGATTTTTATCAGAAAAATGGTTATCTCGTTATCGAGAATTTCCTGAACGCCGATGAACTGGATTTCTGGAGAAGCGCGGTTACGCAGGCAGTAAAAGAAAGAGCTGGCCAGAAAATGCCCGGGAAAGAAATTAAAATCGGAGAGGACGACGGGATCAATGAAGACGCCGGCTATTACAGTAAAGTGTTTGACCAGTTACTCAATCTCTGGCAAACCAACGATCAGGTAAAGGGGTTGATGCTGAATGAAAAAATAGGCCGGATGGCAGCGGAATTAGCTGTTGTGGATGGCATCAGGATATGGCATGATCAGGCCCTGATCAAGAGGCCCTGGGCAAATCCTACTTCCTGGCATCTGGATACGCCTTTCTGGTCTTTCTCCGACCGCAGGGCGCTGTCAATATGGGTGGCTCTGGATGATGCAACTCTGGAGAATGGCTGTTTGTTTTTTATTCCCGGCTCGCAGACCGGCACAAGTTTTGAAAATCCGGGCATCGGAAAAAATATGGATTCTGTTTTTGATTTTTACCCTCAGTTCAGATCTTCTCCATCCGTAGCTGCTCCCATGAAAGCGGGCAGTTGTTCTTTTCACAATGGTCTCACCATTCACGGAGCCCATGCCAACATGACGCCGGGTTTCCGCCGGGCTATGACCTGCGCCTATATGCCCGATGGTAATGTTTTTAATGGTCAGGCCAATATACTTCCGGATGATTATCTGAGGAAATTATCGGTTGGAGACTTGTTAAACAACGATGAGCAGAATCCGCTGATATATAAAAGATAATCTTCCGGCAGCGATAAAATAAACCCGGTGATTATATCGGCCTGTTCTGGTGGTATCCGGAACAGGCCGATATTTATACGCAAATAACCAATTACAATTGATTTGGTTTAATTTTATATGCCTAACTTCTAAATATTAAATCCAATGCAAGCGATAAAAATGAAGCTCCTATTTATAAGCATTATTTTATGGGTTTGCGTCACGAATACAAACGGTCAGCAGAAATCTTCATCAAACGACGCTTCATCGGCAGCGGGCTCCAATAAAAAAGACGTGGCTGCCCGGGTGCAGCTTTTTAACGGAAAAGATCTTTCCGGCTGGAAACATGTTGGTCCGGGCAGTATGACCGTGGAAGACGGACTCATCCGTGGCCGTGGCGGCATGGGCCTGCTGTATTGGGCCGGTCAGAAATTCGGCCATTGTGTATTCAGGGTGGTATATAAGATGAAAGATGAAAATGATAATTCCGGGGTCTTTATCCGGATTCCGATTGAGCCAAGGGAGGAATGGATGCCGGTATTTTATGGTTATGAGGTGCAGATAGACAATAAGCCGGAGCTTTCCAATGAAGATGAATATCATATTACCGGAACCTTGTATTCGCTCACAAAGCCTTTGGCCAAACCGGGTAAACCGGGACCGGAATGGAACACAATGGAAATCACGATAGACGGCAAGCGGACCATCGTATATGTAAATGGACAAAAAGTAACCGACTACCGCGAGGGCGAGCCTGTTCCCGAAAGAAAATTTGACTTTGAACCTTACCGCGGCCCCCGGCCCGAATCAGGGTATTTCGGATTGCAGAATCACAGCGATAAGGATATTGTATATTTTAAAGAAGTATCCGTCAGGCCCCTTCCGGGTTATTCCCTGCATTAATTTTTCGTGCCGGAATTCATCAATTATACAAACCGTTCAATTGATTGCCATGAAAAAAAAAGGAAACGCCATCAACCGGAAAATGATCAGCCGGCAGGATTTTATAAAAAAAACTGCCCTGGCTGCTGCGGGATTTTACATTGTTCCGCGCCATACGCTGGGAGGAAAAGGATTTGTTGCACCGAGTGACAAGTTATACATCGCAGCCATCGGCTGCGGCGGAGAAGCGGAGAATGATATTCATCATTATGCCACGGCTCCAAAAAAAAATGCGGTAGTTGCTTTTCTTTGCGATGTAGATGACCGGCAGTCTGCTCCACGCCGCAAGCAATTTCCCCAGGCTCCCTATTACAATGACTGGCGCGAGCTGTTTGATAAAGAGAGCAAGCATTTTGATGCAGTCACCGTTGCCATCCCGGATCACAACCATGCCCTTGTTGGATATAGCGCCATGCAGCTCAAAAAACATCTGTACCTGCAAAAACCCCTGACGCATGATATCTATGAAGCGCGGGTGCTTACCGAAGCGTCTAAAAAATTTAAAGTGGTCACCCAGATGGGCGACCAGGGTGCATCCTGCGATGGCATGCGCACACTGCGGGAATGGTTCGAGGCTGATCTGATCGGCGATATCGAAAAAGTTTATTGCTGGACGGACCGGCCCGTCTGGCCGCAGGGCATTGCATGGCCTGCAGCACAGAAAACGATACCCGGTGAACTTCATTGGGATCTCTGGCTGGGCACTGCAGAGCAAACCGATTATATTGATAACCTGGTTCCTTTTAACTGGAGAGGCTGGTGGCGTTTCGGAACAGGTGCGCTGGGAGACATGGGATGCCATATCATGGGGCCTCCTTTTAAATTGCTTGAGCTGGGCTATCCCACAGAGGTATCCGGCAGCGCCAGCACTGTGTACAAAGGGATTTTTGCTGAGGGTATCTATCCCGATGGCGGTCCGGTATCGAGTTCAATCCGCTTCAGGTTCAAGCAGAAAAATAACCGCAATCTCGATCTCTACTGGATGGACGGAGGCATTACACCCGAGCGCCCCGATGAACTGGATGAGGATACGAATATGAATGAAGCGCTTGCCGACTGGCCGGGAGAAAATGATTTTGAGGGCGGAACGCTTTTTATCGGAACCAGGGGGAAAGTGTCCTGCGGATGGGGTGGCAGTCATCCCCGGTTGTTGCCGGCATCTAAAAATAAAGACATTCATATTCCGGAAAAATATCCGAGGGTGACGGGCGGAATGGATGGCCACTGGTGGCAATGGGTGGATGCCTGTATTGCCGGATACGGAAATGCCGAAGTGGATTCACCCTTCGACGGATACGCGGGACCATTGACCGAAACCGTTCTCCTGGGAAATTTATTATTGCGCAGTTTCAGTCTGCAGGAAAAAATAAAAAGGAATGATCCCGTTTACGGGAATATGGAGGGATTTAAATTCCCGGGCAGATACATCAATTTTAAATGGGATGGGGACAACATGAAAATAACCAATTTCGAACCGGCCAATCAGTTTATCCGGCGCACCTACCGGCAGGGTTGGGGTGAACTGAAATTGTAATGATCAAAGGGCACCTGCAAAAATAGAAGGGGAAATGCAAATCCATGAAGATACATGTGCTGGAATCTTATGAGGAGTTGAGTGAGCGGGCTGCTGAGGTTTTGATCGGGGAGTTAGAAAGAAAAAAGAATTTATTGCTTTGTGCTGCAACGGGCAACACACCCGGCGGCGTTTATTCGGCCTTTGTAAA
Source organism: Bacteroidota bacterium (assembly GCA_030706635.1). Lineage (GTDB taxonomy): Bacteria > Bacteroidota > Bacteroidia > Chitinophagales > Chitinophagaceae > Puia. The sequence continues at coordinate 4,488 of JAUZOD010000121.1, forward strand.
GGAGCATCGGCAGAGTCCCGGATTATTTAGCGATGTCAATATCATCAAACTGGATGAATGGGGCGGGATTCCGATGGATGATCCCGGAACCTGTGAGTCTTATCTGCAGACGCAATTGATAAAACCACTGCATGTTGAAAGTTCACGATATATTTCTTTTAACAGCAACCCGGAGGATCCGCAGGCAGAATGTAAAAGAATAGGTGGCCAGCTTGATAAGTTCGGGGGAATTGATGTATGCATTGTCGGTCTGGGCATGAATGGTCATATCGCGCTGAATGAACCCGCCGATTTTCTCGAACCGGATATTCATATTGCCCGTCTTTCCGCCACTTCCCTTACCCATTCGATGGTTTCGGAAATGGATAAAAAACCAGGGTTTGGTCTGACCCTGGGGATGAAGGCGATTTTAGAATCCAGATTGATCTTAATGCTGGTGAACGGAAAAAAGAAAAAGGAGATGGCCCGTTCATTTTTGTCAAGAAAAGTGACCACGCAATTACCCGCTTCGTTTTTATGGCTTCATCCGAATGCAATCTGTTTTATTGACCGGGAGGCATACTGAAATAAAGCCGGTAAATGGTAATAGATTCGCGTCAGCATGATTGATTTTTGAAACCCCTGTAATTAGTATGAAAAGAAAAATGATCCTCTATATCCGCGTATTTTTAAGTTTGTTTCTGGCTTTCACTCTAAAGGCGCGGGCCCAGGTGTACGCAGATGGAAGACCCGGTGCATCTCTTCGCATGCCCTGTACCGATCAGGGAATTGTATTAAGATATGGAAACGGACCCGACAGTTGCGATGTTTATGGCGCCAGGGAAGCTGTGGTTAACCGGGTCAACGATAC
>JAUZOD010000122.1 GCA_030706635.1 Bacteroidota bacterium
ATCGGCATTCCCGGAGCCGGCCGCCGGCTGATCTCCCTATGGCTGGACGGCCAGCTGCTGTACAGGCGGGCGGGCGCCGGGAAAAACAAAGCCATCCGGGAGGACGATGAATTCTTCTATCTGACGAATATCGGTCCGGGTATCCACCAGGTCCGGTCGCAAAGTGAAAACCCACCGTTGAAGGAGCACCTGAATGAAAGAAAGATTCCCTGGAAATTCACTATCAGCCGGTTCACGACAGACAGCATAACCTCCGGACACTGGCGGGGACGCTACGGCAAAAAAGGATACTGTTTTTTCGGCCTTGCGGGAAAAGAAGAGAATACACGTTTGCCCGCTGGCATTCAGTCGGTTACAACTCGTCTCGGTAAGAATATCGTCTGGGATTCAGCGAATGCCGATGCGCGGGCTATCGGCATTGGATCGCCCCGCCGTGCCGGGGCCATGGTTACCCGGGATCCCCTGGCGACCCTGCAGACCATGACCATTGACGTGGTGGCCAAAGACAGCCTGAACCATGTTCTGTCCCTGTACTTCCTGGATTATGACCGCCGGGACCGGAGGTCTGCCGTGGAAGTCTTCAACCTCAATAATTTAAACATCATTGCCCCGGTGCAGATGCTGCGGAACTATGGAAACGGGAAATACCTGAGCTTTCGCTGCCGGGGATCCATCCGGATCCGCATCAACCAGGTGAGGGGCCCCAACGCCGCGGTGAGCGGTTTGTTTTTTGACTGATGCGGCTTTCAACGCAGCGAAAAAACCCGGCCCCGGCTGCAATATCCGCTGGCAGCTTACGTTTTTTCTGCTACCGGCTGGCAGGTAAGTCCATTGAATCAATGGACTTACCTGCCAGCCGGTAGCAATAATTTAATAAGCAATCCGTCGGTTAAACTACCAGCGGTAAGCCGGTTTAAAAGCTTTTGTATGGCAAAACAGGGAACGATCAGGCTTCAGTGCACCATCGGGGAAAACATATTTTATTCCCTGCGGGGTGGATATTATATGCGCAGAAAGCCGGCTGAAGTGAGGCGGACGGCTGCTTCCGTGAAGAGCGGTCTTAACTTCGGGAAAGCCAGCCGGATCTGCCGGCAGCTGAGGGAATTGATCGCCCTGCCGGATCCCGCCGACAAACAGCCGATGTTCCGCCTTACCGGTGCACTGAATAAATTCATCAACTGGAACAGCAGCCGGCCTGCCTCCGGGCAGGGCCGCCTCACCGGTCTTCCCTGGCTGACTGATTTTCAGTTCAACGAGCGGGCCATGGTGGCGGGGATAAAAGTCATGCAGATCCGGGTAGAAACCACGAGCCCGGGGCAGACGGAACTCAGCCTTTCTCCTTTCATTCCGGCCTCTGCTTTGAAAGCCCCGCCCGGGACGGAGCAGGTGATCTGCCGGATCACGGTCACCGCCAGCGATCCCGACCGGGTAAGCACCCGGCTGCTTGGAAAGACGGAAATAAACATACCGGTGAACGACTGGCTGTTTCAGGCACCCGGACTATCGCTGACTCCCGCCGCGCCGGGTGAAATCATGCTCGTGATCATGGCGCTGGAATACCAGCTGAACCAGGACGGCGGACTGAAAAGCGATGAGCGGATGCAGTACCGCCCCTGCGGAATCGTGTGGTCTGCGATGGATTAGCCAACCGGTTTAGCGGACGGACATTGATCCGAAATGGAGATCGGGGAGCTAATTTCCTTTTCGACTTGTCAAATAAATTGTATTTTATTGCAAATGCTGAATCATGAAAACGATGAGTGTCGGTGAATTTAAGGCCAACTTTTCCGAAGCGCTAAGAAAGGTATTGGCGGGAGAAGAAATTGGTATCTCCTACGGTAAAAGAAAAGAAATCGTAGCAAGACTGGTGCCCAAATCGACAATTAAAGCGCATAAAAGGAAGATCGGTATTTTCGAAGGTAAAGGGGCTGTACATTTCACCCAGGATTTTAGCATGACCACCAAAGAATTTTTAGGCGTATGACGTACTTGCTGGATACGCACTATATGCTATGAGCATAGGCCGACACCAAAAAGCTTTCCAAAAAAATTAGAGGAATAATTACCGATCCTGCAAATCGTATCATTGTCAGCACAATAAGTTTTTGGGAAATTTCCTTAAAATCTTCGCTGGGCAAACTAAAACTAACCGGGTTTTCTCCGGAAGATTTACCCAATGCGTGTTTGCAAATCGGTTTTGAGATTGAATTGCTTTCAGCAACGGATAGCAGCGCTGGTGGAGGAGATGGCGGTGCTAGCAGTAGCGGTGGGGCTTCATCCGATTGGGCCATCCTAACAGGGCAGGGAATCACCAGCTTTGATAATTGGGTAAATCAGAGTGAAGCCTATGTTGATGCCGGTGTGGCTAATGCGCCATTTGTCAATTTAACAAAGGCCATGTTTGCCTCATCACCAAACAATGCAATTAAAATTTTTGGCAATAATGAGGATGGGACATGGTCCACAACAGAAATTGATGATGTTACCAGCGCCCACATGACTACAAGCAGATCCGGAGTGGAGGGAATCGCATACACGTCGTCGGTTTATGCTGTGGAAGACGGAACGGATGAGGATCTCACTCATCAAACAAATAATTCAGAGCATGTTGTTGGCGGGTTTATTAAATACAATACGTATGGATTGTTTGATCCGACTTCAACTATTGATGGAGCAGCTTAGGAACAAAGTCGATTAGAACCGCTGCGACTTCTTGGAAATTTTGCTTACGGAGTTGAGGGCTCTGTGGACGCCTTGCAAATAAAGTTTTCCAAAATGTAGGAAAATATGCTGGCAGAGCCGGAGCCGTCCTATCCGGAATAGAAATTATTGGAGGCGTTAGAAAAGATCATTGGACATTCGGTCAGAACGCAAGAATTGCGACAGATAGGACAGCAGGGTCTATTATTGGCGCTTATTCTGGGTCAGAAATTGGTGCGTTAGTTGGTGGCGTAGTCGGAACATTATTTTTTGGTGTAGGAGGACCGGTCGGCGCATTTGTTGGAGCATTTATTGGTGGCGTCGCAGAAAGCATCTGGGGTGGACATGTTGGTGAAGAAGCAGTAAGAGACGGAATTCAGGTAGACAGGTAGCTAATAGGAGAAATTTGCTAGATTTATAAAATGGGGGAGAAACTATTACGATTTTGGAATTTAGTGTTTTTTTGTCTGTATAAATTGCAAATAAGGTTTCACAAGGGATTTAGTCTAATAAACCCAATTTCTTGGATCATTAAAATGCCTACAGTTAAAAGATTTTTTAAAAGAAAACGCGATATTGATAATATATCGGAATATCTCGATAAGCAAATTTTTGAGAATCCTGTTGCGGGTAATTCCATTGCTTGGGCTAGAATTCACATTGGAGTGCTGCTGATGATTGCAGAAGTGTTTATATTCGTCCTAATTCAAATTATTGCAAAACGGAATTGGTTTAATGATATTTTAGATAATAGTATTTATAAGATCGTGTTTCTATTTAGTCTTTTAATCCCGGGAGGCATAGTGGATTATTTTGTCTTTGATAAAAAAGATTTGTATTTAAAATATTTTAAAGAATTTGCTCAAATACCTAAGAGAAGAATTGGGATCTATTGCCTAAGCTGTTTGGTAGCCTATTTATTATCACTCGTATTAATAATATGGAGTTTTACGTGGCTGCGGTTTATACCGTAACTATTTTTTACTAAACTCATATCAGTTCCATCAAAAAAAGTTACAGGTCTGTAAAATAATCAACTGTAATGAAACGGATGTGGTAGAGGGCGGCATTAAAATTTATACCGTACCCGGATGGTGCTGACGCAGCAGAAGGATACCGCCAAATACCTGGCCAGCATGGAAGCCGCCTACCGTTCAACGTAAGCCACCGAGCAACCCATCTTTTTGATTCAACTTACTGCATTTAGCTTCGATTAAAAATAGTTTATGTCGTCCAATCAGCAGAAGTTTTTTGAAGATATTAATCGCTGGCAGCAGAGTGGGCTGTCCCAAAAGGCCTGGTGTGATCAGAACAACTTCCCGTATAGCTCTTTTCAGTACTGGTACAGACGCTTCCGGAACCAGCAAACTGGTAACAAGCAGATTGCTGGTGACGGCTTTGTGCAATTGCGAATTCAGGATCGTCAATCGAATGCTCCCTGGTGTGAACTGCTGCTTGGTAATGGCCACAAGGTGTTTTTTCATCAACCTGTTTCGGCAGAGTTCATCAGAAGCCTGCTTTCCTGATCATGTTGCACTTATCTCCATCCTGTTCTTATTTCTTGTATACCGGCCACGCTGATATGCGTAAGAGTTTTGATGGGTTGTGTGGCATCATCAAAAGTCAGATGGCGCTTAACGCACTGGGCGGTTCCGTTTTTATTTTTATGAACCGACGCCGCACGCAGGTTAAACTTTTACTCTGGGAAGGCGATGGCTTTTCCATTTACTACAAACGCCTGGAAAAAGGCACCTTCGAACTGCCAGCTACAAACAGCCAATTAGCAACGGTTGCGCTGGATGCCAGGCAATTGCAGTTCATTTTACAAGGTGTGTCCTTAAGAAAAATAGTCTATCGTCCGCGTTTACAAAAATCAGCCTGAGTTATCCACATGATATTTTTGGTTTTCAGTTTTTCATGTCGACTTATACTCATTTTTTCCATAGGTGTTCGTGCCTTGCTGTGACGTTTTATTTTTGATCTGTCATGCAAACAGCGGAGCAGCCACATATCGATTACAGGCAGTTATATGAACAACAGATAGCTGTTATTGAAAAACAGGCGCAGCAGATAGAGGCTCACTTTGATAAGATTGCAGCGCTTTCTGCTGAAGTGGCAAAGCTTCGCAAAATGATCTTCGGTGTTCGTACCGAGCGTTTTATTCCATCTCCGGATGCCACCCCCGCAGAGTTGCAACTGGCCCTTGATCTGAATGTAGAAACAGTTGCCCGGTGTAAGATCACCAGTGCTACCACCGTGGAATACGTTCGAACCAAGGTGGGGCTTATCCCTGCTAAACCCAAGGCGCATCCAGGCCGTATGAAGCTGCCCGAGCACCTGCGCCGGGAGATCATCCTGCTGAAACCAGATAGCGATGTCAGCGGCTTGCAGAAGATCGGCGAAGACGTTACCGAGATCCTGGATTATATACCTTCTGAGTTATACGTCAGGCAATTTATCCGTCCTAAATATGCAGCCCCGCTCAGCGAAGGTGGCAATACGGTACTTGCGGCTGCTCTTCCTGGCCGCCTGCTGGAAAAATGTATGGCTGGTGAAGGTCTGCTGGCGCAGATGA
>JAUZOD010000123.1 GCA_030706635.1 Bacteroidota bacterium
CGCCTTCACACTGCTCGATGATCGAAATGATTTTTGCTTTCGGTAAAGTTTTCCTTTTTCACAATTGAACAGATTAAATTTACAAAATTGTAAAATTTTGCCAGTGAAATCTAATTTGTTTCTTTGTAAATGCATTGGTTGTCGCCTCAATATTGTTTTCTTCAAACGGAAGATTAAATTTCCGGGACTTATGCATTTATTTTAAAACAAACATGAGAACTGACAGGTGAAAAAAGGATTTGATCGGATCCTACCATTAATAAATGACTAACCACTTTGAACGATGAACATGAAGACCATTATCTTTCTTTTTTTGGGGCGCTTACTGCTTTTGCAAATGGCTGTTGCGCAGATCAGCCCCGCATCGGAAGGTTCTGCCAAAATGAAACAGTTAAGTCCTTATTTTTCTTTTGTTGCCATAGATTCCGCCCAAGGCACCCTGAATAAAGACAAAACAAGCGGGCTTTTTTCAGTAGGTGAAAAAAGCGAAAATGGCTTCACCATAAGAATCTCGGTTAATTTTAAAAAATTCACCGGAGAACAATCGATATTGGAACTGCCCGGGATCGTTTCGGTGAAACTCAGACAAGCTGATCCGGCTGTTCGCGAGAAGCAAAATTACCCTGCGTTTGCAATGGCTGACGGTTCTGTTCCTGTGTTGGAGGCAGGCATCGTATTATCCGCTCCAGGAATAAATGTTTTCAAACGACAACTTGAGATCGGATATCCGCTGGGCGCGCTTGCAAATGCCTGGGGCAAACATGAGGTAATCTTAAATTTTACAGGGGTACGATGGACAATGTATGTGGATAATCAACTCATGGATAATGATTTTGCTATCGGATATCCACGGTTCGGAGAAAAAATTTCGTGGCAAATCAATCCCGATGTGGTGAGCAACGCGAGAATGTCTTTTCCGGCGATTGTTCCTGAGAGAGATAGCTTAAAAAACGACGGACTGTCTCCGGGGGTACAATACTGGACTCCCCGCGGACATAATTCCTGGGTAGGAGATGTGGCCACGCTATACTGGCATGGTCGTTATCACGTTTTTTATCTCTTTGACCGGAGGCATCATGCCAGCAAATTTGGCGTCGGCGGTCATTATTTCGAGCATTTTTCCACTGCAGATTTCATTACCTGGACAGAACATGAGGCGGCTGTACCCATCGATGAGCAATGGGAGACCATTGGAACGGGCTGCCCATTTATATATAATAACAAACTGAGTATTTCCTACGGCCTGCACACGTCGCGCATTTATCCGGACTCGTTAACGATGTATCCACGCATTTGGGAATATTATCAGCAGCACAAGGAGACGGGATATTTTCCGGCCGATAAGAGCGTGGCGTTTCCCTCCGGCGCCACTTACGCAGTGAGTGAGGACGACGTCAATTTCCGGAAAAGCGGTGTTCTATTCCATTATTGTGAAAATCCCAGTGTTTTCATCAGCCCGGAAGGCAAATTAAAAATGTTTGCGAACGCCAAGTCCAAAGGGACCTGGGAATCTTCGTCGCTGGACAGCGGCTGGCACTGCACAGATCCGGAGTTTCCTGAGGGCGGGGATTGTACTTTTTATTTTACCTGGGGTAAATATGAATACGTTATCGGAGGTTTTTCCAGCTTATGGAAAAGACCCCTTGGTGCTGCCGGTGCCATCTGGAAAGATGAGGTCGCGGATGGAAAGGATTTTTATGATGGAACGAATGTGCCTTCCGTGTCGGCGATCAGCAATGGTCGTTATATTATGGCGGGTTGGATTCCCATCAGAGGATGGGGTGGTCCGATCATCATACATGAGTTGGTTCAACAACCTGATGGCAGGATTCGTTCGAAGTGGATGCCGGAACTGGTGCCTGAGACCCGGGATACGACGGTTTTGGCAAGACGTGTTGACGTCAACAACGCTTTCCCGATGCAGCATCATTCTTTCCTGCTCAGCTTTGATGTTTATCCTCAAAAGAGGAAGAACGGGAAACTGGCGGTTTCTTTTTTATCTAATGCTAATACGCCCGGCGAAAACGCAGCCGCGTTACAGATCGATCTGGCAGCGCTGACGGCTCAATATAATGGCGCCGTCAGAGATTCTTTTGCGGCGCCAGAGCATTCCTTGAGACAGGGTGGCGCACCGCAAGGAGCAAAAAACTATGCTATTGAAAATCTGACGGGTGTGGGAAAGCCATTCACCGTAAGAATCGTGGTCAAGTACAGTCCCAAACTCGGAGGATCCGTAATAGACACAGAAATCGCTGCGCAAAATACCCTGGTTTCCTACCGGGAAGGCCTGACCATCGAAAATATTTCTTTCAATCTAAAGAGAACCGGCATTCGCAACGTTAAGGTTATGAAAATTGAAGACTGATAAATATTCACTGCCGACAGGGTGCCAAATCATTCCGACCTTAGGCTTTTCACGGGATTCGATGTCGTCGCACGGATGGTCTGCAGACTGACGAAAAAGCAGTTGGTTAATGCCTTGGCAAAAGGAAAATTTAAACTATGAATAATCTTATTACTGGCATTTCAAGTGGCACAAAACACACGTACAGTGGTTGGAAGACATATGAAATACGGACAGTCAGGTTGCTTGAATTTGAGTAACAATCACCGGAAAGAACACAAATATCGGCCTGCAAAAAGCCGGTTTTTCGGAGTTTCATCGGAGTGCTAAAAAATAAATCCTGCTTTTTTCGAAAATTCCCTGGGGTTGGGAAAAAGGGCCCGGAAAGGGTCCGGATAGGGTATTTTTAGGGAGCTTGTTGGAGCGCCCCAAGGGGGATTCCCTCCTGCGCCCCTGAAAACGCCCTATCGGGTCCCTGAGAACTCCCTCTCCGGACCCTGGCCGTTACCCAAAGTGAGGGGCTGATCCAAAACAGAAAAATCCCTCCTTTTTGAAAAAATACTTTTTAGCACTCCGGCGAAACTCCGAAAAATCATTTTTTGAGGACCCTATCTTTGAGGGGTAAATAAAATGTTTATGGTCCGCGCAGGATGGATCCGATCTTTAATTATCAACCCATTATCTTTATTTATTCATCAGAACCCATGAACATGATTTCCGGATTATTCTCTCAGAAGGCGTTTCAAAAATTCATTGTTGCTATAGGGCTCGTCGGCTGCGCTCCGGCCTACGGACAGCAGGCCGCACTGTATGTTTCGCCACACGGAAAAAATGAAAATCCGGGAAGCCTGTCCTCCCCTTTGAAAACACTGCAGGGAGCCGTCGACCGGCTGGCAACAGTAAAAGAGAAAAAAATTATCATCTATTTAAGAGGCGGCATTTATGAACCGGAAAAAACAATAGAGATCACACCCGCGGTCCTGGCAGGGCATCAGCTGCAGATCTCCGCATACGGAAACGAAGAACCCGTTCTCAGCGGAGCAAAAAGGTTTTACCCGAAATGGAGACCCTGGAAAAATAAGATCCTGGTGGCCCGTCTGGAAAAAGGACTTTCCATAGACGAACTGTTTTGCAACGGACAAAGCCTGCCCATGGCCAGGTATCCAAACTACGACAGTACAAAAGCTATTTTTCATGGCACCGCCGCCGATGCCATAAGCGCGTCCCGCGTAAAGGGGTGGCGCAACCCGGCCGGAGCTTATGTGCATGCCCTGCACGAGGGTATGTGGGGCGGGTTTCATTATCTCGTGGAGGGAAAGGACAGCAACGGAAATCTGCAATTGTCCGGCGGCTGGCAAAACAACAGGCCATCTCCCATGCACAAGTCATATCGTTTTGTGGAGAATGTTTTTGAAGAACTCGATGCGCCCGGAGAATGGTATTACGACGCTGTGGAAGGTCTGTTGTACCTTTTCCCGCCAAAAGGTATCAACGAAAACAAGGCTGTTTTTGCGAGATCGGTATTGGGTGAACTCATTTCGATCCGCGGAGATGAAACAAATCCTGTTGAAGACGTGACCATCCATGGACTGGCTTTCACAGAAACGAAACGAACGTTTATGTTAACCCGCGAACCGCTGTTGCGTAGCGACTGGACCATTTATCGCGGGGGAGCTGTATTTATAGAAGGGGGCACACAAATTCATCTGACGGATTGCCGGTTCCATGACCTGGGCGGAAATGCGATTTTTGTGAGCAGGTTCAACCGGGCTGTTGACATCAGTGGCAATCTCATTCATCAGATCGGCGGTAATGCCATTTGCTTCGTGGGCAGTCCGGATGCCGTACGCTCCCCTTCTTTCCGTTATGAACAATTTGTTCCCTGGTCGCAAATGGATATGACCACCGGTCCGAAAACAAATGAATATCCCTCGGATTGCAGGGCTTATGATAATCTTATTTACGATATCGGAACCATTGAAAAACAGGTGGCGGGCGTGGAAATCAGCATGTCCATGCACATTACCATTAGTCACAATACTATTTATAACGTGCCCCGCGCCGGCATCAATATAGGCGATGGATGCTGGGGCGGCGACACACTGGAATTCAATGATGTGTTCAATACGGTTCTCGAAACGGGCGATCATGGCGCTTTTAATTCCTGGGGACGGGACCGGTACTGGCTTCCGGATAAGAAAAAAGTTGATTCCATGGTTGAGCTGCATCCGGATTTACCATTGAAAGATGCTGTTGAGACCATCGTTCTGCGAAACAATCGCTTCTACTGTACCCACGGCTGGGATATTGACCTGGATGATGGCTCCACAAACTATCACATCTATGACAACGTATGCCTGAATGGAGGACTGAAACTACGTGAAGGATTTGACCGGGTGGTGGAGAATAATGTGATCGTCAACAACAGCTTTCATCCGCATGTGTGGTTCAACAACAGCCAGGATGTTTTCAAACACAATATCGTGATGGCCGACTACGCACCCATCATGATGGATCATTGGGGTAAAGAAGTGGACAGCAATTTCTTTCTGCAGAAATCTTCCCTGGAGGCAGCCCGCAAAAACGGCACAGACGCCCACAGTCTGTCGGGCAATCCCGGTTTTGTAAATCCGGATGCGGGAAACTATAATGTAAAGGCGGAGTCCGCCGCAAAGAATATCGGATTTAAAAACTTTCCGGTAAATGAGTTTGGCGTGTTAAGCAAACGTTTGCGGGTCCTCGCTGCAAAAGCTCCTGTAGCAAGTGTTAAATATTTGCAGTCGGAAAAACCCGGTGCTACAACCTCATGGCTAGGTGCATCCATTAAAAATATTGAAACCCCGGGAGAACAATCCGCTTCCGGCTTACCGGATAAAAACGGCGTGCTGATTCTGCGTGTGGCGAGGGGGAGCCTCCCGGATA
>JAUZOD010000124.1 GCA_030706635.1 Bacteroidota bacterium
AGGGCTTCTTTTACCAGGGAAGACTCGAACAGTTTATTTGATTGATTCTTTGACATGGTTTTTATTTTTGCTTCCTGTATTCTGCTAATGGATGCTGAGATATTCTGCGATGGGCCCCAATACCAGTGGAGGGAAATACGATAAAGCCGTTATGATAACGATCACCGCAAACGTCATCGCGCCAAAAGTGATGGAATCCACTTTTAAAGTGCCTGCGGATTCAGGAACATATTTCTTGTTGGCCATTAGTCCGACAATGGCCACGGGCCCGATGATCGGAAGATATCGTCCCAGGATCATGGCGAAGCCGGCGGTAATATTCCAGAAGGGATTATTATCGGCCAGGCCCTCGAAGCCACTTCCGTTGTTTGCGTTGGATGATGTGTATTGATACAATATTTCAGAAAAGCCATGATAACCCGGATTATTGAGCCAGGCGTTCGGCTTAACTGCCCAGTCTGCATTTGCATGGTAAACAAAATAATAAGTAGCTAATGCGGTGCCGCCTTTAATGATGAGGGCAGACAGCAGCGTGACCAAAGCGGCAATCTTCACTTCCCTGGCTTCTACTTTATGCCCCATAAATTCCGGTGTTCTTCCCACCATTAATCCGGATATGAATACCGCTATAATTATATAGATGAAGTAATTCAGGATGCCAACACCGCAGCCTCCATAAAATGCATTTACCAGCATACCCAGCAATTGCATAAGCCCCGACAGCGGCATGGAGCTATCGTGCATGGAGTTCACAGAACCTGTAGAAATGATGGTGGTTACTATGCTCCAGTAGCCGGATGCAGCGGGACCAAATCTCACTTCCTTGCCCTCCATGGCGCCGGTTGCCTGGGCAACACCCATTTTTGCTATTTCAGGATTGCCGTGTATCTCGGTCACGACCGTAGGGATTAACAGACAGAGCAAACCGACGGTCATAACGCAGAAAATAACATATGCGAATTTTTTCCGTTTGATATAAATACCCATCGCAAAAATCATGGCAATCGGAATCAACATCTGTACAATCACTTCCAACATATTGGTGAAATAATTGGGATTCTCCAGGGGATGTGCTGAATTCGCTCCAAACCAGCCTCCGCCATTCGTGCCCAGGTGTTTTATGGCAATCATACCTGCTGCGGGACCACGGGATACCTGAGATGTATCGCCCTGTAATGTGATGATGGTATCTTTTCCGTCAAAGCTTGCGGGCGTGCCGTTAAATGCAAGTATTGTGGCAATCACAATACAGATGGGCAATAATATCCGGGTGATTGTTTTTGTAAAAATGTCCCAGAAATTACCGAGGTTGTTGGTTGTTTTTGCCTTTAGTCCGTTAAAAAGAGCCACGAGGCAGGCTATACCCGTGGCAGCACTCGCAAACTGTAAGAAAGTGATGACGAAAAGCTGGGTCAGATAGGTAACGCCGGTTTCGCCGGAATAGTCCTGAAGGTTACAATTGACCAGAAAGCTGATGGCCGTATTGAAACTCAGATCCGGACTCATATTTGGATTTCCATCCGGGTTTAATGGCAGATGCGCCTGGTGAAGGAACATGAAGAACGCGTATACCAGCCATAATAAATTGACGGTCAGCATGGCTTTCAGGAATTCCTTCCAGTTCATTTCCTTGCGCGGGTCAATCCCGCAGATGCGGAAAATAAACCGTTCAACGGGATTCATGAAATCCAGGAATGTTCTTTCTCCACTGAATACCCGGGCTATATATTTACCCAGCGGGTAAGCGAGTATGACCGTTATCAGGAATGTAATGATTATACCTGCTAATTCTGTATTCATCATTTGTTTTTTAGAGCGTTAAAATTTTTCAGGTTTTAGTAAAACATAGAGGAGGTAGATAAATACCACGATCGAAAGGATGAAGAGTATGAGGAACATATTTTTTGGATTTTATAGATCAATCGGCGCAGATCAGATATTTTCGAAAAAATCAATGGATTTAAAAAAGAGCCAGAAGCAAAACAGCCCGGCTAACAATAAAAGAATAATCATCATGTTGTTTATTTTTTAAAAACGTGAACAATTTGAAATTTCTTTTCAGCACATTTTTATAGTTGCCAAATGCTGTGCCTTTATATGCCGTGAGGGACGGATCCGGGTAGATCCCTGCAGGATAAGCGTTTTGATATGATTTGAATACGGAACGAAAATGAAGGCTAAAGAAAAACCCTTTCAAAATGAAAGGGTTTTTATCAAAATGAAAAGGTAATGCGGGAGGGGATGACGGGTAAATTATTTGTTAATGTGGTATTCCTCCATCTTCCGGTAAAGTGTTGTAAGACCAATGCCGAGACTTTCTGCGGCTCTTGTTTTGTTTCCGTGGGTATGTTGTAACACCTTTTCTATATGGGTTTTTTCAACCTGGTTGAGGCTCAGATTACCGGTAATGGATTGATCCTGCTTTTGTATGGCGTAAGGCAGATGTTCGGGTAATATTTCGTTTCCATCGGTCAGTACGCTTGCTCTCTCCAGGACATTTCGCAATTCGCGGATATTGCCCTTCCAGGGATATTCTTTAAGAAGTTTCAGTGCATCCTTATGGATGTGCAATCCGGGTTTGTTTTCTTTTTTCGCATTATGTGAGAGAAAATGCTCTGCTAACTCCGGCAGATCTTCGATGTGGTCCCTGAGCGGGGGCAGGGACAGCGAAAAAACGTTCAGACGATAATACAGGTCTCCCCTGAAAGTTCCCGTCTCCACCATAACGGCCAGATCACGATTGGTCGCCGTGATGAGCCGGATATCCACCTGGGTTGTTTTGACATCGCCCAGCTTGATAAACTGACTGTTTTCTATTACACGCAGCAACTTGGATTGTACCTCCATGTTTAATTCTCCGACCTCGTCGAGGAACAGCGTTCCTTCGTGAGCGAGTTCAATCAAGCCCATTTTATCCTTTTGTGCCCCGGTGTAAGCTCCGGCCTTATGGCCGAATAATTCGCCTTCCAGCAGTTCCTTTGTAAAAGCACTGCAATTGATGGCAACGAATGGTTTTCCGCAACGACGACTATTGGCGTGGATGGCGTTGGCAAAAACCTCCTTTCCGGTTCCCGTTTCACCCAATAGCAACACCGTGGTATCGGTCGGAGCAATTTTCCGTGCAAGCAGGATAGCTTCTTTAATTGCAGGACTATGCCCGATGATATCGCTGAAATCATAAGCTCCTTTGTCTTTGATTTTAACAGCAGCCTTTCTTTGGGCTTTCACTTTATCCAGGGCCTGGTAAAGCAGGGGAACGATGCGGTCGTTATCGTTTCCTTTGGTGATATAATCGAAGCCCCCGTTTTTTATAGCCTGAACTCCGTCAGGGATGTTTCCGTATGCGGTTAAAAGAATGACTTCGGTGAGCGGATACCTGCTTTTTGACTGCTTTACAAAATCTACCCCATTTCCATCCGGTAGCCTGACATCACAAAGGACAACATCAATTTCTTTCTTGTCCAGAATATTAAAGCCTGATTTGAGGGAATCCGCCTGTTCAACAGTAAATCCCTCCAGGGAGATGATCCTGCTCAGCAGTTTGCGAAGCTGTTCCTCATCATCTATAATTAAAATGTTTCCCGGCATAAATGAAGGCAAAGCTATGGAATAAAGATTTCGGGGATGTTCGACGTTTTCCTCTGCGGGCTATAAGGCTTGCGTTCGTTCCTTCAATTTTATTCTAACCTTGATTTATTTCCCTCACCCAGATCAAATGTGCGGCTTCCAGCAATTTTTGCAGCAACTGATTGATCCTTAAAAGGTCAAGATCGAGGAGGTCCTCCACACAGTCATGGGGAGAAAGTGCGTAGAAGATCATTTCTTCCAAATCCCTGTGCCATTTTTTAAGGCTCCTGTTCCGGAAGAATCTTTTAAACACCAGGTAGGGATCAACAAATTCTTTTTTTGACAGGGACCTGGGGAAGGCTTCCCATTGGGTATGCTTAATCTGACTATCCATATAAAGGCGCGGATCGATGATTTCCTGATCCAGTGCTCCCGGCTTGACGAGCGCTTTCTGCCTTACCGCCTTTTTATTTCTTGTTTTTACGTTGAGCTGCTGTGCTGCATCCATTAGATCCCCAATCTTTTTCCGGAAATATAACAGGCTGCCGGGGTCTTCCTCTTTCCAATAACGATCACTGCTGGCAGCTTTCAGCGTGGATATGATGTATCTCCGGTAATGTGATAGCGGTACGGCGGAGAAAACGTCCTCAATTGTGGCAAATGGTTCCATCGATGGGTATTTTAAGTGGTTTTAAATCACATGATTACCCAGTTCGTTGTATTGCTCAGAATTTCTAAAACCGGTACCTTGACCCGGGATTGCCTAATTTGGCGTTACCCTATACCGGAAAGCACATGAAAATTGGTTAAATGGGAGGAGAATAGTATATTTATCTCAAATATTTAGCTAAGATAGCATATAAGTTGACCTTTCCCAAATTTTTTTGATAAATATTTTAGCAAATTAATAGCATGAGCTTATTTGCCAGAAATCTTCGCTTTCTGCGAAAACAGCATGGGTTAAATCAGGATGATATTTCCCTGCTTTTTAATAAGCGTGCAAATACGGTGGGAACTGGGAGAATTCCAAAAGTGAACCCAGCATTGGGGAGCTGGTAAAGCTGGCTGATTACTTTAAGGTGGGGCTACAGGAATTGTTGCATGCTGATCTGCAGAAAAAAAGCCTGCAGGCCATTGATGCAGCATCCGGGAGTCCGGATTCCGTAACCACGGCGCTGAATACTTATCCGGTCAACGATGCGGGAAGCAGCCTGGCGCAGGACGGCAGCAGTGATTCTTTCTGGCTTATCCTGCGGGAGCTGAGATCGATGAATGAAAAGCTGGATGTTTTAAAACTTCTTTTTGAATCCGGTTTGCGAATTCCAGACTCCGACAAGAGCAATCACTGAGGGTTTTTTCCATCCTTATTCCCGTTCTTGGAAAAATCTTCCAAATGCCGGAAGAAACGGATCCCTTTCCCTTTTTTCCAGCACGCTTTTCCATACGGAATTTTTTTTTATAATGCGCTCATTTTGAATATCGTGTAGCCTGTATTTTCCATCACGGCGACGCTATTTTATACTTTGGTATCAAGCTTGAAATAATAGAAATAGTTCTTTTACATTCGGAAGCAAATTGAAATGTTTCATTCGTCGAAAAGATTATGAGTTACGCGGATTAATTGCAATATTTGATTTCGATAACGTACCCATCCCCCCTGTAAACCGAAACGCAATATC
>JAUZOD010000125.1 GCA_030706635.1 Bacteroidota bacterium
CAGACAGGTAGAGATAGCGGGCAGTGTGCTCAGGATGCCTTCCGGGTCGAAGGTTTTGGATTGAGACCAGATGTGGTTGGGTGTAAGCACGAGTCTGTCCAGCCAGGCCGCGAGGTTTGTGGATGTTTCCAGATTTGACGGTCCGATACCCGGCACCGGGATAAAGTTCATGATCAAATAATAAACGATCAGGATGCTCCAGAAAATCCAGACCTGGGTTTTGCGGTGTGTTTTTATAAAGATGACCGTGCCGATAAAAAATACAATGGCGATCCTCGGTAGTACGCCCAGTAACCGGAGGTGCTGAAAATCAAATTTCGGAATCAGCACCAACAGCAGGAAGAGTAGATAGAGCGTGAGCGACCGGCGTGCGGCTTTTAGCAGGATCGCCCGGTGGTTGCCTGGATCGGTTTTTTTACCGGCCATAGCGTATACTATGGAAACGCCGACAATAAAAAGAAAGAAAGGAAAGACCAGATCGGTCGGCGTGCAGCCATTCCACACCGAATGTTCCAGCGGTGCATAAATATGCTGCCAGTCACCTGGATTATTCACCAGGATCATTCCGGCAACAGTCAGTCCCCTGAAAAAATCCAGGGAGCGCAGTCTGATCTTATTTGCTTTGATATCCATCCTGATTACAATTTCGCACAAATGATTGGTTTTCCAACCCGGATCTCAATCCCGATATTCGGTGAATGCGGACTGGACACCGGTAAACGGGCCAGCTGGACGAAATTTTCGTAGGCCTGCACTTTCTTCCTATACCTCCTATAATTATCTTTCGGGCTCACCAAAACCCCAACCAGATGAAATATTTTATCCCGGTCATGCTTTGCGTGTTCCTCTTCTTCTCTTGTAAAAAAAATACACAGGAAAACACAACGCCGCCTAAGGTATCTTCTTCTGCCGTATTGGATTCCTCTTTCTTCTATAGTACCGGGCCTAAGGAAATTGTTCTTGTAAGCAGCAAATTTCAGTACGATCCTCAGGGCCGGTTTACCGGAATTTATGCAGTGATGACTGATTCAACCGAGGACCACCATCCCGGAGCGCCTCCCGATACCAGCACCATGGTACTTACCTATTCCGGCGCCGACACATTGCCGTCCACCTACTACTATCAGGAACAGCTAAATTATTACCCCCAGGGTGCTCCTGGTACGGCCATGTTGGCTTACGACAATCAGGGCAGGATTATCCTGGATTCGCCGGTGAACCCCATTTATACGCTTCATTTTACTTACGGTGATGGCTATGCGACAAGAACGGATCAGGATCTGGTAGCCACTATAGATACCCTTTTTACCGACGGAAATAATATATCCATATATAAAGTCGGCCCAAATTACTTCCTGCACAGCTTCACTTATTCAAATAATCCCAACCCCTACTACATGCCGCAACTGGCTGCACATCTGGGTCCTGTTCTGTACAATGAGATTTTGGATATCTCATCTAAAAATCTATTCAGCAAACAAGTGTACAGTGATATCTATGGTGAAACGGCGAGAATATACAATTACACCTGGACACTAAATTCGGATGGTCAGGTGATCGCCGGCGTCGGAACAGATCAGAACACCGGTCAGCCGGTGGAATACTACCGGTTTGTATATAAGAACCAGAATTGAACAGATAAATCACTTTATTGCCTTCATAATCACGTAAAAATCATAAATTAGTTCCCTCTTCGGACCCTATGCGAAAGCTAAAAAGCTTACGGAGAATAAAATGGGTGATGGCAGCCCTGACTCAAATGCCCGGAAGCTCATCTTATCACCACTCCGCGGGGACATATATAAAGACCCTGGGATTCAGGTTTTCAGACATTAAAATATTACTGGCCACGCACGCCCATTTTGACCATGTCGGCGGAATGGCCGCCATAAAGAAAATAGCGGGCGCCAGATTGATGATCCATGAAAAGGATGCAGCGTTACTGGCTGATGGAGGTAATTCGGATTATATATTTGGCGGCAAAGGCAGTATCCCGAAGCATTCATAGACAGGCGCGACTACGATTCCGCGATGAATGACTTACAGAAAGAATATCTGAAGAAGCTCAGCAATGGATGATTTGACCATATCTGTAACGCCAGCACTTTGAACAAGCTATTAAAACCTTAATTACTTTATTATGTTACCATCCGGCAACAGCTTTGAACCATCCGCGACCGTCGGTCGCTACGCTGATATTCACGGACTGCGCATGTATTATGAACTATATGGTTCAGGAAAACCGCTCGTGCTGATCCATGGCGGAGGTTCTACGATAGAGAGCAGTTTCGGCCGGATAATTCCGGTGCTGGCAAAAAAGTATCAGGTCATCGCCGTAGAATTGCAGGCGCATGGTCGTACCAAAGACATCAACCGGCCTTTAAGCTTCGAGCAGGATGCGGATGATGTGGACGAATTACTAAATCAACTGAATATTAAAAGCGCAGCGGTCTTTGGCTTCAGCAACGGGGGTACTACGGCTATCCAGATGGCTATACGGCATCCACAGCGGGTTGAGCGACTGGTGCTGGCATCCGCATTATACAAGCGATCCGGAATCGATTCCTGGTTCTGGGAAGGCTTTAAACATGCCAGCCTGGACGTCATGCCGCAGGCATTAAAGGATGCCTATCTGAAAGTATCTCCTGATCCCGAAGGCCTTCAGACCATGTTCAACAGGGATGTGCAGCGTATGAGGGATTTCAAAGACATCCGGGATGAAGACGTCCGCTCGATAACCGTACCGGCCCTGGTATTAGTCAGCGGGCAGGATGTGGTGCGGCCGGAGCACGCGGTGGAAATGTACCGGCTCTTACCGGGGGGCAGGCTAATGATATTGCCCGGCGCCCATGGCGAATGGATGGGCACGGCGGAATCCAGCCCGGAGGATAATCCGCTTCCCGCTTTAACGCTGCCCATGGTGGAAGCATTTCTGGATGATCAGAACTAATTGGGAGATATAAAAAATCAGATTGGCTTATCTTTCCTATATATTTCCTGCTCAATCAGCTTGCAATCCCATTTGAACTTATAATTTCATCCATGCACCCCAACAGACGACAATTCCTGAAGAACAGTTCCCTCGTGGCAGCCTCCGGCATTTTATGGCCAAAATCGATTATCCCAATTCCCGACACAGCAAAAAAGATCCGCGTCCTGGTCTGGGATGAAAGATCGGATACGGAAAAAGAAGCGTACGATAATTTTCTTGGAAACTATATTGCTGACCAGCTCAAGAAGCAACCGGAGTTTTCAGTAAACTCAGCAGGTTTGGATGATGCAGACCATGGCCTTCCGGAGAACACACTCGACAACACCGACGTGCTGATCTGGTGGGGACATACCCGTCAGGCTGAGATCACAGCGGAAAAAGGAATAAGCATCATCAACAGGATTAAGGCTGGATCACTATCGTTGATCGCCCTGCACTCGGCACATTGGTCCACCCCGTTCGTTCAGGCCATGTATGAGATCACCCGGAGGAATGTGCACAGCGGCTCATCTGCCAAAGAAGCGGATATTCGTTTTATTGATCCTCCATCTCAATACAGCGTGCCGAAATATGATTCGCGAATTACCCCATATACGGTAGAGCGCAAATTCCCCGACGGACAAACAAAACTCGAAGTGCATCTGCCTTTCTGCTGTTTCCCCGCTTTTCGGGATGATGGCAAACCCAGTACGGTAAGGGTGTTGGAGCCGGCACATCCGATTATGAAGGGACTACCCACCGGTTTTCAGATTCCACAAACCGAAATGTATGACGAGCCCTTTCATGTTCCAGCGCCTGACCAGGTTTTGTTTGAAGAATGCTGGGCAGAAGGGCAATGGTTCCGCTCAGGCATGTTATGGAAGCTGGGAAAAGGAAGGGTATTTTATTTCAGACCTGGTCACGAAACCTTTCCCGTGTATAAAGAAGAAAAAGTAATGCAGATATTGTCGAACGCAGCAAAATGGATGGCTTCATGAAGCTGCATATAAAAAGAAACGCGGTCCTGTTCATTTCTGTACCCGTGCTGATGTTTTGTCTGCCCGGCGCTACAACCTTTACGCCGCCGGATATTGATCACGCGGCCGTCATTAAAAGTTTAAACAAAACAACACTGGAAAAAGGCAGACAGATCTACATTAAATCCTGCATTGCCTGTCACGGTGCGGATGGCACGGCATCCAATCCGCAGGCCCGGTCCTTCGGCAGAGACAAATTACGCTTTGGAAATAAGCCCTATGACATGTGGCGCACCATAAGCAACGGCGCAGGCGGAATGGCGCCGCAGACCTGGCTTTCACCCGTGGAAAGATATTACGTGATCCAGTACATCCGGGAAACGTTTATGAAGAAATCCAATCCGGGTCAGTACTTTAAGATCACCGAAAGTTATCTCGCCAAATTACCGAAACCGCAAAGATCCGTCAATGAACAGTTGGCCTTAACAAAAAAACAGGCTTTACTGGGTTCGCAGAAATATGGACAGGAATATTTTCAGCACATCAACAGCAATTATGGAACAGCCATTCACTCCCAATTAAAAGATCGTGCTACTGCAACCCTGACCATCCTGTTGGATCACCATATCAACCTGAGTTATAACCTGCTCCGGATGGGGACCGTAGCCGTCTGGCAGGGGAAACTAAACCTGCAGGATACGAAATACAAAAAATACCGGGGTGAAGGGCAACCATTTATCCAGGGCGCTGAAATACCAGGTCTGGGCCTCTGGCAGTGGACATACGGCGATCAGTTGGACAGCCTGCAAAAATCAACGGGAGTCCGCACGCCGCTTCCAACGGCATACCTGGATTACCACGGTCACTATGTTTACAAAAAAGATATTGTACTTTCCTACGCCATAGCAGGCAGGAATGTGCTCGAATTTCCGCAGGCGATAAAAACGGGTGGTCAGATCATATTGTCGCAGACTTTGTCTGTCTCGCCGGGAGAGTCGGCGCAGAAGATTTATATAGGACATCTTGAAAACGGGAACAGAAGAAAAAGCAAAGACATAACGGCTTTGATAAATCCCGAATC
>JAUZOD010000126.1 GCA_030706635.1 Bacteroidota bacterium
CAGGCCTTAACGGCTGACCAGCAAAATGCAACCGGGGAATTTTCTACAGGGCTGCTTTTTAATGACACGATACTGTATGTGAAACTTGTACAGGGAACCTGCGAAAGCAGTGAGAGCGCCGTAAAGATCCGGGTTGTGCAGGCCACCGGGATCATGATGCCGAATGTTTTCAGTCCGAATCATGACGGCCGCAATGAACTTTTCCGGGTTCCGCATCCGGAGCTGGTTCAGCAAATTCAGCTCGAAGTATTCAACCGCTGGGGTCAGAAAGTGTTTGAGACTTCAGATCCCTATCAGGGATGGAACGGAACCGCCGGCGGAACGGAACAACCTGCGGGAACCTATATCTGGATGATGAACTGTACTGATCTCCTGGGTAAAAAACAACAGCTTTCCGGAAGCCTGGTACTCATCAGATGAGTAATTCATCCTATTTTATTTTTCCGCCCACCGGTAAACCGCTTGGCACTGAGGCCGGTATTTTTTTATCATAGTCGCCGTCGTTCAGGGTATTTAAAAATTCAACAATGGCATTGATATTTTTAAAATCCACAGTCATCATCAGGGCCAGGGAATCCACCTGCTCCCTTTTTACATGGTGGTTGGGAATGTCTTTCCCATGAAGGTCCTCATAAAAACTCAACACGTCCTCCAGGGTTTGTAGTTTGCCATCATGCATAAAAGGCCTGGTAAACCGCAGATTCCTCAGAGAAGGGGTACGGAAGGCATAGGTGCCGTGATACCCGGAATCTGACTGAGGACGTTTTTCATTGTCGGCAACACCCAGCACATGCGTTTTAAAGTCAGAGAGCATGGGGCCATTATGACAGCGGGCGCAACCGGTGCTGATAAATAATTGCATCCCGTCTTTTTCGCTGCTGGAATAGGCAGATTCATCCCCCCGCATAAATTTATCAAAAGAAGAATTATTCGCCAGCAATGAGCGTTCAAAAGCTGCCAGCGCCTTACTGATATTTTTATCCGTTACAGCACTGTCCTCGTTCTCGAAAACATGTTTAAACAAGTCCCTGTACTTAGGTATTTGATTAATCCTCCTGACAATTTCTCCATCGATATTTTCTTCGGTGAACCCATGACCACGCATTTCTTCCATGGTTTTCACTGGCATGAACGCCTGCTCTTCAAGGCTGCTTGCCCGAAGATCCCAAAACATGGGGGCGTGTTCCGGTGAATAGTCCCCATCTTCGTTTATCCCGTTGAAAGCGGTGTTGAGCAGGGATTGCGCATTTCGTTTGGTGAAAGGAATATCATTGTTGCTGTTGAATTTTCTTTTTTCACCCAGCCCGGTGCCGTTTACACCAATAGACAAATCCAGGCTTTCCGCATATCCAAACTCCGGATGGTGGCAACTGGCGCAGGCCACATCTTTTCCGCCAGATAAAATGGGATCGTAAAAAAGCAGGCGGCCGAGTTCTATTTTTTCCGGGCTGGACGGATTATCTGCCGGAGATTTGTAAGTGACCGGAAGTGCGTCTATCCTTCCAAGGTATAAGACCGCTTTCTTTCCGGGAGATTCCCGGTGGTCTGTTTCAGTATTCTGGCAGGCGCTAATCATAATGCCGGCCATCAGGAGAAGCAGAATATAAGTATATAATATCCTGAATTGCATAAAACATTAATTGTTTCAACCCACAGCGCCAATGATCGTGAAAAGGTTAAAGAAAAAAAGAATTTTTTATCTTCTATTAATAAATTTGAATATCAATTAAGAACAGTTTTGTATCATAACCGGACAATGAATTCCACACAAGAAATAAAATCAAACTGAAACACAGCAGCTTATATTTCTGACCCGTTTTTTGCATAAACATCCGCAATCCATCCTGTATGCTAAATCGTAATATAAAAATCCTCTTTCGTGGTCTCTGGAGAAAAAGATCATTCTCTGCACTCAATATCACCGGGCTGGCCATTGGCATTGCGGCTGCCCTGCTCATCTTCCTGCTGATCCGATACGAACTCAGCATAGATAAATTCCATAAAAACCGCGATCGGATCTATCGTGTTGTATCCACGGAAAGCTTCCGGAACGAATTGGTCGACTACGACGGTTGCGCGCCCCTGCCGCTGGCCGATGCCCTGCGCCGGGAATTTCCGCAGGCGGAAAAAGTAGCTTCTACCTGGAAAATAGGAAATGCTGATTTTGCCATCGCCAACCCGGCTGGGGGTGAAGAAAAAAACTTCAGAACTCCCGGGGTATATTTCGCTGACCCATCCCTATTCAGCATTTTCGATTTTCCCTGGATCGCCGGCAATCCGCAAACAGCGCTTACGGAAACCCATCAAATGGCGATCACCAGAACCGTGGCAGCAACCTGGTTCGGAAGATGGCAGGACGCCCCCGGCAAAACAGTCCGGTTAGGCTCGGATTCCAGTCCTTACCGGATCACGGGGGTGATGGAAGACCTGCCGGCGAATACAGATATTCCGCTCAACGTGGTTCTTTCCTTTGCCACCCTGAGAGCGATACAGGGAAAAGCAATGTCTGATCCTTTGAATTGGGATAATTTCAACTACGGTTCCCAGTGTTTTTTCCTGCTCGGCAAAGGGCAGTCCATTAGTTCCATGAATGCCCTGCTTCCGGATTTTGTGCACGCTCATTATACGCCGCTTTTCGCAAACTCCGATACGCGGGATTCCAGTTATTTCCAGCCGCTTAGGGAAATGCACTTCGATAAAAAGTTCAGCCGGTATGGAAATGATGGATGGTCCTACACTGATCTCTGGTCAATGGGTCTGATCGCTCTCTTCCTCCTCGTGGTAGCAGGCATCAATTTCATTAACCTGTCTACTGCTCAGTCCCTTGGCAGCGCAAAAGAAATTGGCGTGCGCAAAGTACTTGGCGGCAGCCGGGCGCAATTGTTCGCCCGCTTCCTGGCGGAGACCGCGGTCATGGTCTTCCTGGCTATGTTGCTCGGATTCATCCTCGCCCGCCTCTCCCTGCCTGCGCTAAAGCAGTTGCTGCAAAGACCGCTGTCTGCAGAGCTGTAGTTTTCTCCGTCCGCCTTGTTCTTCCTGTTCGCGACCGGTATCGGGTTGACCCTATTGTCCGGAACCTACCCTGCCCTGGTTATTTCCCGTTTTGATCCAGTAGCCGCCATTAAAAGCAAAATCAATACGAACGCTGTATCCGGTATCTTCCTGCGAAGGAGCCTGATTGTTCTTCAGTTTGTGATTGCCCAGCTGCTGATCATCGGCACCCTTGTGATCGTGAGCCAAATGGATTACTTCCGCAACCGGCCCATGGGCTTCGACCGGAAGAACGTATGGCTGCTCAGCCTGCCCGGAGGGAAGCAAAACACCCAGCAATATGCTTATTTCAAAAGCCGGGTGTTGCAGGTGCCGGGGGTACTGGACGCAAGCCTCTGCGGTGATGCACCCTCAACTAACGGTTACTGGCAAACGAATTTCACCTTCGAGAACCATGTTCACCCGGAGGATTTTGAGCTGGTGATGCGTCCCGCCGATTCCAGTTATCTCAGCACCTTCCGCATCAGTATGGTCGCCGGCCGCCTCCCCGAAAGCTCCGACAGTTCGGTACGGGAAGTGGTAATGAATGAAAATGCGGCGGTCCGGCTGGGCTTTAAAAACCCCGCAGATATTATCGGCCATTTCATCCGCATGACTTTTCAAAAGAATCAGCCGATGTTTATTGTCGGCGTGGTACGGAATTTCAACAGCGGGCCGCTGCGGGAATCTATGAAGCCGGTGCTTCTCTTCAACGACCCCCGAAATTTCGGTACCCTGGCAATTCGGCTGGACCCTATGCGGATAAGCAGCAGCCTACCGAAACTACAGGCCATTTTTGGTCAAATCTTTCCGGGACAATTCTTCGACGCTGCTTTCTTCGATGATACGGTGGTGAATTTCTATCATGCCGAAGCCATAGCTTCAATCCTGTTCAGGATCTTTGCCGGATTGGCCATCTTCATTTCCTGTCTTGGCCTTTACGGACTGGTCTCCTTTATGGCCGTGCAAAAGACCAGGGAGGTCGGCATCCGCAAGGTTCTGGGTGCTTCGGTGCAAAGCATAGTATTCATTTTTTCAAGGGAATTTACAGTGTTGGTTGGCATTGCCTTCCTCATTTCCGCTCCGATCGGTTATTATATGATGCACCGGTGGCTATCCGGATTCTACTTTCATATTCCCCTGGGAATATCCGTTTTTGGACTGGCCGCTTTCCTGTCCGCCGGAATCGCCTGGATCACGGTTGCCTATAAGGCCGTAAAGGCGGCGATAGCGAATCCGGCAAGGAGTTTGAGGTCGGAGTAAGACAACCGAAGAACCGTTCAATTTTTACAAATCTGTATTTGGGGGCGAGTTCCATGGGGGCATCGCCCGGTTTGGCGATATGCCGCCGGCTAAAGGAATGCCGGCTTTGGCTGAGGAAAACAAACAGCTGGTCCTGCACTTGGAACTGGCTATACTTGGCGGACATGGGCTGATGCGTACAGATGCTCCCCAATCTACGGGATTTACGATCAACTTCGGAAACAATCTGCATATCTATCTTGACCCTGATAGCCGGGCGGAAACAAAAAGGTTATTCGAAGCATTTGCCGCCGGGGGTAAAATTACCATGGAATTGCAGGACATGTTCTGGGGCGCATATTTCGGAAGCTGTACGGATAAGTTTGGCGTACAATGGATGTTTAATTGCGCACAGAAGTGAAAACAATTAGACAGACGATTCAGATTTTGCAATATACCTTTTGCTGACGGTAGTATCGCTATCTAATTATAACTTTCCCTCGGCCAGAATTTCAGCGGTCCGCCGGTATCGTCTTTATAGTTCTTTCGTAGTTCGGCTAACTGCGATAACAGGTCCCTAAGTACTTCTTCATCTCCCGGCTTTATCTCCATTCCTTCCATTAAAAAAAGATTCTCCATTTCGTCCGGATCCTTTTCCAGGTCAAACAGTTCCCATTCATTCAATGTATAATAGTAAATCAGTTTATATCGCTCCGTTCGAACGCCATAACAGGG
>JAUZOD010000127.1 GCA_030706635.1 Bacteroidota bacterium
ATTATTGCTATAATATCCCGCGGCTGGCTGGGCGGAATAAACCGCCTTGTTATCGCTGAAACAGGCTGTGAACCATCTCCGTCGGATAAACCAAAGTAACGTCCAAAACATCTTTACACACCAACATCATTCTTCCAATACCGTATCGTATCCGAATAGTAATCTTCCGTTTTTAAAAGCACGGCCTTCTGCAACAGGGGCGCCTCTGGTCCGTCGGGAATTTCCAGTTCATTGTTGGTGATCACGCGCGCTTCATCCCATAAACCCGAGTCAATAAAGGATTGCAATGTTTTTGCGCCTCCTTCGACCAACACGCTTAGTATGTTCAGAGAATACAGGGCGGATAGAATGGCCGGGATGAAAAGCTCATGCGCGTTGATCTTTTTAAAGATCAGGTTTTCTGACTGAGCATCTTTTTTTTCGTTGAGAATGACCGAGGGAACCGACCGGTCAAATATTTTTAGGGATTCCGGCAAACGGAGATTTCTGTCCACAACAATCCGGACCGGGTTTTTACCTGGCCATAGACGGACGGTGAGCGATGGATCGTCCGTTAATGCCGTTTGTGTGCCAACCAGTATGCCGGCTTCTTCAGTCCTCCATTGATGCACGAGGCGATTGGAGTAATCGTTGGAGATGAGTAACCTTTCTGCTGACGCGCCGCCGATTTTATGGTTGGCAGTTGCCGCCCATTTCAAAATAATATAGGGCCTCTTTTGCTGATGAAATACAAAGAACCGGCGATTGCATGCCACGGCTTCCTTCTCCAGAACGGGGAAAATCAGTTCGACTTTATGCGCTAAGAGTTTCTCAATGCCCTTTCCATCCACTTCGGGAAATGGGTCCCGGCATCCGATCACTACCCGGGGTATCTTTTCGCGGATGATCAGATCCACGCAGGGCGGCGTTTTTCCGTGATGCGCGCAGGGCTCCAGGGAAACATAGAGGGTGGATGCGGGAATAAACTGCCTGTCGCCCGTTCTTACAGAGTTCAGGCAATTCACTTCGGCGTGTGCTTCCCCGGATTTTTGATGATAACCCTCCCCGATGATCCGGCCTTCATGCACGAGAACTGCGCCCACCATGGGATTGGGCGCCGTATATCCCGCGCCAAGCTCCGCCAGATGAAAACATCGCTGCATGTAGGCGTCATGCAGGGCCGTGGCGGATATTTCGGCGCTGGCGGAGGGATCTGGAATCATGCTTGCAATTTAATTCATTGTAAGTTTGCGGCCATGACCATTGATGAGGCGAACCGGCAACTGATCTCCCAGCTCGGCACCCTGTACGATGAGCGGGAAGCGGCTGCTATTACTTCTATGGTGATGGAAAAGCTCACGGGCATGGACAGGAGCCTGCGGCTGATGCACAAAACGGAGGCCCTTGCGGAGACCGGGCTTGTTTTATTTCAACAGTATATCGGTGAGCTGATGCAGCACCGGCCGGTGCAATATGTGCTTGGCGAGGCCTGGTTCGCCGGACTTAAATTTTACGTGAATGAACAGGTGTTGGTTCCGCGCCCGGAAACGGAAGAACTGGTGGACTGGATACTGGCCGACACGCCGGCTCCGGGTCCGGATTTCAAAGCCCTGGATATCGGCACCGGCAGCGGTTGCATTCCGGTAAGCATCGGGAAAAAGCTGCCGGGGATTCAGATGATGGCCTGCGATATCAGTCCGGATGCCCTGCAGATCGCCGCTAAGAATGGTTTGGATAACCAGGTGACGGTGAATTTTTTTCTCTGCGATATCCGTGATCAGGCTTCCCGGGAGCTCATTCCAGCCCTCAATCTCATTGTGAGTAATCCGCCATACATACCGGAGAAACAAAGGGTTCTGCTGGATAATCATGTAAAGAATTTTGAACCGGCCCTCGCTCTTTTTGTACCAGATGCCGACCCGCTGATTTTTTATAAACTGATCGGGCAGTTTGCTCAAAAGAAACTGCTGCCAGACGGCAAACTGTTCCTGGAGATACATCATGATTTTGCCAAAGAGATCGTGTCATGGTATCAGCAGAACGGTTTTTCTGTGGAACTGCGCAAGGATCTTTCGGGAAAGAACCGTATGATCAGGGCCCGGTTTTTTTAATCCCTTCTTTTGCCGGGGATTTATCCAATCCCTTTACTTTTGCACATCGTAAAAATCTATGAAATTTATACCCTTTGTTTACTGCGTTTGTTTGTTTCTGTTCCCTTCAGGAACCCGTGCCCAGTCCGGCGACCCTTTACTAAAGGATTCCGGCTTTAGCTTTCATTTCCAGTTTACGGGCGTCATACAGTATCATCCGGATTTCCATTCCTCCTACAGCGGAAAGAACAGTTTCCAGGCTGCCGCAGAAAAAGCATATTCCGTTACCACGACGGCTTATATCGGCAGAAAATTATGGCGGGGTGGTTCAATTTATTTTGACCCGGAAATGGCCGGAGGCGAAGGTCTGAGCCAGACCCTGGGCATCGCCGGATTTCCCAATGGAGAAACCTTTCGCATCGGCGAACCCAAAACGGTAGTGTATGTGGCGCGGGTTTTCATCCGGCAGCAGTTTTCGCTGGACGGGCAGCACATGGTGGATCTCGAAGACGGGCCGAACCAGGTGAAGGAAAGGGTCAGCACTTCGCGTATAACCATCACCGCGGGGAAGTTCGGCATGGCGGATTTCTTTGACCAGAATGCCGTCAGCCACGATCCGCGCAGCGATTTCATGAACTGGGCCATGATGAACAACGGGGCTTATGACTATGCGGCCAATACCCGCGGTTATACCGGCGGGATCGTAGTGGAATACTACCGTCCGGGCTGGGTGTTGCGGGCTGCCACGGCATTGCTCCCGGAATATGCCAACGGACCGACACTGAATTTTAATTACGCAAAAACAAATGAGGAAACCGTAGAACTGGAAAAAGATTATTCCATTCAAAAACATCCGGGCTCGGCGAGGCTTCTTTTTTACTACAATACGTCCAAAGCCCCGGCTTACCGCCAGGTAATCAATGATTTTAACAGCGGCGCCGATCCCTCCATGGATGTGATCTATGGTAAGCAATACGGAGGTAATAAATTTGGTGTGGGACTGAATGCAGACCAGGAATTGGGCGAGCGGCTGAAGGCTTTCTTCCGCGCAGGATGGAACGATGGAAAAACAGCCACCTGGGCTTTTGCCGAAATTGACAATACAGTCAGCACAGGTCTCCGGTATTATGGCATCGGCAGGAACAGAACGGCAGATAATATCGGCATTGCCCTCCTTTCCAACGGGATCTCTAAAGACCACCGCGATTTTTTAAATGCCGGAGGTTATGGATTCATGCTGGGCGATGGGAAGCTGCCGGAGTATGCCCGGGAGGATATTGCAGAATTTTTTTACCAGGTTAAACTCTTCGAATTTGTTTATGCTTCGGCCGATTACCAGTTTGTCTTGCATCCGGGGTATAATCCTGATCGCGGGCCCGTGCATTTATTTGCAGCCCGGGTTCATGTAAGTTTTTAATCAAAGGTTTTTTTTCTTCAGTTCATTCACAGCAAAATCGCAGGCCCTTGCGGTAAGCGCCATATAGGTGAGGGATGGATTTTGCCATGCGGAGGAGGTCATGCAGCTGCCATCGGTGATGAAAAGATTTTTTACGGCGTGCACCTGGTTAAAGCCATTCAGCACAGAAGTTTTCGGATCCCTGCCCATGCGCAGGGTGCCCATTTCGTGCACAGCAGATCCTGCCGGCTGGTCATAATCGAATTCCCGGATATCGTGAAAGCCGGCTTTCTCCAGCATGTCCACGGCTGTTTGCCGGATATCCTTCCGCATGTTTTTTTCATTCTCTCCGTATTGAAAATTAATATGGACCAGTGGAATTCCCCACTGATCTTTTTTCAGATCATCGAGGCTGATACCGTTTTGAAAATATGGAAGGGTTTCTCCCCATCCGCCAAGCCAGAGGGTCCATGGACCGGGTTTCAACAGTTGATCTTTATAGTCCCTGCCGAATCCTTTTAACTCAGCGCCCTGCAATTCCCAGTTTTTTCTTGCACCGCTTCCCTGAAATCCCCATCCGCGAACATAGTCAGAGCGATGGGTTGCTTCACTGATGTTGCGGAACCTGGGTATGTAAATCCCGGCTGGTTTACGGCCATAATAATATTTGTCTTCCATGCCGGCATGATCAGCATAAGCGCCGCTTCCAGTGAAATGATCCATCAGATTGCGACCCGCCTGTTTGCTGTCGTTACCCAGTCCGTCGGGAAACCGTGCCGATTTGGACTGGAGCAGCAGGGCAGCTGAAGGAATGGTAGAGGCATTCAAAAAAATGATCCTGGAAAAATATTCGGTCACCTGTTTGGTTTTTGCATCCATGACCAGCACACCCGTTACGCGTTTCTCTTTGTCATCATATATTATTTCCACCACGATGGCATCAAAAACAACGGAGAGATTTCCGGTGGAAGCGGCTGCGGGCAGCGTGGCGGAATTGCTGCTGAAATAGCCGCTGAAGGGGCATCCCCTGGAGCAGAGATTTCTGAACTGGCAGGGACCGCGGTCCTTCCATCCCCGGGTTAAATTCGCCACCCGCGCCGGGGTGACGATGCGTTCCCGGTAATGACTGCGGATGCTGGATGCAAAATGATCTTCAATGCAGTTCATTTCAATGGGTGGAAGAAATTGTCCGTCGGGCAGATGCGGTAAACCCTCTGCCTGTCCGCTGATGCCTGCGAAAGATTCCACGTAATCATACCAGGGCTCAATATCCCTGTACCGGATCGGCCAGTCCACCCCATGCCCGTCTTTTACATTGGCTTCAAAATCC
>JAUZOD010000128.1 GCA_030706635.1 Bacteroidota bacterium
AATGCAAGGCGCCTGGAAAAGAACCGGGCTGGGCAGGATCAGTCATATCCGCGGGCAGAAACTTTTCGTTTCTTTGAATGGTATCTGGGAAACGGGAATAACAATCCTAAGTAAGCCCATTTATCGTAAAAATATTTGCATGGCCGGATGGGCCTTTGTTATCGTGCATCAACGGCAGCGGAACGGTCAATGAATTGAGTAGCGCAAAGCGATGTATTTAGACCATCATCTGTCCATGTCTGCCTAAGTATGCTTCTTTAAAACAATATTTTAGTTATTGAGAAAATACCTTTTAGCATTAACTTGTATCAATTTACTGTTCCCCTGAACAACCAACTCAATGCTCAAATGAGTGACCTGCAATCTCTAATCACCAACATCCTCCAGTTCCGCGACGACCGCGACTGGAAGCAGTTCCACAACGCAAAGGACCTGGCGCTGGCAATTGCCATCGAGGCGGGGGAATTGAACGAGCTCTTTCTCTGGAAAACAGCAGACGAAGCAAACAGAGAAAAACTGAAGAAAGAACTGGCCGATGTGCTGATCTACGCCCTGTTGCTGGCGCATACCGAGGGACTGGATGTAGTATCTATCATTCGCGAAAAGCTGGAAGAGAATTCACGAAAATATCCGGTGGACAAGGCCAAAGGAACGGCAAAGAAATATAATGAACTTTAGATGATCATCTATCAAAACAGCAAGGGCTCTTTTCTTGACGATATACTTACCAATAACATTGAACAGCTCATTGCCGAAGCTTTCAGGAAAAATGCCAATGCCTCCGTCGGCCAGAGCGAAAAGAAATCCTGGAAGCATTCCCTTCAATACATGAACAACGTTTTACAGGACCCCCGGATCCCGGAAGACGCTCATATTTCCATCGAATACCGCATCCCGCAAACTTCTAAAAGGATCGACTTCATCATCACCGGGCAAAATGAAAAGAACCAGGATCATGCTGTCATTATCGAGCTGAAACAATGGGAAACTGCCGAGCTGACGGAGAAAGACGCTGTCGTAAAGACCTTTGTCGGAGGCTCCGTGCATGAGGTCAGCCATCCCTGCTACCAGGCCTGGTCGTACGCCACCCTGCTGACCGGCTTCAACGAAACCGTGTACTCGGAGAATATCGAACTGAAGCCCTGCGCCTATCTACACAATTATGTCAGGGACGGCGTGATCGACAACCCGTTTTATTCAGACTATATAGAAAAAGCACCCCTGTTTCTCAAGGCAGATGCCCTGAAGCTCCGTGAGTTCATCAGGAAATATATCCGGTATGGCGACCGGTCAAAAATTATGTACCGGATCGACGCAGGTCGCATCAAACCTTCGAAGAGCCTCGCCGACAGTCTGGCTTCCATGATCAAAGGGAATGATGAATTTATCCTGATCGACGATCAGAAAGTGGTGTATGAGACCGCGGTATCGCTGGCCCGGCGATCTTCGGAAAAAAATAAAACCGTGCTCATCATCGAAGGGGGCCCGGGAACCGGCAAGACGGTCGTGGCCATCAACCTCCTGGTGCATCTGACGAAACTGGGCCTGATGGTTCATTATGTTTCCAAGAATGCCGCTCCCCGCGCGGTATATGAAAGCAAGTTGACGGGAACCCTGAGGAAGACGCATATCTCCAATATGTTCAAAGGCTCCGGCAGCTATGTGAACGGCGACCCGGATGCCTTCGACGCCCTGATCGTGGATGAGGCCCACCGGTTAAATGAAAAATCGGGCTTGTTTGGCAATCTCGGTGAAAACCAGATCAAAGAAATTATTCATTCCGCCAAATGTTCGGTATTTTTTATTGATGAAGATCAGCGGGTTACCCTGAATGATATCGGTCGCAAGGATGAGATCAGGAAATGGGCCGGTCTGGCGGGGGCCAGGGTATTCGAAACGGAGCTCTCTTCGCAATTCCGCTGCAATGGTTCCGATGGCTATATCGCCTGGCTGGACAATATCCTGCAGATCCACGAAACGGCCAATGTTCACTTCGACGAAAAGGAATACGATTTCAGGATCTTCTCCTCTCCCAATGAACTCCGGGACGCCATCTTCGAAAAGAACAGAAAGAACAACAAGGCCCGCCTCGTGGCCGGCCACTGCTGGGACTGGGTAAGTAAAAAAGATCCGAAGGCCTTCGACATCCATATTCCTCCCTTCGACTTCAATATGCGCTGGAATCTCGCCTCGTATGGCAGTCTCTGGCTGATTGACCCCAACTCCGTGAACGAGATCGGATGCATCCACACCTGCCAGGGACTGGAGCTGGACTATGTGGGCGTGATCATCGGTCCAGATCTGAAAACCCGCCAGGGTAAACTGATAACCGACGTCAGCAAAAGGTCCGGGAAGGACAGCTCGGTGAAGGGCTTCCGGAAACTGCTTAAGGAAGACGATCAGGCGCCTGCACAACGCCTGGACAGGATCGTGAAAAATACGTATCGCACGCTGATGACCCGGGGACTGAAGGGATGTTATATCTATTGCACGGATAAGGATACGGAACTCTATTTCAGATCCATAATTCGCGCCGGAAAGGAATATGGGGAAAATGATCTGTTGACGCTGGCGGCGGAGGATTAGGAGCTCAGGATCATTCCGCGACAAGATTGTCCGGCTCATGGCAAGCGCTAACTTTTTGCTATAGTGCAATTTCATAAATTTGTTGCCATCCGATGATTTTGCAACCACAGTTAAACGGCAGGCATCATGGCTTTGGCGCTTTTCAAAACAGTAGAAATAATTGAGGTAATGGAGAATTACCTCGAACGTATAAGACCGCCCCATCATATCCGGCATGACCTGGACATCGGATATAAAATAGATGGGCAAAGTGTTACACTATTTGAAATTCGCCCAGGTTTCCTGAATCCCGGGATAAATGTCGAATCACCTTACGCAAAGGCGACATATATTAAAAGCTCGGGGCAATGGAAGATTTATTGGATGCGAGCGAATTTAAAATGGGATCTATACGAGATACGACCTGTGGTATCAGAACTAAAGGATTTTCTTGAACTGGTGGAGGAAGACAAATATCATTGCTTTAAGGGTTAATATTTCTACCCCTGATCATTTTCTTTGAAGGATTTCCTTTTGTTGATTGACCCCGGTATTGTCGTGACAGTATTGGTTTTGCAAAGGTATACAAAGCCCCCGGCGTCACTGGTTTTCCCAGCCGGTTTCTTTCAACGCCGGGTCATTCTCCTTTTTCAGAAAATCCGCGTTGGACAGGGATTCCGGTTTCCATTCCATCAGCGCATTGTCGGGCACTTCGGCCACGGGCGTTTTCCAGGCTGTGGAGGTTTCATTATATGCAATATTGGATTGCAGGTTATAACAGGATATAATGGACCAACGGGGATAATCCGACAAATTGGCTTCGGAACGATGCAGCAGGTTGGGGTGAAAAAACAGGGCATCGCCGGGCTCCAGTTCAACATAGACCAGCTCCATGGTTTTTAACGCATTTTCCACCATGACCATATCAGCGCCCACCTGCTCGCCGGCAAATCCATGATTTACACGTCCCATTTTATGTGAACCCTTGATCACCTGAAGGCACCCGTTAGCCTTGTTAGCTGCAGTCAGGGCCAGCATCACGCTGATCAGTTCGTCGGGGAACATAAACTGATTTTTGTACCAGTAGCCATAGTCCTGGTGCCATTCCCAGGCCCCGCCTACCCGGGGCTGTTTCTGCATCAGCTTGGAATGAAAATGACATACCGGAGAATCACCCCCCAGCAATTGTTTCAGGGCGCCGGTCATTTTTTTACTTCGGGTCAGATATCCGAAAACATCGTTCCCGGGCGTAAACCATAAGGATAGTTTTGTTTTCTTTCCGCTTTGATCATTCAGGTCAAGCGCATGTTTGGCCATCGCCTCATCTTCCAGCGCCGTGCGGTAGAGTTTATCCGTTTCGGCTATACTGCAAAAACTTTTCACAATAAGGTACCCATCGCGCTGATATGCGGACAACTGATCGGAATTTAATATGGAACCGGGCATATGATCGGAATTTGAATGAAAGAAAAGGGCATTTTTAATCGGTAATTTAGCGAAACAGCAGGATTTTTTCGCAAGAATCGGGTTTCAGCGCCGGAAACAGCCCTGTATTTTTGTGTTATGAACACGCGGAATATGGAAACACAACAGGATATTAATTACAACCGGATTGCCGATGCCATAGATTTTTACAGAACCCATTTCAAAGAACAACCCAGCCTGGAGCAAGCTGCGGCACACGTCCACATCAGTCCTTTTCATTTCCAAAGAATGTTTAAAGAATGGGCCGGTGTTACGCCAAAACAATTTCTGCAATATTTGAGCCTGGCGCACGCAAAAGGCATTCTGAAGGATCATCAGGCTACGTTGTTTGACACCGCAGAAGAAACCGGATTATCCGGCACCAGCCGTCTGCACGATCTTTTTATCAAGGTGGAGGGGATGACCCCGGGTGAATATAAGAACGGGGGCGAGCAGCTGCGCATCAATTACAGTTTTGCTGAAAGCCCCTTTGGAAACATCATCACCGGCTCAACCGCTAAAGGAATATGTTATATGGCTTTTGCAGACAACGGGCAGGATGCTGCATTGCTGGAGTTGAAAAAAAGCTTTCCCAGAGCACGGTATCGGCAACTGACGGATAAGATCCAGCAGGATGCGCTGTTTATCTTTAACCAGGACTGGAGTAAACTCAGTGAGATCAAATTGCATCTGAAAGGAACCCCTTTCCAGATCAAGGTCTGGGAAGCCCTTCTGAAAATCCCTATGGG
>JAUZOD010000129.1 GCA_030706635.1 Bacteroidota bacterium
GTAGTCCCGACAGGAATCGAACCTGTATCAAAAGTTTAGGAAACTTCTATTCTATCC
This sequence comes from Bacteroidota bacterium, assembly GCA_030706635.1. Classification (GTDB taxonomy): domain Bacteria; phylum Bacteroidota; class Bacteroidia; order Chitinophagales; family Chitinophagaceae; genus Puia. Next base: position 58 of record JAUZOD010000129.1, read on the forward strand.
ATTGAACTACGGGACCGCTTCAAATGAAGGTTGCAAAAGTAAGATTTTCTGCCAGAAGATTTCCTTTCGCCTTAACTTCATCGGCTAAATCTTTCGATATGAAGCGGATAGCAATATATCTCCCCCTTTTGCTGATTGTTTTTATTTCAAAGATCGCCCGGGCACAGCCCAAACCCCATTTCAATCATACCACCATCTACGTCACCGACCTGGCGAGGGCCACTGCTTTCTATCATACTGTGATGCTGCTGGATACCATACCGGAACCTTTTCATGACCACCGCCACACCTGGTTCAACCTCGGCAACCACGGCGAACTGCATGTAGTCAGCGGGGCTAAAACCGATATCCCCCACGATATCAATATCCATCTGGCGTTTTCCGTTTCCTCCATCCCCGATTTTATGAAACACCTGGATAAGATGGAGGTTCGCTATGGCAACTGGGCCGGAGACCAGAAAGTGGTGCAGCCGCGTCCGGACAAAGTGTCCCAGATCTATCTCCAGGACCCTGACGGTTTCTGGATCGAGGTAAACAATGATCGTTTCTAAGACGCCGGCGCCGACACGCCGGCAACCACTCTTCCCGGTCGCTGAAACTTAACCTATCTTTGCCCTCCCAAAAACAGGTTATGAAGTTCTACAGCCTCCTCATTAAATACAGATTGCAAACCGGCATCACGCTGATCGTGCTGGGCGTGATCACCAATATTTACAGCAGCTTCTGGCCTGCCTTCCTGCTTTATCTCATTGGCGTGATCCTCATATTCGGACATTTCTTTTTCGGACCCCTGCGGCTGATACAGGAACATATGGAATCCGGAAACCTCGAAGGAGCTGAAAAAGTACTGGCCACCATTCGCTTTCCCGGCCTCCTCTATAAACCTATCCGCTCTGTCTATTATACCCTCAAAGGGAATATCGCCATGATGAAACAGGATTTTGACGGTGCGGAAGTCAATATGAGAAAGGGCCTCGACCTGGGCATGCCTATGAAAGAGGCCGAAGGCGCCAGCCTCCTGCAGATGGGTATGCTGGCCATGCAGAAAAACGATATCAGAAAGGCCGAAGGGCTGATCCGGCAGGCACTCAGCAAGGGCTTGCCCGACAAGGAAAATCAGGCCGCGGCTTATCTGCAGCTTTGCTCTATCATGATGACAAAAAGAGAATTCCGCGCGGCAAAGGAATTTTTCAGAAAGGCAAAAAACCTGAAGCCGACCACCTCGCAGATCGTGGACCAGATCAAACAAATAGAGAAGTATATTTCCCGTATCCCGGGTTGATCTACCAGCTCATCCTGGCTTTTACCAACTGCTTCAGCGTCGAAAAGGATTGATCCCTTTTCTCCAGGAAATCAAAGCTGCCGTAGCGTTTGAAGTTTTCATCACTTTGTACCTCCCGCTGGCTCGAAAAGAGAATAACAAATATAGAGGAGTCAAATTTCCGTATCTCTTCCAGGGTTTCCAGTCCGTTGATCTCACCGTCCAGGCTATAGTCCAGCACCACCATGCTCGGATGATGGTTCAGTGAAGCCAGACAGCTTTCTCCACTGGTATAAAAGTACAGGTGGCCTCCAAAACCTTCCAGCTCCCGGGCGATCAACTGTTGATAGATGAGGTTGTCTTCAACAATAAATATTCCCGGCGATGATTGCAGATACATGGGTTAGATATTCTATATATATAACCTACCGAAAAAGATGCCGGTTTTAAACCATCCCGCAATAGATTGACCATCAGTCAATTAAGAGAGGATATTTGATTGGAGTTTTTCCCATTTCCGGAGAGCTGTGCAAAAGCTGGGAATAAGGGCAGATCTTAGTTGGAAGTGCAATGCGTAACAGGCGTGGCTGACTACATCACTTCTTTATGGAGCTGCCGGATACATAGGATGATCACGGTTTCGACCTGTTTCACCAGCTGGGGCAGCTGCTCCAGGTTCTGACGGGCTTTGGCATCCGCTTCCACTTTGCGGATATCATCGTGGATGGCTTTTATGCCCATGGAATCAACGGTGGACTTTAATTTATGCGCCATCTTGGAGACCTGTTCCCAGTTTTGCGAATGGCTTGCATCTACCAGCTCCCGCACATTCTGTGGAACGGTCTCGATAAATAGCAGGATCATCTTTTTTATAAAGGCAGGATCCCCGCCGGAAACAGAGCGGATCATCGTAAGATCGTAGAGGTCGCGAACCGGAGCGTCTGATATGATTTCTTTTTTCTTTTTGGCATTGCTGAGAATGGCACTCAACAGAAGCGCCTCGTCAAAGGGTTTGGCCAGAAAATCATCCATGCCGGCGCGCTGGTATTTCAGCAGATCTTCTGCATGCGAGTTCGCCGTCAATGCAATGATGGGGGTAGAAGACATTACCGGATCGGGCAGCCGGCGGATCTCCTCCGTGGCTTCAATGCCATCCATTTCCGGCATCTGCACATCCATCAGGATACAATCAAAATGCTGGCGTTTTAACCAGTCCAGTGCTTCCGAACCGTTGTTGGCGATAACCACAACCGCCCCGCTGGACTCCAATATATGACGGGTGAGATGCTGGTTGAGTACAACATCTTCTGCAACCAGTATGGTTTTGCCGGTTAACCTTTTATCTGTCCTGGTTTTTGACATGGGTAATTCTTCTTGCTGCGGCCGAACAAACTGTTCGCTTATTTACTTTTTAATTCACCATTTTGTATCATCCGGTAAATGGTGGATTTGCCTATGTCGAGTTTCCGCGCTACCAGCAGCACATCTTTATCATATTTATCGAGATAATGCTGTATGATCTGACTTTCAAATTCTTTTAATGTGGTCTCCCGGTTCAGCAGGTCACTGATGCTGGTAGAAGAATTCAGCGTAATGTGTTCCGGCAAAATGGATTCTTCATCGCTCATCACTACCGCAAGTTCCATAATGGATTTCAGCTCTCTTACATTCCCGGGAAAGGGATATGCCGTGAGTTTTTGCTGGGCTTCAGAGGTCAGCACCTTACGTGTGATCTTATTCTCCTTGCAGAAATTATCCACAAAGCTTTTTGCCAGCACGGCGATGTCCGTTCCTCTTTCCCTTAACGGCGGAAGATGGATCGGCAGACCAACCAAACGATAATACAGGTCTTCCCGGAAAGTTTTATTCTTTACTTCTTCCAGCAGGTTTTTATGTGTGGCCACGATGATCCGCACATTGATCGGCAGCACGGTATTGGCGCCGATGCGCGTGATCTCTCTCTCCTGCAACACCCGCAGCAGCTTCGCCTGCAGGTTGATATCCAGCTCCCCGATCTCATCCAGGAAAAGCGTTCCTTTATCTGCCTCTTCGAATTTTCCGATCCTGCGGGTGACAGCTCCTGTGAAGGAGCCTTTTTCATGCCCGAACAATTCACTTTCCAGCAGCTCTTTGGGAATGGCTGCCACATTCACGGCAACAAAGGGTTGCTTATGTCTTTCAGAATTATAATGAATGGCCTTGGCCACCAGTTCCTTACCGGAACCGGTTTCCCCGGTGACCGACACGGTAATATTTGTTTTGGATGCTTTTTCAATCAGACCGAATATCTTCTCCATCGGCTCGCTTTTGCCGATGATGATCTGGGAAAAATCGTATTTGCGCCCCACCTGGTTTTTCAGACTTTCCACTTCTTCTTTCAGGTTCCGGATCTCCCGCAAATGCAGGATACTGTTCCAGAGACGGTCCTTGGTGTCATCGTCCTTGACGATATAATCGAATGCCCCGTTTTTTAAGAGGTTGATGGCCGTAGCCACGTCCTCCTGACCGGAGATGATGATCACACGGATATCCGGATTGAATTCCTTGATCTTTCGCAGCACCTCAGTGCCGTCGCTGCCCGGCAATGAATAGTCGAGCGTAACCACGTCAGGCACTTCATGAAGCTTCCCGAAGAAATCATCGGGAGATTCAAATCGTTTAACTTCATATTCCGGATTAAGGGAAAGATAGTGCTCAAGCATTGAGCCATACCACAAATCATCTTCAACAATGAACACTTTGAACGACTGAGGGTTCTTCATATTTCGGATTATATCGGATTGTACTGCTGTATAACGATAAAACGCTGGGAATAATATTCCGGATTTAAGAAAGTTTCCGGATTTTGAATAACTTTTCACGCATATATGAATCAAAACGAGGCCTTTAATAAACTTTATCAAAAACTCAACCCCCAGCAGAAGCTGGCCGTGGACAGGCTGGAAGGCCCGGTGATGGTGATTGCGGGGCCCGGCACGGGGAAAACCCAGATCCTTGGGGCCCGGATCGGAAAAATCCTATTGGAAACAGACACAGATCCCGGAAATATACTATGCCTCACTTATACTGACGCGGGCGCCGTCGCCATGCGCCGCCGTCTGCTCAGTTTTATCGGCCCGGATGCATATAAGGTAAACATCTACACTTTTCATGGTTTCTGCAACGACATCATCCAGGATAACCTGTCTTATTTCGAAAAAACCAGCCTGGACCCGGTTTCCGAGCTGGAGCAACTTGAATATCTGAAGCTGCTGATCGATCGTTTTCCGAAAAATCATCCGCTCAAAAGGTTCCGGAGCGATGCTTATTATGAAGTGAAGAATCTCCGATCTCTTTTCAGCACCATGAAAAAAGAAGCCTGGACGCCCGCTTTCATCGCGGAAAAAATTGATGAATA
>JAUZOD010000013.1 GCA_030706635.1 Bacteroidota bacterium
TCCAGGAAGTTTTTAGTAACGGCCAATCCCAAATTGCCACTGGCGCCGGTAATGATGACTGTTTTCATGCTGAATGCTGATGGTTAAACAAAAATAAATATACCTTTTTTTCAGCGTTGAAATTGCTCTGCATACTCAATCCGAACAGCGCGAATCTGGCAATTTTCTCCTGAACCGGAAGGGCAAACGTGGACATGCAAAGCATTTTCTTTTGGGAGCATAACGATTTTATGATCCTCTGATAATCAGGAGCTAAGAATATATTTCTGCACCCAATCATTTTTGGCACGAATTTTTAATCTGTTCCGGTATGAATGGAATTGCCAAAATAGGTACCGTGTTGATGGCCAGGATTCTTGATTTTGCATTCTCCGGGTATGGCCTCGTGTGTGATGTGGTGATCCTGAAAATTCTTTTCCAGCATTTTCACTATCAGTGTATCCGCTGCCGGAATTTATGGATGGAAAGCCGGATGCGGTACAATGTCAGAGGAATACGTTCTCAGATCCTTACACCTTGACGGGTACGACCAGGCGAAATCCGTTTCCGTGAATGTTGACAATTTCAATATTACTGTCGTCCCGCAGATATTTCCGGAGTTTGGCAATATAAACATCCATACTTCTTCCGTTGAAATAGGTATCGCTTCCCCAGATTTTCTTCAGTGCGGCTTCCCTGGGTAACAGGTCATTCAGATGCTCGGCAAGCATTTTCAGCAGCTCATTTTCTTTTGGTGAAAGCGTTTGCGTTTGACCGTTATGATTCAGTTCGCGCAGCTTCGGATTGAAATGGTAGGAACCCATATCAAATTCCTTATTGTCTGCTTCTTTGTTGAAGTCATCATTTCTTTTCAGGATCGCCTTGATCTTCAGTAAAAGCACTTCGCTGTCGAAGGGTTTGGTGATGTAGTCGTCAGCACCGAGCTTATATCCCTGAATGATGTCTTCCTTCATGGTTTTCGCACTCAGGAAAAAAAGAGGCACGTCGGGGTTTACATCCCGGATCTCTTCTGCAAGCGTGAATCCGTCCATGTGGGGCATCATCACATCCAGCAGGCAAAGGTCAACATGTTCTCGCTGAAAAGCGGCCAGTCCAAGCCTTCCGTCCCGCTCCAGGGTTACCTCAAAATCATTCAGCTCCAGATAATTCTTGAGTACCATCCCGAGGTTGGGGTCATCTTCGCACAATAAGATCCTGGCCTTCTTTCCTTCCATATTTTTGTTTGTATGCAAATAAAATTAATTCATTTCCGGTTAAGGATAACGCCCCGGTAATTTTTTGTTAATAGTGCCCGCCGGACGGGGTATCCGGAATGCCACGCAAACTGTATCTTTGCGCGTTATAACCAATCTGATGGATGCAAATTTCAACCCGGATAAGCAACATACATTAAATCAGGCAATCAGCATTTCTGGAACCGGCCTGCATACCGGTATTAATGTGGATATGACGCTTCGTCCGGCTAATCCCGGGTTCGGTTTCCAGTTTCAGCGCATAGACCTTGCCGGACGACCTCTGATTAAGGCCGATTGTGACCTGGTTACGGACACTTCCCGGGGAACCACGCTGGAAGATAACGGCGCCAAAATCAGCACGGTAGAGCATATTCTGGCGGCCCTGGTGGGCATGGGGATTGACAATTGCCTGGTAGAGCTGAATGGCCCTGAAATCCCGATCATGGATGGCAGTTCCGAGCCTTTTGTGGAGATCATTGAAGAAGTAGGACTGGAAGAACAGGACGCCGCCAAATCCTGGTACAGCATTGACAATAACATTACCTATTACGACGAGAAGAAAAGGGTGGAAATGACGGCCATGCCTGCCCTGGAGTATAAAGTGACCACCCTTATCGATTTTAACAGCCCGGTATTGGGGACCCAGCATGCGGGACTGAAATCCATCCAGTATTTCAAATCCGATATTGCCCCCTGCCGTACGTTTTGCTTTTTGCATGAACTGGAGATGCTGCTGGACAATAACCTGATCAAGGGAGGGGACATCAATAATGCCATCGTAATCGTGGATAAAAAGGTGACAAGGGAGGAAATGGACCGCCTGGCTAAAGCTTTCGGGCGGGAAAATATGGAGATCAAAAACGGCGGTTATCTGAATAATCTCGAGCTCCGCTTTCCGAATGAGCCCGCCCGGCATAAGCTGCTGGACGTGATCGGAGACCTGGCCCTGGTCGGTTTCCCGATAAAAGGGCATGTGATTGCCAGCAGGCCGGGACATTCCACCAATGTGGAGTTTGCCAAAAAGATCAAACAATACATCCGGAAAAACAAGCACCTCCGGAATACACCGGTTTATGATCCCAATCAGCAACCGATTTTCACCAGCCAGCAGATCGAAAGAACCCTTCCGCACCGCTATCCTTTTTTACTGGTGGACAAGATCATTGAACTAACGGATAAGCATATCGTCGGGATAAAAAATATAACCTTCAACGAGCCCTTTTTCGTGGGCCATTTTCCTGGCAATCCCATCATGCCGGGTGTACTGCAGGTGGAAGCCCTGGCGCAGACCGGAGGCATCCTGGCCATCAATGCCATGGCCGGAGGCGGACAATACGATACTTATTTTCTGAAGATTGACAATTGTAAGTTTAAGCAGAAAGTGGTTCCGGGAGACACCATGGTCATGAAAATGGAACTGTTGAATCCCATCCGCCGGGGCATCGTGGAGATGCGCGGAACCGTATATGTCGGCAACAAAGTGGTAACCGAGGCAGATCTGATGGCCCAGCTTGTAAAGCGAAGTTAATTTATCAGAAATGCGGCAAATAAGTTTATTTTTGTAGGGCTGGGTTTTACTCAGCATTTTTTATGAAGGATCCTGCAATGTTTAAAGATGAAGTTTCACCCAGGCTGCCGGCCGTCAACCCTTCAACAGAGGAAAGAATGATCCATCCCCATACATATATTCACCCCAACGCGCGCGTAGCTACAAATGTGAAGATTGACCCGTTTTCCGTTATCCATCAGGATGTGGAAGTTGGGGAAGGAACCTGGATCGGGTCCAATGTAACCATTATGGAAGGGGCGCGCATCGGGAAAAATTGCCGGATCTTTCCGGGTGCTGTAATCGCCGCCATCCCGCAGGATCTGAAATTCCAGGGCGAATATTCCAATGTGTTTATTGGCGACAATACCACCATCCGCGAGTTTGTCACCGTAAACAGGGGGACAAAGGATCGCGAAAAAACCTCCATAGGTGATAATTGCCTGATCCAGGCTTATTGCCATCTGGCGCATGACTGTATCGTGGGCAATAATTGCGTCATGAGCAATAATACCCAGGTGGCGGGGCACGTCATCATTGATGACTATGCCATTCTCGGGGGCATGTGCGCAATACACCAGTTTGTGAAGGTAGGTCGCCATTCCTTCATCCAGGGCGGTTCGCTCGTGGGAAAAGACATTCCGCCTTATATTAAGGCCGGAAGATTGCCGCTCAGTTATTGCGGTGTGAATTCCGTGGGTTTGAAAAGAAGAGGGTTTACCATCGACAAGATCAACCACATCCTCGATATCTACCGCATCATTTATAACAAAGGACTGAATACTTCCCAGGCCCTTGAATTCCTGGAAGAAGAGTTTTCGGCTACGGATGAACGTGATGAAATCGTAACCTTTATCCGGGAAAGCGGACGGGGCATCATTAAACGCTACAGTAAAGCCAACCTCGATGAGGATTACGCTGACTGATGCGGGAAAGCGGTTTAACCGGGAATGGATATTCCGACATCTGAACTACCAGTTTTCTCTTCCCGACGCTTATGCTATTACCGGACCAAACGGTTCCGGAAAATCCACCCTACTTCAGTTCGTCGGTGGCGCCCTGATGCCGAGCGAGGGGAAGATCTCCTATTCAAATGCCCGGGACATTCCGCCAACTGCCATCTTTCAATATTTGTCCATTGCTGCGCCTTATCTGGAAACAGTTGAGGAAATGACAGCCAACGAATTTTTCAGGTTTCATCAGTCATTCAAGCCCTTTCTGCCCGGCATCAGCATACCCCAAATGCTGGATATTATCGGCCTTAGCGATGCAGGAGATAAACAGATCCGGTACTACTCCTCCGGAATGAAACAACGCGTCCGGCTCGCCCAGGCCTTCTTCTGCAACACGCCCGTGTTACTTTTGGACGAACCAACCACCAATCTCGATGCACCGGGCATAGCGCTGTATCATCAACTGATCAAAACGTATTGCAGCGACCGGCTGGTACTGGTGAGCTCCAATGATCCACAGGAGTATGGATTTTGTAATCGGGTGATTGAAATGGAGAAAATCAAGAAGGGACAACGGATGACGAATGACAGTTGACGGACTTTATGTTCAGCATTCAGCCTTAAACCAATCAGCGTTTGCTGTTAGAATTCAATCCAGTCATCAAACTTTTTGAGTAGTCCGTCAACCGTCATCCCTCACCGCTGACTCGCAATCAGCAAATTCAGATCCGTATATTTCAAATCAAAGCGCTGGCTGAGGTGAAAATTGGTAAGCGCACCCTTGAACATGTAAATCCCGCTGCGCAAATGGATCTTGTGCCAGAGCAGGTTTTCAAATCCGCCTTCTTCAGACGCTTCCAGCAAAAGCGGGGTGATCACATTGCTGATGGCCTGGGAGGCTGTTCGGGCAAAACCGGAAGGAATATTCGGAACGCAATAATGGATCACACCATATTTAATGAACGTTGGATGTTCGTGGGAAGTAATTTCTGATGTTTCAAAACAACCGCCCCTGTCAATACTAACGTCTATGATCACACTACCCGCGCGCATATTGCTGACCATTTCCTCAGTAACCACCACCGGTGTGCGGCCGGTTTGCGAAGAAAGGGCGCCCACGGCTACCTCACAACTTTTTAATTGTTTGGAAAGAATCCGCGGTTCAATCACGGAAGTATAGATCCGGAATCCGATATTGTTCTGGAGCCTTTTCAGGCGCGAGACGCTGTTGTCGAACACTTTCACCGAAGCGCCCAGCGCCAGGGCGGCCCGGGCGGCATATTCCCCTACAATGCCGGCACCCAGGATAATCACTTTTGTTGGTGGAATACCGGAAATGCCACCCAGCAATACCCCCTTGCCGTGATTGGCCGAACTCAGATACTGAGCCGCCACCAGCATTACAGCGCCGCCGGCAATCTCACTCATGCTGCGCACAATGGGATAACTGCCGCTGTCGTCTTTTAAATTTTCAAATGAAATACCCGTAATGCGTTTGGACATCATCTTTTCCAGCAGGTCGGCTTTGAGGGCAGATAAATGAATGGGCGAAATGATCGTCTGATTCATCTGCAGCAGGGGCAGGTCCTCTTCCACTACAGGCGCGGATTTAATCAGGGTTGGACATTTATACACCTCGGCCTTGTCATATACGATTCGGGCCCCGGCTTCACTGTAATCCTTATCACGGTAGTGGGCTGCTTCGCCGGCGTCATGCTCAATCAGTATTTCGTGGCCATTGCTGATCAGCACGCTCACGGCTTCAGGTGTAAGACCAATCCTGTTTTCCTGAAAAGCGGTTTCCTTGGGAACCCCAATGCGAAGCACGCTGGATTTCGGTTTTATGTCAAGCGTCTCTTCTAAAGTTTCATAGCTGAAGGAAGTGCTGATAAAGGGTTTCTGTTGTTGCGCCATGGTTTCAGGACTTTTCCATCCGGTTTTATATCCGGAAAGGGTGGGGGTGAAAATTACAATTTTATCCTGAATTCGTACGGATTATGACCCCGTTACCTGAATTTTTCTGTGGGTTTTGTCAATCGTTTCAAAATGCGAATGCAAACTGCCGGGTGGGAAAATGCCAGGTGCTCTTTCCGGCCATTCCACCAAACAGATATCACCCGAATAAAGACAGTCTTCCACCCCGGCCCGTATAGCTTCATCCTCATCTTTTATCCGGTAAAGATCGATATGGAAAATCGTTCCGCCAGGATATCCGTACTCGTTGATGATGGAGAAAGTGGGACTGCTCACCGTATCCTGAACTTTTTTTACTGCACATAGTGCGTGGATAAAAGTCGTTTTTCCGGCGCCCAGCTGACCACTGAAACTGAATATTTTTTTGTCAGGATTACTTAACCAGAATTCCTCGGCCAGAGATTTCAGGTCTGAAAGGGTAAAAATTCGCTCCATCCCGCAAAGATAGAATCCTTCTTAGTGCCGAAATAGATGATCTGCCCGCTGGGATTGTGGTAAATTTGCCCCTCGGTTTTACAGACAGCATCAGTATGGAAACAATAAACTGGAAAGTGGAAGGAATGAGTTGCAGCGCCTGTGCGCAAACCGTTGAAGGATTTCTGCGGAAAAAAGGAATGCGGGAGGTTAGTGTAAGCCTTACCGCCGGGGAAGTGAGTTTTCAGCATGCCAATCCAATACCGGAGACTGAACTCAAAAAGGGCATTTCGAATCTTGGCTATTTTGTGGCCGATGGGTCTGTTCAGAAAAAACCCATAGACAAATTCCTTGTTTACCTGGCTGTTTGCATTCCCTTTACTTTGTTGCTGATGTTGCATATGTTTTCACATTGGCAACCGCTGCGCTGGTTAGGAGACGCCTGGGTGCAGCTTGTTTTATGTGTTCCGGTTTACCTCACAGGAATGTATTTTTTCGGAAGAAGCGCCATCGCCAGTCTGCTGATGCGGAAGCCGAATATGAATGTGCTGATTGCCCTGGGCGCAACGGCAGCTTTTGTTTACAGCCTGGCCGGAACCATCCTGCAGCTCGGGGAAGCATACTTGTTTTATGAAACGTCCGCAGCCATTATTACCCTGGTGTTTCTCGGAAATTATGTTGAAGAACGATCTTTACGCAGCACACAGCGGGCGCTCCGGCAACTCCTGAAATCCCAGGACCTCAAAGCCAATATGATTGCTTTTGATAATGAACATCGGGAAATCATTTTCCCGGTGGATGGCCGGCAACTGCGCAGCGGGGACCTGATCCTGATCAAAACGGGTGAACAGGTTCCAGCCGACGCAAAGATCCTCTGGGGAACGGCACAGGTGGACGAAGCCATTATTACCGGAGAAAGCTTGCCGCTTGGCAAAAAGCCGAAAGACCTGCTGATTGGAGGAAGTCTGATCCTGGATGGAACGGTGAAAGCCCAGGTAACGCATGCGGCAAAAGATTCAGTTTTGTCCAACGTGGTCAACCTGGTGAAAAGGGCACAACAGGATAAGCCCAAAATCCAGTTGCTGGCCGACCGGATCAGCGCCGTATTCGTTCCGGTCGTCATCGGCATCGCCGTTCTTTGTCTCGTAGTTAATTATATTCTGCTGCACAACCTCACTGCTTCCCTGATGCGAAGTATAGCCGTGCTCGTGATTGCATGCCCTTGCGCAATGGGACTCGCCACCCCGGCAGCCATAGCGGTGGGCCTTGGTCGCGCCGCCAGAAATGGAATTCTTTTCCGGCATGCAGACAGCCTTGAATTATTCAAGGATATCCGGCAGATTGTTTTCGATAAGACAGGCACCCTCACCACGGGGTCATTCAGCATCAGCCGTTTTGAAATTCAGGATAAAACGATCTCCGAATCTGATTTCAAGCGCATTCTGTTTTCACTCGAAAAATATTCCAGTCATCCGATTGCTAAATCTGTAGCAAAGGCCTGGAAAGCACAACCGGAAATCCGGTGGACAAAGCTGGAAGAGATAAAGGGACTTGGTATCCGTGCCTCGGATGCGCACGGTAATGAATATAAGGCGGGATCAGGGAAATTTTTTCAGGAAGAAACCGCATCCGATCATTCTGTTTATATTTCGAAAAATGGTAATCTGATCGGCTGGGTCGATATCCAGGATGAACTCCGGCCCGAAGCGGCGGAAGTTGTCCGTTATTTTAAAGCGCGGGATATGCGGACCATTCTACTGAGCGGCGACCGGCTACAAAAGTGCAAGGATATTGCGGAGATCCTGGGCATTGACGAAGTGATCGCGGAACAATCTCCTTTGCAAAAGCTGGAACAAATAGAAAGACTTTCCGCTATTGCCCCAACGGCCATGGTCGGCGATGGGATTAACGATGCACCTGCGCTCGCCAAAGCAAGCCTTGGTATTTCGATGAGCGATGCATCACAGATTGCTCTGCAAACGGCAGACGTGGTGCTGATGAACAGCGGGCTGAAGAAATTACCCATGTCGCTCCAATTGGGTAAACTTACATTCTCCACGATCCGCCAAAATCTTTTCTGGGCTTTCGTTTACAATATCATTGCTATCCCGGTGGCAGCCATCGGTTTGCTTACGCCGGCAATCGGCGCGCTGGCCATGGCCCTGAGCGATGTGGTTTTGCTGATCAATTCCTCCAGGTTATTTGTAAAAAAGCTACAGTAATTTTATTTTGGATAGTATGAGATGAACCGTTCACCTCGCGAAATATTGAAAGAATACTGGAACTATGAATCGTTCCGGCCCATGCAGGAGGATATTGTGCAGTCGGTATTGTCAGGAAATGACACGCTCGCGCTAATGCCTACAGGCGGCGGAAAATCCATTTGCTTCCAGGTGCCTGCCATGTCAAAAGAAGGAATCTGTCTGGTGGTAAGTCCGCTGATCGCCCTCATGAAAGACCAGGTTCAGCATCTCCGCAGCAAGGGCATCACGGCTTTTGCCATTTTCTCCGGGATGTCCCGGAAAGATGTTGTCGCAACATTCAAACTCGCCATTGCCGGCAACTGCAAGTTCCTGTATGTCTCTCCCGAGCGTTTGGAAACAGACCTGTTTAAGGAATTTTTACCGGCGATGGATGTGAATCTGATCGCCGTGGACGAAGCGCATTGTATTTCGCAGTGGGGCTATGATTTCCGTCCGCCTTATTTACGCATCGTCGCGCTCAGGGAAGAACTTCCCGGAGTGCCGGTGCTGGCGCTGACCGCTTCTGCCACAAAAGAAATACGGGACGATATCTGCGTCCGGTTAAAAATGGTTCAACCCGTTATTTTCACCCAAACCTTCCTGCGACCCAATCTTTCGTTCAGCGCATTGAAAACAACGTCTATTCTTAATACACTCACCGGCATTCTCCGGAGACAGGAGGGAAGCGCTATCATTTACTGCCGCAACCGGCGACGGACCAAAGAGATCAGTGATCTGCTGAACATGCACGCGCTTTCCGCAGATTATTATCACGCGGGTTTATTGCAGCAACAGCGCAGCGAAAAGCAGGATCGCTGGCGGAAGAATGAAGTTCGGATCATGGTATGTACCAATGCCTTCGGCATGGGCATTGATAAACCGGACGTGCGGCTGGTGCTGCATGCCGATGTTCCGGACTGCCTGGAAAGTTATTATCAGGAAGCAGGCCGTGCGGGGCGCGATGGAAAAAAAGCATTTGCGATCTTATTGTATAATGATCAGATGCTGGAGGATCTGGAAGGGCTGCATAAAATACAATATCCCCCATTGGAATTTATTCGCAAAGTATATCAGGGGGTCTTTAATTATTTGCAGGTTCCGCTGGGAACCGTGGGCGTATATTATCCGTTTGATTTCGCTGATTTTCTGAAGCGGTTTTCTTTTGATGCCCAACGGACAAATGCGGCATTGCAGGTACTCGGCCAGGAAGACCTGCTCTCCCTGAATGAAACCGTTTTCAAGCCGGCAACGGCTTACTTTATTTGTGAAAAAGAAGTCCTTTACGCATTTGAAAATGAAAATCCACAGCTGGAACCCCTGATCAAAACCCTGCTGAGAACCTATTCCGGAATTTATGATCAGCCGGTTTTCATCCGGGAGAAGCAATTGGCCTACCTGCTGAAATGGCCACCGGAGCAGGTTATAAAAGGGCTTCATCAACTGCACCGTTTTCAGCTGATTGAATACGTTCCCCAAAAAGAAGAACCGCAGATCTATTTTGATCAGGCCCGCAGAAAAGCAGCCGATGTTCAAATCGATCGGAAAGCGTATCAGTTCCGCAAAGAGCAGTTTGTAAAACGCGTCCGGGCCATGCTCGGTTATATCGCCACGCCGAATTGCCGCAGCACCTATATCGCCCGGTATTTCGGAGAGACGTCACCTGAAGATTGTGGCATCTGCGACCAGTGTTTGCGAAACAGGCAACCCAGGCTCAGCGCAGACCAGTTTGCTGCCATTTATAAAACCGTGATCGAACGAACCAGTCAGCAGCCCATTCCCGCTACTTCCCTCTTCGATCATTTCCCCGAGATCCATATCGAGCAACTGCGCAAGGTGATTGATTTTATGCAGGCGGAAAATAAATTAAGGGTGGACGCAGACGGGTTTGTATGGGTGGAGGGATGACGGCTTTAATTGTGGCGAATTCGCCATAATTTAAAAACCTCATATTTCCTGGCGCTCCAGACAATTTTCAACGGCGCTTTAAGGGTAGTTCCTGCTTATTGCTATCAATCCGATCAGGTTATTTCAGTTTTTTGGTAGCTGAATTGTTCAGTAATGTCTCCAACTTTACCAACACTTGATTTTTTGCATTAGGAGTTTGGCTTTCTACGCCATTTTGACAGTAAGACCATTTTGCAGATATTGGGAAAGGAGGGAAGTTGCCCTGGAAACAGCATTAAATCGAAGGCCGATCAAAGGCCGATATTCCGGCAATAAATCATCTCGCGAATCCCATCAACTTTTGTCAGTTCTCCCGTAAACTCGTCACCGGATTCATCAGGGCGGATTTAATGCTTTGGTAGCTCACCGTGAGCATCGCGATACCGATGGCCAGCAAGCCCGCCAGCGCGAAGATCCACCAGTCCAGTTGAATCTTATAGGCGTAGCCCGATAACCAGCGGGTCATGACGAACCAGCCCAGGGGCGTAGCGATAGCGATTGCAATCAGCAGCAGTTTCAGGAATTCTTTGGAGAGCAGGCCCACCACGCCGGAAGCGGTGGCGCCCAATACTTTGCGAACGCCGATTTCTTTTGTGCGCTGGCCGGCTGTGAATGTTGCCAATCCAAAAAGACCCAGGCAGGAAATAAAAATCGCCAGCACGGCAAATATATTTGCCAGTTGCGAAACAACTGCCTCGCTTTTATAAAGATTTGCGAATTCCTGGTCGGAGAAGGTATAGGTAAATGGAAATTTCGGATTTAGTCCGGCGCATATTTTTTGGAGACCCGCAAGGGTTTCTTTGGTTTGTCGGCCATTTACACGGACGAGGATTGTTCCCCAGGGCCAGTTTTCATCCAGCCGCACAATCAGCGGATCAATGGTCTGATGCATGGAACTGAAATGAAAATCTTTGAGCACCCCGATAATTTTACCGGGATGATTTCCCCAGACTACGGTTTGGCCGACCGGGTTTTGAAATCCGATTTTATTTACCGCCGTTTCATTCAGTATAAAACCCAGCGAGTCCCCGGCAAAATCCCTGGAGAAATCGCGGCCTTCCAGCATTTTTAATTTCATCGTCTTTACGAAATCATAACCCACCACGGCATCGGCAAATGAAAGCTGTGCGTTCGGATCTTTTCCGGGCCAGCTGATGCTGCCGGTGTGGTGTTCGATGATGGTCGGGGAATTTCGCATTTTTGAAATGCTGAGGACGCCCGGTAAGTTTCCGGCTTCTTCTTTAAACAATTCGAATTTTTTTACCAGCTCTCCTTCAATCGGGATATAGACCAGGTTCTCCCGATCATATCCCAGGTTTGTGGTTTGGATATAATTCACCTGGCGATAGATCACGATCATTCCCACGATCAGTAATATCGAAAGCACAAACTGGAAAACAACCAATCCCTTCCGGAAGAACGTCGCCCGCCAGCTGAATTTCAAACTGCCTTTTAATACGCGCACGGGATTCAGGGACGACATGAACAGGGCCGGGTAACTGCCGGCTGCAAATCCGGTAAGGATCAGGAGAGCTGTTAATGCCAGCCAGAATAAGGGTTGGGCAAAAGGTATTGAAAGTTGTTTTCCAGTGAGGCTGTTAAAGGCCGGTATCAGGCTGGCTGCCAAAATAACGGCCAGGATAACCGAGAAGAAAGTGAGCATCATGGCCTCGCCCAGGAACTGACTGACCAGGGAAGAGCGGAAGGCCCCGATCACTTTACGCAGTCCAACTTCTTTGGCGCGTTTTGCTGATTGCGCCGTTGCCAGGTTCATAAAATTGATGCAGGCAATCAGCAGGATGAAAATCGCTACCAGCGTAAACAGGTGAACATAGTCAATTCGTCCACCGTCCGGTTCTCCGTTTTTAAAGGTGGAATGCAGATATCTTTCCGGATAGGGCTGTAAACCCAGTTCGGTAAAAGACCCCTTATCCTTTTGTTTATACCGGTAAACAAAATATTTTATTGCTGCCGCCACTTTTGCCGGGTTCGCGTTTTTGTACAATTGGATATAGGTATCCGGGCTCGTATTCCCCCAGTTATGTACCCAGTTGTTTTGTTTCACATAATCGGTCCAGCTTCTTAAAAAATCGAATTTCCTGGACGCGTGAGCGGGCAGGTTTTCAAATACAGCAGTTACCTTCAGGTCTTCTTTATTATCAAAGAGAATGGTTTTATTTATCGCATTTCCCGGACTTCCAAAAAAATCCTCCGCCATTTTCCGGGAAATGGCGATGCCCGCCGGCGCGCTGAGCGCTGTTTTTGGATTTCCCTGCAACAGGGGATAGCTGAACATGCTGAAGAAATCCTGGCCGGCAAAATTCCCGCTCTGCTTCATCACTTTATTCCCGGACTCAAATGTATTCATGGTGCCTGGCGCTGCCGCATAGTCCAGCGCGCTGGCATATTGCACTTCGGGAATGACTCTTTTTAATTCTTCGGCCAGCAAGCCCTGGGTGGGATATCCTGCATCAATTTTTCCATCATTATGATCCCGTTCATAAACCTGGTATAACTGTTTGCCATTCGCATGGAAACCATCCACTGCTTTTTCGTCCTGCACCCAAAGTATAATCAGCAGACTGCAGGCCATACCCAGGGCCATACCCAGGATATTGATTGCAGAAAAAGTTTTGTGCCGGAAAAGATTGCGGAAGGCGATTTTGAGGTAGTTTCTGAACATCGTTTAATGGTGGATAGTATATGGTTGATAGTAAATAGATATACGCATCCATCAGCAACGATATTTGTGCCGTTTCCTTAAATGGCTAATAATCAGAAATTTACAACTTCAGGGCCGGGGACAGCCGTCCGAATCCGAACAGTTGCTGTCCGTTCTCAGCTTACAGTGGATAGTAGATGGTGAATAGACCGTCAACCTTCATCCATTCACTATCTACTATCCACCTCTAAACAATGCCCGCCAGCTCCAAACTCTTCTTCCGGATCTTCCGGATTTCTACGTCTTCGATGATTGCATCCGGAGCAAGGATGAGCGAGGTTTTGTTTTCCCGCCACCAGCTATTGTTCCGGAGCTCTTTGAATGGTAATACGCCGATCAGGTATTTGCGTTCACTCTCGGCGTGCCATTCTTCGATCCACTCGAATTTTTCTTTCGGGATATATTGCCAGTCGTCGAAACTGATATATGCTTTGATATAAAAATCATCGGCGAGTTCCAATGGAGCGTGATGATATAATTTTTTGTATTCATATTGGTAGCCGTAACGGAGGGCGGAGAGATCGCTTAACACGGCGGAGGCGGTCGGGAAACTGCCGGCCCCTTTTCCGTAAAAGAATTGTTTGTCGGCAAACCCGCTTTCGATGACTACGCCATTGTACTCGTTCTTTACAAAACTGAGGTGGTCGTCTGCTTTTACAAACTGCGGCAGCACCAGCGCGGCTACTTTTCCACTCAGTAATTTTTTGGCCTGGGCAACAAGTTTAATGTCATAGTGTTTTTCCGCGGCAACCGTGGCATCGCCGGATTGTATATTCTGAATGCCATTAAATACGATGGATTGGGGATCCGTTACAATGCCATAAGCATGGGTGAGCAGCAGGGTCCATTTATTCACGGCATCAAAGCCTTCCACATCGAGGGCCGGATCGCTTTCTGCAAATCCCAGTTGCTGGGCCAGGAGCAGGGCTTGTTTGAAGTCGAGTTTCTCTTCAAACATCTTGGTCAGTATGAAATTCGTGGATCCGTTAACGATAGCCCGGATGGAATGCAGCAGATCGTTATCATAATATTCTTCCAGGTTTCGGATAACCGGTATGGATGCGCAGGCGGCGGCTTCATAGAGCAGGGAATGGCCGGTTTGCTTTTGTAATCCGAGCAATTCCGGTAAGTTTTCAGCGAGCATTTTTTTACTGGCGCTGACTACATTTTTACCGTTTTTCAAAGCAGTGGACACGATCTCGAATGCTGGCTCCGTTTCATTGATCACTTCCACGATCACGTTGATCTCCGGATCATTCAGCAGGATATCCCGGTCGGTGGTGAATAATTCTTCCGGTGCATTCCTGTTTTTACCCGGATGCTTGATACATACTTTCTTAATGGTTGCTTTCAGAGACGGCGTTTGTAATAAAATGCGGTAAAGCCCTTCGCCGACTACGCCAAAGCCGAATAATCCGATCGTTAACTGCTTATGTGTATCCATGATGTATATGGTTTCAACAGGTTTCTAATTTTTGGAAATGAACGTTTTTCTTAACAACTATCCTGTCCAAACTGTTGCAAAGATCACGGATTAAATCTTCCGGTTCTTCGAGTCCCGTGGATAGTCGGATCAGACTGTCATTTACCCCTCCGGCTCTTCTTCTTTCCGCCGGGATGGTTTTATGGGTCATTTCCGCAGAATGACTGATCAGGCTTTTAATGCCGCCCAGGCTTTCCGCAAGCTTAAACAATTTTGTGCCGGTCACCAGGAATCTTGCCGCTTCCAGGGTATCTTCTTTCAAGGTAAAAGACACGATGCCACCGTATCCCCGGGATTGCTTTTTAGCGACGGCATGATTCGGATGTGTAGCCAGGCCCGGATAGAACACACGGCCCACAGCCGGATGATCCTGTAGAAATTCCGCGATCTGAAGGGCTGAAAAACAATGCTGCCTCATCCGCAAATGGAGGGTTTCAAGCCCCCGGATGACCAGCCAGCTGTCGAAGGGCCCCAGTATGGCGCCGCAGGCATTCTGATAGAACTTAATCTTTTCTCCCAATTCCTGACTGGCCGTTACCACGAGGCCGGCAATTAAGTCGCTGTGGCCTCCCAGGTACTTGGTGGCAGAGTGGATCACAATGTCCGCGCCCAGCGCAATGGGTTTCTGAAGAGCCGGGGAAGCGAAGGTATTATCCACACAAAGCAGGCATTGGCGGGTTTTGGCGATCGACGCAATTGCTGCGATATCAGCAATTTTCAACGTGGGATTGCTCGGCGTTTCAAGCCAGATCATACGCGTTCTGGAGCTGATGGCCTGAAAAATGTTTTCTGGATCGGAGGCATCCACATAACGAACATTTACTCCGAATTTTTTGTAAACCTGTTCAAAAAGCCGGAAAGCGCCGCCATAGATATCATCCACGGCAACTATTTCATCCCCGCTCTGCAGTAGTTTGAGTACGGCATCAATGGCAGCCAGGCCGCTGGCAAAAGCCAGACCCGTGGCGCCGTTTTCCAGACCGGCAATCAGGTTTTCCAGGACTGCCCGCGTGGGATTATTGCTGCGTGCATAGTCATAGCCCTTATTTACACCGGGAGCCCCCTGTACAAAAGTGGACGTTTGATAAATGGGCACGGATACCGCACCGGTAAGCGGATCTACCGGAATGTTGTGAATGAATCGGGTAATTTCCTGCATAAAAAATCCTCCTGTTCCCGGCTTTGCCGGGCTTTTTGGGTGAACAAATGCTCTGGCAAGAAATACTCCGGAAAACCTTCTATAATTGCGGTCGGCGAGGGGTCGTTACCGGCAATAAAAAAAGCTCTTCCGAACAGTCAGAAGAGCTTTTAATATATTGATAGATTAATAAGCTGTGGATCTGACTTATCTGTCTCGTTTTTTAACGAGATGGAGTTGGCACCTTGCCCGGATCGCGTTACACAAATCGGAGCAGGTTGTCAAGGCTTCAGCGGGCCATTTCCCTCAGCCTTTCTTGATAAGCGTTTGATAAGAACTGGGTCAAAGATAAAAATGGGATTCGAATTCCGGAAAATTATTTTTTTCATGGCCATTATTTTAACAGAGGTCTATATTCCGGAGCACGCGCACAACCTTCCGACCCACGATTTGTTGTTAACTTTACCGACTCCATATTTATTTATGATTGAATTGAATGATCCGCCTGCACCGGCAGTTGATGAAATGATTGAAGTGTTTGGCGCCCGGGTGCATAATCTCAGGAATATCGATATTTCCATTCCAAAAAATCAGCTGGTGGTAATCACCGGCATCAGCGGCAGTGGTAAATCGTCCTTGGCCTTTGATACCATTTATGCCGAGGGCCAGCGCCGCTATATGGAAAGCTTTGGTGCCTACGCCAGGCAGTTTATCGGGGACATGGAGCGGCCTGACGTTGACAAAATCACCGGGTTGAGTCCGGTGATTTCGATCGAACAGAAAACCACCAACCGCAATCCGCGCAGCACGGTGGGCACCGTTACGGAAGTATATGATTTTCTGCGTTTGCTGTATGCCCGCATCGGGCAGGCTTTTTCCTACAACACAGGCAAGCAGATGGTGAAGTTCAGTGAGGAGGAGATCGTGGAGAATATTTTTCAGAAATTTAAAAACAAAAAGATATCGGTGCTGGCGCCCATTGTACGGGGACGGAAAGGACATTACCGGGAATTATTTGAAGACATCCGCAAAAAAGGTTTTGTGAAAGTACGGGTCGACGGAGAGGTGAAAGACCTGGTGGCGAAGATGCAGGTTGACCGGTATAAAATTCACGATATAGAAGTGGTGATTGACCGGCTTGCGGTAACCCCCGATATGAGAACGCGCGTTAGTCAGAGCATTCAGCGTGCGCTCGGGATGGGGAAGGACCTGATGTTTCTTCTGATCAACGACAGCAATCAGGTGGTTCAGTATAGCAAACACCTGATGTGTGAGGATACGGGTATCAGTTATGAAGAACCTTCGCCGAACAGTTTCTCTTTTAATTCTCCTTACGGCGCCTGTCCGGTGTGTAAGGGATTGGGCGCCGTATACCGGGTAAGCATGAACGCCATCATACCGGATAACGGCAAGACTGTAAATGAAGGCGCTATTATTCCGCTGGGCGGTGAACGCGAGGCCTACGTATTTAACCAGGTTCAGAAACTGGCGAAGAAAAATAAATTCAGCCTGGATACTCCGGTGAAAGAGATGCCTCAAAAAGCATTGAACCTGATCCTCTATGGAACCCAGGAGACTGTTCCGGAAAACAGCCTGGATTTTGATGAAAATGATACAGCAGCGGGCAATCCTGAATACGAGGGCCTGATTCCGATGTTGAAAAGATGGTTTGGCGCTTCCGGAACGGATTCTCTCAGGGAATGGGTGGAAAAATTCATGGAATTAAAAACCTGTGGTTCCTGTGGTGGGGCAAGGCTGAGGAAAGAGAGTTTGTGGTTTCGGGTTGATGATAAGAATATTGCAGAACTGAATGAACTGAACCTGGATAAATTATATCACTGGTTTGAAGGCATTGAAAAAAGATTAAGTAATAAACAAAACACGATCGCCAAAGATGTTTTAAAAGAAATCCGGGAGCGCATCTTATTCCTGCTGGATGTAGGGCTGAATTATCTCACCCTGAACCGCGGTACCAGAACCCTGAGCGGCGGTGAATCCCAGCGTATACGGCTGGCTACGCAAATCGGATCGCAATTACAGGGAATCACCTATATTTTGGATGAACCAAGCATCGGTTTGCATCAGCGCGATAACCAGCGGCTCATCCTGGCTTTACAGAACCTGCGGGATATCGGTAACAGCATCCTGGTGGTGGAGCATGATAAGGAAATCATGATGGCTGCGGATTACCTGATAGATATCGGCCCGAAGGCAGGCCATCATGGTGGCCGTATCGTAGCCCAGGGAACACCGGAGGCCATGCTGAAGCTCAATACCCTTACGGCTGATTATTTGAATGGTCATTTGCAGATACCCGTTCCGGCAGAACGCCGGCAGGGGAATGGGAAAGTGCTGGAACTGAAAGGAGCGAAGGGAAATAATTTAAAAAATGTGGATGTTGAGTTTCCATTGGGAAAATTTATTGCCGTGACGGGTGTCAGCGGAAGCGGGAAATCCACTTTGATTAACGAAACGTTGTATCCGGTTTTGAGCCATCACGCCTTCGGCTCACGCGCTGAGGCGATGGAATATAAAGGCATAAAGGGACTGGAGCATATTGACAAGGTGATTGAAATTGATCAGTCACCCATCGGGCGAACCCCGCGAAGTAATCCGGCCACCTATTGTGGTTTCTTTACCGATATCCGGACCCTTTTTGCCTCTGTGCCGGAAGCGAAGATCCGCGGGTATAATGCGGGCCGGTTTTCTTTCAATGTGAAAAGCGGCCGTTGTGATGTTTGTGAAGGTGGCGGAATGCGCATGATTGAAATGAATTTTTTGCCGGATGTATATGTACGCTGTGAAAAATGCAACGGTAAAAGATACAACCGGGAAACCCTGGAGATACGTTATAAGGGTAAGTCCATCAGCGATGTACTGGATATGACCGTTGATGAAGCCGTGGAATATTTCCAGAATGTTCATTACCTATACCGGAAAATTAAAGTATTGCAGGAAGTGGGGTTGGGATATATAACACTCGGGCAATCTGCGGTAACACTCAGTGGAGGAGAAGCGCAGCGGGTAAAGCTGGGCACCGAATTATCCAAACGGGATACAGGTAAAACATTTTATATCCTCGACGAGCCCACGACGGGATTGCATTTCGAAGACATCAGTCATTTGCTGCTGGTATTGAACAAATTGGTTGACCGGGGTAATACCGTACTGGTGATAGAGCACAATATGGATGTTATCAAAGTGGCAGACCACGTAATAGACCTGGGCCCGGAAGGTGGAGACGGGGGCGGCCGGATTCTCTTTGAGGGAACACCGGAAGAGCTCATCGGGGTGAAAGAAAGTTTTACAGGAAAATTCCTTAAAGCAGAGTTGAAGCGCTAAATGATTTCGATAAAAACCTGGATAAACAAAAAAACAAGCGGACGGCAATTACTCATCGCCGGCCGTTGAGGACATTGGAGAAGCCAAAAAAGGTATGAGGCCAATAAGGGAAGCGGGATTTAATCAATAAAATCTTTGGGTACGAAAAATAGGGAACGGATCAGGTCTTACTTAACCTTCGGATATACGGATTTTACCAATTTTCCCGCCGCTTATTGGTTTGAGTTTAGTTTTTTCTTACGGTGAGCATTCCGTTTTCCACTTTTTGGTCATTTACAAATACTTCGTACAGATATCCTCCCGAATTGATCTCCGGCAGAATGCTGGTTTCGTGGTTCCGGATGGCTGACTGGGTAACCAGTTTTCCCTCCAGATCGAATACATACAGTGTGTACTGATTTCCATTCACACCATCTACAGTAAATAAAAGTGTTTTGGAATCGGACGCAGTAAAAAGCCTGATCTTATGCCTTTTGCTGTTCTGGTTTTTGGTAACGACAACCGCCGTCGGATAAGAAGGCAGACTGCCTGCAAAGGAAAGGGCGGTTGAGGTGACAAAAACCACAGACATGATCATGGTTATCCATCTGCCTGAAAATTTACGGGATAAGGGTTGCTTCATAAGTGTTAAAAAAATTAAGGGTACGGATCAACAAAAACTATTTAGAATCTCAACAATGGACATCTAGTTGAGTTGTCATAAGTGTGGTCACTTCCAAGGCGAACACCCAGCTTAAGGCCAAACGTGAAATAGGCATCGTTCTGGGTAGGATCTCCTCTTTTATCGCCTGGATTATAACCACTGCCGGCAACGCCCTGCAAGGGACTTTTGTTGGACATGGCAGCGGCGATCTGTGCGGTACCGGCCGGAAGATGGGCAGCGAATACGCTTGGATCTACAAAATTTGTGCTCAGGTCATCTATATAATCCGTGAATGTTTTTCTATGAATGACCTCGAAAGAAATGTTTACTTTCTCGCTGATATAATATTTGATCCCGGCGCCCATCGGTATATTCATTTGGGTCAGATTATAATTCTTCCGGTTAGGATATTCGGGAAATCCTTCGCCTTCTGTATGGAGCGGCTGAAGATAGACCCAGGAAGATTGCGAGGTGTTGGGATCAATATAAGAACCCATCGGATTAAAATGAAATACGCCTACGCCGATCAGTCCGTACGGTCTCAAACGTCCGGTCAGTTCCGTGGGGAAATCTTCAAATAATACGGTAGGATAAATTTCGGCCATCAAAGTAGCTTCACTGATATTAGATTTGAAATTGAGGTTTCTGTTTAAACGCGCTTCCTCAAGACCGCCTTTACCTTTAATATAATTATCATCCCCGTCTATTTTTCCAAAATTGACGGAAAGACGAAATCCTAAAACTTCATTGGGATGCGCTGCGAGATAAATGCCGTAAGAGAGTTTAGTGGCATTCATATTGTAATCCTTCAGAAATGGAGTTCCTTTTCCTATATGCCCCCCGAGATCGCCGAGAAATACCATCGGACCAACAGTAAAACCCGCTTCAAAATAATTACCGGCGGAAAGTTGACTGAAAGAGGGTAAAGACAAGGCCAGCAGAATGGCCAGCGAGCACAAACACTTCCGTAAATAGGAGTGTAGACCTGTTTTCATGGAATATCGATTTAGTTTTCGGCGGTTTGGATTTCGGTTCTTAAATAATTAAAAAACCGGTTACCCTACAAGAACGGGAATTATTCTTGAAATGGTGTAGTCAGGATAAACTATATTATTTGGACAAATTCCAAATACTGGAATGCAGGTTCATTTTGGATTTATCAACATTTCAACGTGTTGAATATTGTCTTCCAGGTAGATTTCACTGTCTTTTATAAAGCCAAAGCCGGCATAAAAATCCTGAAGATATAATTGAGCACCAATGCGAATGGACTCCGTTTGAAAAAGTTGGCGCACGCGTAGTATGCTTTCCCGCATGAGTTCTTTTCCCAGTCCTTTTCCCCTGACTTCAGGGGAACTTACTACCCGACCAATCGAAGTTTCCCGATAGGAAACCCCGGCCGGGATCAATCTGGCGTAAGCCAGCAGTTTTCCATTTTGCGTGCCCATTAAATGCCAGCACTTAAAATCCTTATTATCGCAATCCGGATAAGGACAGTTTTGTTCCACAATAAATACCTCATTACGTAATTGTAAAATGGCATATAGTTCGTGTACGGAAAGCTCATCGAATTTTTTGCAGGTCCAGGTCATGAGGTTAATGTGCTGATGTAAAAATGCGCTAATGTGTTAATGCTTTGCCCACCCTAGCTTTAGCGAAGGTGGTGGAAATGTTTTTCCAGTCAATGCGAGCCGATAGCTAATTTCGGAATTTGATCATAATCAGCCTCAGTTAATCAAATAAAACTTTTTCTGTTACACCGGTCATTTACATATTTTCCCCCACCTTCGCTAAAGCTAGGGTGGGCAAACACATTAGCGCATTTTCACGTCAGCACATTAACATGCGTCTCCTTTTCATCTTCTTATCCGTTCTTTCCATTTCCGGGCTCGGTGCGCAGAAAATCCGATCAGTGGACATCTGTATCTATGGATCCACCTCAGGAGGCGTGATCGCAGCCTATACGGCAGCAAAGATGGGAAAAAAGGTGCTGCTGGTAACGCCAGACAACCACCCGGGGGGAATAACATCCGGGGGATTGGGCATGACCGATATTGGTAATAAATCTGCCATCACGGGAATTGCACGGGATTTTTACCGCCGCATTGGGGAACACTATGGAAAACGGGAGCAGTGGATCTTTGAGCCTCATGTGGCGGAGGCGGTGTTTAACACGTATCTGCGTCTCGGAAAAGTAGAAGTGTGGTACGGCCAGGGCCTCTTATCCGTGGTCCGGAACAAACAAAAGATTCAGGAAATAGAAACCGGTAGTACACAAAAGACGGATGCTGATCGCCGGACCGTTAGGGCTGCTGTATTTATAGATTGTTCTTATGAAGGAGACCTCATGGCGAAAGCAGGTGTTTCTTATACCATTGGCCGTGAGCCAAACAGTCTCTATCACGAAACTTACAATGGGGTTCAGTTACGGGATAAACATCAGTTTCCCGACGCCGTGGATCCCTACCGGATTCCTGGAGATTCCCAAACTGGTTTATTATGGGGCATCAGTGCAGAACAACTGGCTCCGGATGGCACGGGGGATAAGAAAATCCAGGCTTACAATTTCAGGGTTTGTTTAACGGACAGTGTGGCTAACCGGATTGATATTACCCGGCCAGCAGGATATGATTCCTCCCGGTATCTTTTGCTTTTACGTTATCTCGAAAAAAAGAATCCGGCCTCGCTGGATGACGGTGTGCTGAATATTAACCTGATGCCGGGCAGGAAAACAGATATCAACAACAACGGCCCTTTCTCCACCGATATGATCGGCATGAATTATGACTATCCGGAAGCCGGACCGGGAACCAGGAAAGAAATCATTCTTCGGCACGAAATCTATGTAAAAGGCCTATTGTATTTTTTGGGCCATGACGAACGCGTGCCGACACATTTACGGAATGAAATGCTCCGTTGGGGTTATCCGAAGGACGAGTATCAGGACAATGATCATTGGTCGCCTCAGCTATACATCCGCGAGGCGCGACGCATGACCGGAGAATACATTATGACACAGGCGAATTGTACAGGCATGGAGAAAGTCGCTGACGGTATCGGCATGGCTGCGTACACCATGGATGCTCACAATTGCGAAAGGGTTATTGTAAATGGGATGGTGAAAAATGAAGGAGACGTGCAGATCGGCGGGTTTCCGCCTTATCCCGTTTCCTACCGGGCCATTGTTCCGAAAACAAATGAGTGCAGCAATCTGCTGGTTCCGGTTTGTTTGTCAGCCAGCCATATTGCTTATGGCTCCATTCGTATGGAGCCGGTATTTATGGTACTCGGCCAATCCGCTGCCCTGGCGGCGGTGCTGGCATTAAATCTGCACCTGACAGTTCAGCAGGTGAAAATTGAGGATATCCGGAGGATGCTGAGGCAAATGTGAAAATGTGGAAATGTGCTGATGTGTAAATGAGGATCAGTCAGTACTATTGTGAATTCTATTTTCACATTAGCACATTTCCACATCAGCACATCAATACTTATACTTCTCCTTCCACAGACCCCTCAAATGCTTCCTCAGTTCTTCTTCCCGCGCATTATTACCGGGTTCATAGAAAACACTTCCACTGATCTCGTCCGGAAGATATTCCTGCGGGGAAAAATGGTTATCATAACTGTGACTGTACTGATAGCCTTTCCCGTAGTCCATGTTTTTCATCAGTTTTGTAGGCGCGTTGCGGATGTGTAGGGGTACCGGTAAATCACCAGTTTGCTTTACCATGGCCAGGGCTCCGTCAATGGCTGTATAAGCGGCATTGCTCTTTGGGGAAGATGCGAGATATACAGCGCATTGAGAAAGTATGATGCGGGATTCCGGGTATCCGATTTTGTTCACAGCTTCGAAGCTGGCATTGGCCAGGAGCAGGGCGTTGGGATTGGCATTGCCGATGTCCTCACTCGCCAGGATCAGCATCCGGCGGGCAATGAACTTCACATCTTCGCCTCCTTCAATCATCCGGGCAAGCCAGTAAACCGCCGCATTCGGGTCGCTTCCGCGCATGGATTTAATAAAAGCGGAAATGATATCGTAATGCTGTTCCCCTTTTTTGTCGTATAAAGCGATCCGTTGCTGCGCCGTATCCATGACCAGTTGATCGGTGACTATGATTTTTTTTGTGCCCGCGGAATCAATGACCAATTCCAGGAGATTGAGAAGCTTCCTGGCGTCCCCCCCCGAAATATTGATGAGCGCCTCGGTGTCTTTGAGTTCAATTTGTTTTGCCTGAAAAGACGGATCATGCTTTATGGCCGACTTCATCAGCTGGACGAGGTCTTCCTGGTTGAGCGGTTTCAGCACATAAACCTGGCACCGGCTCAGCAACGCACTGTTTACTTCAAAAGAAGGATTTTCCGTTGTGGCACCAATCAGGGTGATAATCCCTTTCTCCACCGCGCCGAGGAGGGCATCCTGCTGGCCTTTGTTAAACCGGTGGATTTCATCAATAAAAAGGATCACTTTTTCTTTTTGTCTGGCTTCTTCGATCACCTCTCTGACCTCTTTAACGCCTGAGGAAATGGCGCTCAGGGTATAAAATGGCACATCCAGCGTATGGGCGATGATGTGGGCGATGGTGGTTTTCCCGGTTCCGGGAGGACCCCAAAGAATCATGGATGGCACTTTCCCCTGCTCTATAGCATTTCTGAGAATACTCCCCTTACCGGTAAGATGCCGCTGCCCCACCAACTGGTCGAGCGATTCAGGTCGGAGCCTTTCTGCCAACGGTGACTGAGAAGAAGCCATAGAAAAAAGTTTACCTTTAAACAACAACAAGTTAGCCCTTTTAAGGTTCTATATACAGGAGATGAAATCATGAAAACCCGACTTCCGTTTTTAAGGTCATTTTTTGCCTGGGCCTTACTGGGTTCTTCCATATTTACGCCAACACAAGCGCAGAAATACACGGCAGTCCAAAACTATGGCATCAACCGCCCGGGCGTGGTGATGATCCGTACTGTTTTTTCGGCCGATGTCTACGTAAATAATATGCGGCTGGATTCGCGCAATTTCAACCATTTGCTGGATTCCCTGCAAAAAATAGATAGCAGCGGGGCTATTTTTACTCCCGAACAAAAATTAGACATCGTACTGACCGAGATCAGCAATAATCCTAACCGCTTTTTTAAAGCATCCCTGGATTATATAAAACAGCCGGAAGAAATCACTTCCAGCGGAACGGGCTTCCTGATAACCGGAGATGGGTATGTGGCTACGAATTGTCACCTGATAGACCGGGATAAAGCATTTATCCGCCGCCAGTTTATTCTTTCCGCTTTCCAGCAGATCACGGAGGCGAATATTTCTGCTTTTGAAAATGCCTGGGCAACCCGTTTTTCCGAGCAGCAGAGAACACTTCTTTATAATACCTACGCCTCTGTTTATGCCCGTTTGTTCTCTATGGCTCTTTATGATCTGAAAAAAGACATATTCGTAGAGTACAGTGCGGATTCAACAAATGGCTCAGCCGCCACGGTAAAGAAAATAGCGCATATCGTAATAAGAGGCCAGCCCATGCCAGGGAAAGATATTGCCATTCTTAAAATAGATGGCGACAGTTCCCTGCCTACCCTGAAGATTGCGGTGGACGACCTTCCCCGGGTAGGCGAACAATTGTTTGTATATGGTTTTCCGGGACCGGTAACCAATAATAATTATGTGGCGACAGAATCAGCCATCGAACCCACACTGACCACGGGCATTGTGAGTGCGCTTAAAAAATCGGTGGAAGGCTGGCCGCTGATTCAGATGGATGCCAATATCAACCGGGGCAGCAGCGGTGGTCCGGTTTGCAATGAGAAGGGAGAAGTTGTTGGACTGACCACCTTTGGTAGTATTGAGAACAGCGGGGGTTTGGCCGCAGGTCTGAATTTCGCGATCCCCGTATCCATTTTGGAAGAATACCTGGACAGCGCTGAAGTGGTTGCCCGTCTCAGCGATATTTCCATCGTATTTGCAGACGGGGTTCTATTATACGACCAGGAATATTACCGCGACGCGCTACGGAAATTTCAGCAGGTTAAAAAGATCAATAATAAATTTCCCGGATTGACGAGTTATATCAATGATTCCGAAAAACGCCTGCATCAAAATAATGAGCGCAAGGCATCGATGATCCGGAATGATCTTTTGATACTGGGTCTGCTTTTATTTATCGCCCTGGTATTATTCAGGTTCCTGAAGAAACGCAGGCTTGCCTGATTTCCGCCTTTTTAATTCAGCTTCGCAAACTCATTACAAATTGCCTTATATGTATTCGCAGGCGAGATCTCTTTTGCCGGGATTTCTCCGTAATACTCCCTGATAAACTGGGCCGGGCTGCTCCAGGTGGTTTCCAGAATGCCCAGGAAACGGTCTCTCATTTCCGGGGTGGAATTGGTCCGGAAGTTTTCCATGTCCTTAATCTGTTGCACTGCGTATCCGGGATTTTTCCAGGGACAGGTAAGCACCCTTAATCCTTTCATGGCAAAATAAACTGCGGTCTTGTCTGCCCGGTCGTAGTGCCAGTCAGTGATCACCACATCTTTCGGAATCATGTCCACGGCGCGCCAGGTATCATTATAACTGGCTTCCCATTCGCCAATGCCCGTGGTGCGTCCGTCAATAAGCCTGTCTCCCCAGATCCACAACTCTTTGTTTCTTTTGGCCAGATGATCGCGGAAGGCGGTAACCTCATCAGCAAATAATCTGGACTTGTCGTGATGGGCACAGCGGGGGCACCGGTCATCTCCGATGATAAATACTTCATCCATTCCGGCATGAAAAGCGTCCGATTCAAACACATCGACCAGCTCATCCATTACGTCAAAAACAACTTTGTGCACTTCGGGAAGCAGGGGGCAATAGCTTTTGCAATAGAGGCTGTCTGCGTTGGGCCATTTGTAAACGGCGGGCATCTTTATCCAGGGGGTTTCATCAAACTGGGGATATTTTGTCAGGAGCATGTTGGGCTTATTTGCCCAGGACTGGTGGCCCAGCATGTTAATCTGGGGAATGAGCCGGATATGGTTTTTTCGGCATGCGGCAACAATTTTTTTTACATCCGCTTCAGACAGTGCGGCCGAATCGGCCAATTCCGGATGGGATTTGAACTGGTAACGGTATTCCACCTGGAGGATAAGCAGGTTTATTTTTTTCGCAGCCATGCCCTGATCAATAAAGGTTACAAAAGAGTCGACCGCATTGGGCAAAGGTGCACCGATACACAGGCCACGTACCGGAATAATGCTATCCAGCTTCTCCTGTGCCTTCAATCCCCAAAAGGGTAATAACATCAGACATATCATCAGGCTGTGTACGCAGAGTATACGTTTCAAAGTGATCAATTTTGGAAAGTTAGAAAAGAAGTTGGTCCGACATAGCAGTCGCTTCCTTATGAAGAATTCCGCATGCGGCCAATGCCCCGAATCCGAATTTACTGAAATGAACTAATTTCGAGGTTGAAATTTATTGAATGCTTGTGTCTGGCCCGGGAATTTCTTCCTACATTGATCACACGAACTTAAAACCGGTTAGCCGTTTTGCAGAAATTGTTCAGTTGTGCAGGGAGGCGGTTCAATACGGATTTGCTGCGGTTTGTGTTCCGCCTTTTGTCGTTGACCGTGCTGTAAGGGAAATAAAAGGAAGCAGTGTAAAAATAGCCACAGTTATCGGTTTCCCGCTGGGATATGCCGCTGCCGGTGCCAAATGGGACGAATGCCTGAGGGCCATGGAAGACGGGGCCGATGAACTGGACGTGGTGATCAATCTGCTGGCGTTGAAGAACGGGCTGTGGAACTACCTGGCAGGCGAAATGGATCCGCTTGTTGCCGCGATCCATGAAAAAGGCCGGATCATTAAAGTAATCGTGGAAAGCGGAATGCTCAGCCGTGAAGAGATCGTGCGTTGTTGTAATCTATATGGAAACATGGGCATTGATTTTATGAAGACCTCTACCGGGTATGCGGAGAAAGGGGCATCGGTGGGAGACGTCCGGCTGATGCGGCGAGAGCTTCCGGCGCAGGTGGGGATCAAGGCTTCCGGGGGGATCAGAACCTATGGTTTTGCCAGAGAGCTGGTGGAAGCGGGCGCCACACGCATCGGATGCAGCGCAAGCCTTGCCCTTGTTGCCCAGGAAAAAGAATGGTTTACAACTGAAAAAAAATGATGAAGTCCATTTATCTTTTGACCCTGTTATTTTGCGGAACCGTTTATGCCCAGGACTCTGCATTGACTGCGGCTTCGATCCACAAAGACCCGCGCATCGATTCTTTAATCAAGGTGCAGATCCACATCAACGATGTCAGCACGCGGGAAAGCAGAAGGAACCAGCCGGGATACAGGATCCAGGTGGCCAATTCGAATGACAGAAACAAGGTCTTTGCCATCAAAACAAAGATCTACCAGCAATACCCCGAACTTAAACCTTATCTGATCTATCAGCCTCCCAATTATAAACTGAAAGTCGGCAATTTCAAAACGCAGGAGGAAGCGCAACCCTATATTGAAAAGCTGACCCGTTTTTTCCCGGATGGTGTTTATATTGTCCCCGATATTATTGAAGTGAAACCCGAGTAATCCTTAATTATGCTGAAAGAAAAGATCCACCAACTGGCAAAGCAATATGCACCCGAAACCATTGATATCCGCCGGCACCTGCATGCACATCCGGAATTGAGTTATAAAGAGTTTGAAACTTCGGCCTATGTTCAGGGGAAATTAAAACACCTGGGTATTCCCTATGAAGTGAAGGCAACAACCGGCGTGGTTGGGATGATCAGGGGAAAAAATCCGGAGAAGCGCGTCATTGCCTTACGGGCCGATATGGATGCCCTGCCCATCAGGGAAGAAAATGCGGTTGCTTACAAGTCGCAAAATGACGGTGTTATGCACGCCTGCGGTCATGATGCACATACCAGTATCCTGCTGGGGGCATCTAAAATACTCCAGGAGCTCAGGGAAGAATGGGAGGGGACAGTGAAACTGATTTTCCAGCCCGGAGAGGAAAAAAATCCCGGGGGCGCCAGTCTCCTCATCAAAGAAGGCGTTCTGCACAATCCCCAGCCGCTGGCCATTTTTGGCTTGCACGTGCATCCGGGCCTGGAGATCGGAAAACTGAGTTTCCGGAGCGGACCCTCTATGGCTAGTGCAGACGAACTATATATCACGGTACGCAGCAAGGGCGGACATGCCGCAACGCCGCAGCTCACTGTGGATACCATCCTCGTTGCATCCCAACTGGTGGTTTCCCTGCAACAGATCATGAGCCGGAATAAAAATCCGTTCACTCCATCTGTGCTTTCCATTAGCTCCTTTCAGGGAGGATATACAACCAATGTAATTCCTTCTGAAGTAAAACTGATGGGCACTTTTCGGGCAATGGATGAAGCCTGGCGTTTCCAGGCCCATAACCTGATCCGGAAAATGGCCAAGGGGCTGGCCATATCTACAGGAGCCGAGATTGATGTGCTGGTAGACGTAGGATACCCGGTGGTGAACAATGATGAAAATCTATATCCTGTGGCCCGGGCCCGGGCGGAGGAATATGCGGGTAAGGAAAATGTTCTGGAAACAGAGGTGCGGATGGGGGCGGAGGATTTCGGATACTACACACAGGAAATCCCTGGATGTTTTTACCGCCTCGGCGTGATGAATGAAGCAAAGGGCATTACCTCCAGTGTTCATACTCCTACATTTAATATCGACGAATCGGCTATTGAAACAGGTATGGGCATGATGGCCTGGCTTGGCGCCAGTGTTTATTCCAGTTAATTTATTTCATGCAAAAAAAGCAACTCCGCAAAGAAGAAGCACTTGAATACCACGCCAGGGGCAGGCCGGGTAAAATTGAAGTGATTCCTACTAAGGAAGCTAAAACGCAGCGGGACCTTTCCCTGGCTTATTCACCGGGTGTTGCGGAACCCTGCAAAGAAATCATCAACAACGTCGAGGAAGTTTACAGATACACAGCCAAGGGGAATCTGGTTGCCGTGATCACCAACGGCACTGCGGTATTGGGTCTGGGAGATATCGGCCCGGAAGCATCCAAACCCGTAATGGAAGGTAAAGGGGTTTTGTTTAAAATTTTTGCGGACATAGATGTATTTGATATCGAAATCAACGAAAGAGATCCGGAGAAGTTCGTGCAGATCGTAAAAGCACTTGAACCGACATTTGGCGGAATTAACCTGGAAGATATCAAAGCGCCGGAATGTTTTTATATTGAAAAACAACTGCGCGCATCCCTGAAGATTCCCGTGATGCACGACGATCAGCACGGAACAGCCATCATCAGCAGCGCGGCCCTGATCAATGCATTGGAATTGCAGCGGAAAAAAATTGATAAAGTGAACTTTGTCATCAATGGCGCCGGAGCCGCTGCCATGGCTTGTATGAAATTGTATATGGCGCTGGGGGCCAGACCGGGAAATTTCCTCGTGTTTGATAAGGATGGGGTCATTCATAAAAACAGAACGGATCTGGATGAGGACCGGCTGCTGTTTGCGGTTGACAAACCGGATTGGACCCTCGAAAAGGCCATGAAGGATGCGGATGTTTTTGTGGGGCTGAGTGTGGGTAACGTGGTGACTCCGGAAATGGTGAAGAGCATGGCCAAAAAACCCATTGTATTTGCCATGGCCAATCCCGATCCTGAAATTGCTTATGAAGCGGCCACATCCGTTCGGGATGATCTCATTATGGCGACAGGCCGGAGTGACTACCCAAACCAGGTGAACAATGTTTTGGGTTTCCCTTTCATATTCAGGGGTGCGCTTGATGTTCGCGCCACGCAGATCAATGAAGCCATGAAACTGGCGGCCGTGAAGGCACTGGCGGATCTGTCTAAGATGGTTGTTCCCGATATCGTGAATATGGCCTATAACGAAAAAACAATCAGTTTCGGCCCGCAGTATATTATTCCCAAACCACTCGATCCGCGGCTGCTCTCCACGGTGGCACCGGCAGTTGCAAAAGCAGCCATCGACAGTGGCGTGGCCCAGAGCCGAATTGACAACTGGGAGCTGTATGCCATTGAACTCAACAAGCGGTTGGGACTGGATAATCAGCTGATCCGGGTATTGGGCAGCAAAGCCCGGC
Source organism: Bacteroidota bacterium (assembly GCA_030706635.1). Lineage (GTDB taxonomy): Bacteria > Bacteroidota > Bacteroidia > Chitinophagales > Chitinophagaceae > Puia. The sequence continues at coordinate 30,718 of JAUZOD010000013.1, forward strand.
GTGATCCGAGGCGGCTGGTATTTGCTGAAGCCGATAATATCAAGATCCTGAAAGTGGCGCAGATATTATATGATGAAGGGGTGGCCTATCCGATCCTGCTGGGCAATAAAGAAAAAATTCAATCCATTGCGGCAAAGAACAATATCGATATCGAGGAATTGCCGATTGTCGATTCCCGGGCCGATGATCAGGAAGAACGCAGAAAAGTGTTCGCTGAAATTTTTTTCCGCAAAAGACAGCGGCGTGGATTCAATAAATATGAATCGCAGAAAATCATGCGGGACAGAAATCATTTTGGTTGCATGATGGTTGAAACGGGTGAAGCGGATGCCATGATTTCCGGCCTCACGAAAAACTACCCGGATACGATTCGTCCTGCCATAGAAATCATCGGCACGGAAGAGGGGGTGAAAAAAATTGCTGGTATGTATCTTCTGCTGACTAAAAAAGGACCTCTTTTTTTAGCGGATACCACAGTGAATTTCAATCCTACCGCGGAAGAGCTGGCTGATATCACCCTGCTCGTGGCAAAAGAAGTCAGGCATTTTAACCTGGTGCCCCGTGTGGCGATGCTGAGTTATTCCAATTTCGGAACCAGCAATTCGCCGGAGGCTCGTCTGGTGGCCAGGGCCACAGCAATAGTGAAAGAAAAAGATCCGGATCTGATCGTTGACGGTGAAATGCAGGCCAGCATCGCGTTGAATAATGAGATCCTCCGCGAGAATTATCCTTTCAGTACCCTGGTGGATCAGGAAGTCAATACCCTTATTTTCCCCAACCTGGCGGCGGGTAATGTGGCTTATAACCTGCTGAAAGAAGTGGGCGGCGCTGATGCGATCGGTCCCATTCTGCTGGGTATGAAAAAGCCGGTGCATGTTCTTCAGTTGGGCAGCTCAGTAAGGAATATTTATAATATGGCCCTGGTTGCTGTAATTGATGCCCAGATCAAATGTGCGTCCACGCCGGCCGAAACGCTGAAGCAGACCGGCGGATGGAAACGAACCAAAAAATAAATTGTACTTTCATTCCAGTAATCACCCATGAATATATTTACAGAGTTTGGGCGTTATTTATTGATGCTGAAAGATATGTTTTCCAAGCCGGAAAATATGAAAATGTACTGGAAGGAATTAATGCATCAGTGTGTTGAAATTGGTATCCGTTCCCTGGGCATCGTGGTGATCATTTCCTTTTTCATGGGGGCGGTATCGGCATTACAAACGGCTTATCAGCTGGTGAGCCCGCTCCTGCCCAGGTCCACCATCGCGCTGATTGTAAGGGATACGGTTATTCTTGAATTCGCGCCTACGCTCGTCTGTATTGTGCTGGCCGGCGTGGTCGGCAGCAAGATAGCCGGAGAGCTCGGTAACATGCGGGTGAGTGAACAGATCGATGCCCTGGAAATCATGGGGATCAACACCCGCACCTACCTGGTTCTTCCGAAAATTCTTGCTGCTATGATCACGATACCCCTGCTGGTGGTTATTTCCATGGTATTGGGCATCTGGGGTGGGAGGCTGGCCAGCGTTGCCACCGGCATCGTGGCGGCGTCCCAGTTCGATAAGGGGTTATTGCAAAATTTCCTTCCTTATAATGTCTTCTTCGCCCTGGCCAAGGCGTATACCTTTTCGTTTATTATTTCCAGCATTTCGTCTTTTTACGGGTATTACGTAAAAGGCGGATCGCTGGAAATCGGAAGGGCCAGCACCCAGTCCGTCATTGTAAGCTGTGTACTTATCCTGCTGGCAGATTATGTTCTTTCAGCCGTATTACTATAAGCATTTCATTCATGATCGAAATAAAAGATTTAAAAAAGACATTTGGCGACAAAACAGTTATTGACGGTGTCAGCGCGGTGATGCAGACGGGCAAATGCAATCTGATCATCGGTTCCAGCGGAAGCGGGAAAACGGTTTTTATGAAATGCCTGGTGGGCCTTTTTGAGCCGGATTCCGGTGAAATCCTTTACAGCGGAAAGAACTTTACCACCATGAATGAAGAAGAGCGGAAAGAGTTGCGTCAGCAGATAGGCATGCTTTTTCAGGGGTCTGCCTTATTCGACAGCATGACGGTTGAACAGAATATCATGTTTCCACTGGATATGTTCACCAAAGTTTCTTTCCAGGAAAAACTAAAACGCGTAAATGAAGTGCTTGCCCGGGTGAATCTGGAAAATGTAAATGATAAATTTCCGGCAGAGATTTCCGGAGGAATGAAAAAACGGGTAGGCATCGCCAGGGCCATTGTGCTCAATCCGAAGTATCTTTTTTGTGATGAACCGAATTCCGGACTTGACCCGCAAACCTCCCTGCTCATCGATAAACTCATTAAGGAGATTACGCTCGAATATAAAATTACCACGGTGGTGAACACCCATGATATGAACAGCGTTATGGAAACCGGCGATCACATCATTTATATGCATCAGGGTATTAAAGAGTGGGAGGGAACGAATAAGGAAATTATCTTCAGCAAGAATCAAAAACTCAATGAGTTTATTTTTGCATCTGAATTTCTGCAGGATGCCAAGGACATGCGCATGCTGGAAATGAAGGGTAAAATTGATAATAACCGGAATATGGATGAATTGCTGAAATAACTAATTTTGCGGCTCAGACAGAAATATCCTAAACTCGACTCAATGGCAGTTTTAGTAAATAAGGAATCAAAGATCATTGTTCAGGGATTCACGGGCACCGAGGGAAGTTTTCATGCTTCCCAGATGATAGAATATGGATCGAAAGTGGTTGGCGGGGTAACTCCGGGTAAGGGAGGAAACAAACATCTTGACCGTCCCGTATTCAATACAGTCGCCGATGCGGTTAAAGAAACCGGCGCTGATGTGTCCATTATTTTTGTTCCCCCTGCATTTGCGGCAGATGCGATTATGGAAGCCGGGGAAGCCGGCATTGCGCTGGTGGTTTGCATCACAGAGGGCATTCCCGTACAGGACATGGTTAAAGTAAAAAATTATCTGGCCGGAAAAAGCACCCGGCTGATTGGTCCTAACTGTCCTGGCGTTATCAGTGCCGATGCCTGTAAAGTGGGCATCATGCCCGGATTTGTATTCAAAAAAGGAAGAATTGGCATAGTATCTAAATCCGGAACGTTAACCTATGAAGCGGCTGACCAGGTGGCCAAGGCCGGGCTCGGTATTTCCACAGCCATTGGCATTGGAGGCGATCCGATCATAGGAACCACCACCCGGGAAGCCGTAGAGTTGCTGATGAATGACCCCGAAACCGATGGCATTGTCATGATCGGAGAGATCGGTGGAAATATGGAAGCGGAAGCGGCGCGCTGGGTGAAGGCCAATAACCGGAAACCGGTGGTTGGTTTTATTGCCGGCCAAACTGCGCCTGCGGGTCGCCGGATGGGTCATGCAGGCGCCATCATCGGCGGGGCCGAAGATACGGCTGCCGCAAAAATGAAGATCCTGGGTGAATGCGGAATACATGTGGTTCAAAGTCCAGCGGATATTGGTGCAACGATGGCTAAAGTGATTAAAAAATAAAAAACCCGGCTTTTTGCCGGATTTTTTATTGAACAGGCATATGCCGGATGTTTTCTACAGAAATCTATTGACCCAATCTAATGTGTATGATGGGTATGTCTGTGGCCGTGATGATGCCTTCTGTGCTTTCTCATTTCACGACGGTCATTTCGGAATTCTCGCTTATCATTTCTCAGCTCGCGGTAATCCCTGGAAACCTCGTTTCGGCCGTAAGTCATTTCATGCCGGTCGCGCCTCCCGTCGCGGCTGTCTTTATAGCTGCCTGGAAATTGTGCCTGTGATGCAGTGGCCAGGAATAATCCGGCCGCAATCAGTAAGACGAATTTCGCTTTCATAATCATTATTTTTAGGTGAGTAAAAGGAATGCCCTTTTAAGAAGGCAGGAGCATTCAGAAGTTAAATCTGGCATCGTTATAGTTTAGTTAAACGGTATGGAATCGGAAAATCCGGCATCCTTAGCGGGAACCCATCTATAAACCCATCCTTATGCAGTGCTTTTGGATAAAAAACAACGATATAACGTTAAAATCGATCCTGCTTTTATCTGCAGTCCTGTTCATTTATGCGAGGTCTTTTGCCCAAACTTCTTTTCCGTATGACCGGAGCTGGAAGAAGATCGATTCACTGATCTGGCAAAAAGGTCTTCCAAAGTCCGCGCTTGAAGAAGTGAACAGACTCTATGTGGCGGCAAAGAAGGAAAAACAGGAGGCGCAGTGGGCAAAGGCCCTAGTCTATCAGCAGGAACTTCAGCAGCCTGATAACGACAATATGGTGAAATCCTGGAAACAACTGGAAAATGAAGAAGATTCCACGCCGCCACGGGTAGCCGCAATGCTGAAAAGTCTGGAAGCCGGTTTGTTCTTTAACTTTCTCCAACAGCGACGGTACAGCCGATCCGGAAGAACTGAAGTGGTGATTGATTCTTCGGAAGATATAAGCACCTGGACCGACGGGAAGCTGAATAAAAAAATCAGGGAACTGTACCTGGGGTCATTAAAGGACGAAAATCTCTTACAACAGACGAACGCCGATGCATTTGATGTGATGATACGCAAAGGAAACGTGCGATATCTGCGTCCCACTTTATATGATTTCCTTGCCTACCGTGCCCTGGAATATTTTCAATTTGACGATCCCGAAAAGCCGATGCCGGAAGATGCCTTCGAGATGGATAATCCGGCCATTTTTTTACCAGGTCGTCAGTTCATGGAATATGATTTTCGCGATCCGGATAGTTTATCGAACCACCAGACTGCGCTGAAACTATTTCAGAACCTGCTGCGTTTCCATGCGAAAGATACGAAAACTGATGCCTGGATTGATGCCGATATCAGCCGGCTCATTTTTGCAAAACGATATGCCGTAATAGCCGCCAGGGATTCCCTTTATCTTTCCTCACTGCAGCAAATCACGGAACAGCACCCTACACAGCCATCATCGGCGAAGGCCTGGTATCTGCAGGCAGCTTATTATGCAGGAAGGGCCGCCGCCTTTAATCCGATAACAGACACGGCTCATCAATACGAATATGAGAAAGCCCGTGCCATCTGCGAAATGGTTTCGAAACAAAAAGATTCATCCGAAGGGAAAACCAACTGTTATATTCTGCTCAACAACATCCTTCGGAAAACTTTTCGTCTGCAGACTGAAAAAGTAAACATTCCGGATCTGCCGTTCAGGGCCCTGGTTACCTATAAGAACATTCATCATATTTATGCGCGTATCATTCGTATTGATGACGCCACGCGGGATGATCTTCAGTACGGATCATACCCAGACTCCTGGAAGAAACTGCGGCATTTTCCGGCATTGAAAAGTTTTGATCAGGCGCTTCCGGAAAGCAGGGATTACCAGGAGCACTCCGTGGAAATTAAAGTGGACGCGCTGCCAGCCGGACAATATGCTTTATTTACCTGCCCGGATTCTTCTTTTGAATCCGTGCTGGGGGTACAATATTTTTTTTGTTCCTCCATTGCTTTCGTAAACCATGGACCGGACTATTTTGTGGTAGACAGGAACACGGGTCAACCCCTTGCCGGCGTGAATATTCAATCTCTTCACCGGGTGTTTGATCCCACCATGCAAAAAAATATTTACAGGAAAGGCAGTGTTTATAAAACCGATCAGCATGGCTATTTCCGGCTCATCCGCCATAAGAATGTGCGCGAAGATAACAGCAGGTTGGAATTTTATTATGGCAGAGATTATTTGTCCTTTACCGGGGAGAACATCTATTCCTATAACAGCATGGATAATGATACGAACGTGGATGCGGCGGCTTATGAGAAAAAAAAGCGGAAGGATATTCTTTTTACGGATCGCGCCATTTACAGGCCAGGACAGACCGTTGGTTATAAGGGATTGATGATCACAAAAGATTTCAATACCAAAAGATACAAGGTCGTCGAAGGGATCAAATCAAAATTGTATCTGCTGGATGCCAATGATCAGCGTGTGGATTCCGCCATGGTTCAGCCGGATGAATACGGATCTTTCCAAGGGAGTTTTAAATTGCCGGGTAATTTGCTGAATGGCGAATTCCGCATCCGGGACACAGAAACGGATGACAGTTATGGTTTTTCTGTTGAAGAATATAAGCGTCCCGGATTTTATGTGGTCTATGATCGGGTAAAAGGAAATTATAGTGTCGGCGACAGTATTCGCATCAGCGGATCGGCGAAAGGTTACGCCGGAAATTCTGTTAATGGTTCCAGGGTCATTTACAGGGTTTTTCGTGAGTCCCGTTTCCCATATCCCTGGTATTTCCGCAATATCCCATCGTCTGCAGGGCAGGAAATACGACATGGGGAAACCAGTACGGATGCGGATGGTCTGTTTAAGATTAACTTCCTGGCGCTGGCCGATCAGACGATTAAAAAAGAATCTAAGCCGGTTTTTACATACCGGATTGAAACGGATATTACTGATCTGAATGGTGAAACCCGGTCCGCTGCAACATCCGTCGCGGCCAGTTACGAATCATTCCAGATCGTTTCCCCGCTTCCACAGGAAAGCCGGACGACTTGGGACAGCCTGCAACAGATACCGGTCACCACACAAAACGCTTCCGGAGAATTCCAGCCGCAGTTGCTAACGGTAAGTTTGTACCGGCTGAAGGCGCCGGCTCGCCTGATTAGAAAAAGATATTGGGGTCAGCCGGATCAGTTTATCATGCAGAAGGACGAGTATGTAAAGAATTTTCCGAATGATGAATATAAAGACGAAGCCAATAAAGCATCCTGGGAAAAGCAGATCAAGTTTGAAAAAACAGACAGCACCCGGGCATCGGGATTATTTCCCGGCTGGGCTGATGGGAAAACCCCGGCATCCGGATGGTATCTGATGGAATTCAAATCGAAAGATAAGAACGGAGACTGGATAATCGACAGGAGATTCATTGAGCTGTGTAAAAGTGAAGAAAATAAGCCGGCTTATCCAACATACAATGCCATTGTTTCAGAGGATCAGACAGGTGAACCGGGAGGTACGCTGAACATCAGAAGCGGAACTTCTGTTCGGGATGTGTGGGTTATTCGATCCAGGGAAACTGCGGAAGATACGCTGACCCAATATTCCTTTTACGGATTGAATGAGGAGATTAAAACCACTGCGCTGAAGATCACCGACAACGACCGTGGTGGGTTTGCCATGAATGATGTATTTATTAAAAACAACCGCTGGTACAGTATTATCCACATTATCCATGTGCCCTGGACAAACAAGGAATTGCGTGTGAGTTATGAAACCTGGCGGAATAAGTTATTGCCCGGCAGTGTTGAAAAATGGAAAATAAAGATCAGCGGGGATAAAAAGAACCGGGTAGCTGCCGAAGTAATGACGGCCATGTACGATGCTTCCCTGGACCAGTTTAAAAAACAGGCCTGGGAAATACCGGACCTCTACCCTGTGTTTTCGGCTGAAAATGCGTGGAACGGCGTTAGTGATTTTGATGACCAGGTTTCTCTGCAAAAACCATTGCCGGATAAATGGACAGAACATTTCTATGAGCGTTATGATGAACTGGTCATTTATCGTGCAGAGAACAGACAATATAAAAGAGATTTAATGGCATTTGATGTCGCCCTGCAATCTCCGGAGCGGATTAGAATGAGCTTTAGTATGAAGACATCCAAAGCAGAAGAAGAAAAATTCACGTCTGCCAAAATAGAAAAGGATGATGGGATAAAAACTCTGCGAATTGATCCTTCCGCTATCCAGATCCGCAAAAATTTTAATGAAACCGCTTTTTTCTTTCCCGACCTCAAAACGGATGAGGCGGGCGATGTGGAAATTTATTTTACGATGCCCGAGGCATTGACCCAATGGAAGTGGATGATCTTTGCACATACCAAAGACCTGGCTTTTGGTTATTCCGAAAAAAAGGTGATCACGCAAAAAGAATTGATGCTGCAGCCCAATATGCCACGCTTTTTCCGCGAGGGTGACTCCATGCGGCTGCCGGTGAAAATTTCGAATGTTTCCGCGGAAGCCATGACCGGAACGGTTAATCTGGATTGGCTGGATGCCGGCAATAGTAGTAATCAGAATGCATTGTTTCAGAATAAAACCATCAGTCAGTCATTTCATGTGCCCGCGGGACAAAGCACGGTGCTGTATTTTTCAACGGTAATTCCGGATCATTTCCGGCAGCCCGTTGTCTATCGGATTCAGGCAAAAACAAATACCGGAAATCACAGTGACGGGGAGGAAGGCATAGTACCGGTAATGGGTAACCGTATGCTCGTTACGGAAACTCTTCCGCTGAATATGGCAGGCCGGGAAAGGAAATCATTTTCATGGGGGAAATTGCTGAAAAGTAAAACCAGTTCCACATTAGAAAACCAGTCGCTGACATTGGAATATACAACCAACCCCGCCTGGTATGCGGTCCAGGCGCTTCCATACCTGATGGAATTTCCCTACGAATGTGCGGAGCAAACCTTCAACCGGTTTTTTGCCAATGCACTGGCCATGCAGATCGTGAACAGCGCTCCCGGCATCCGGGCAATTTTTGAGAAATGGAGAAATGTGAATAGTTCCGCCCTGTTGAGTAATCTTCAAAAAAATGAAGAATTGAAAACGGTGCTTCTCCGGGAAACGCCCTGGGTGCTGGACGGGGAGAATGAGGCACAGCAGAAGAAAAACATGGCCTTCTTATTTGATCTGGTTAAAATGAGTAAAGCACTGAACTCCAACCTGGATAAGTTAAAACAGATGCAATCCGCAGCTGGAGGTTTTCCCTGGTTTAAGGGAGGCAGGGATGACCGGTATATTACGCAATATATTATTTCAGGCATAGGGCATCTAAGGAAATTGAACGCCATTCCTGATGCTGAACGGAACGGGTTGGATCAGATGAGCAAATTCGCCATAGCATTCCTTGACAGGCAACTGAAATCCGACTATGACCATCGTCAGAAAAAGGAGAAAGAAGATATATCGGCAACGCAGATTCAATATTTATACATGCGCAGTTTCTTTCCCGAAACCGGGTTACCCGGATCGGTATTCCCGACCATGAATTATTACCGCAAGCTTGCAGTGCAGAACTGGGCAAAACAAAATATGTATTTGCGTGGAATGATCGCCCTGTTTTTATACCGGACAGGCGATCGTAAAACAGCGAGGGACATTATCAGTTCGTTGAAAGAAAATGCGACCTCGTCGGAGGAATTGGGAACGTACTGGAAATCCGTCAGGCCGGGGTACTACTGGCAGGAATCGCCGGTGGAAACGCAGGCCTTGCTCATTGAGGCATTCAGTGAAATCAGTCCGGATTCTGCCCTGACCGATCAGATGAAGTATTGGCTGTTAGAGCAGAAGCATACCCGTCAGTGGAGTAATACCAAATCAACGGCCGACGCGTGTTACGCACTTTTGATGAAAGGCAATAACTGGCTGGGCGCTGCGCAAAGTGTTAAAATAAATTTGGGTGGATTCAAGGTTTCTAGTTCGGATGAAGAAGCGGAAGCGGGAACAGGGTATCTGAAGAAGGTAATCCCTGCGGAAAGGGTTCAGCCGTCCATGGGCAATATTGAGGTGAGTATTCATCATGAAGGCAATGTGGAAGCTGCGCCGTCATGGGGTGCTTTATATTGGCAGTATTTTGAAAATGCTGACAGGATAACAAGCGCAGAATCTCCTTTATCTGTTCGTAAGGCGCTATATATTATACAGAATACCGGTGCCGGGCCGGTGTTGGAAACAGTAAATACAGAGCGCATTTTGAAACCGGGAGATCAGTTGGTCATACGAATCATCATAAAAGCCGATCGAGACATGGAATATGTCCATTTGAAAGACATGCGGGCTGCCTGTCTTGAGCCCAAAAACGTATTAAGCGGTTATCACTGGCAGGGCGATCTGGGTTATTATGAAACAACGAGAGATGAAAGTACCAGTTTCTTTTTCGACTATTTGCCCAAAGGAACACATGTGTTTGAATATCCTTTGTATGTTAGTACGGCGGGCGACTACAGCAATGGCATCAGCACGCTGGAGTGCATGTATGCACCGGAATTTGCTGCTCATACTGAAGACATGCGCATCCGGGTGCATGGAAAATAATTTTTATGGAGAAAGTGGATGTCTTGATTGTTGGTCAGGGGCTGGCGGGCAGCTGGTTAAGCTGGTGGCTGGATCGAACCGGACTTTCATACCGGGTAATGGATGATGCCGATCCTTCATCTGCGTCCAGGCATGCAGCCGGACTCATCAATCCGGTAACTGGCAGAAGAATGGTAAAGACGTGGATGATTGATGAACTCATGCCTTTTGCCTGGAGAGCTTACCAGGATATGGGCGGGTTCCTCCAAACGAATCTGATCACAGAAACATCGGTCATTGATTTTTTCCCTAACGTGCAGATGTTACAGGCATTTCAAAAAAGATCTGCTGAAGAACCGTCTTACCTGACCTATGGACAAAATGCAACCATGTATAATACATGGTTCCGATACGATCTGGGATGGGGAGTCATCCATCCCTGCTATCTTGTTCAGACGGAAAAATTGTTGTTTACCTGGAGAAGCCGTCTGCTGGATAAGGGCAGTTTAAGGGAAGAGGAATTCAACATGGATAAGCTGGTTGTCAGGGAGCCGGTTTATCAATACGAGGACCTGAGCGCCCGCTACATTATCTTCTGCGATGGAAAAGTTTCGGCAGGGAATAAATTCTTTGAAAAACTGCCATTTGCTTTAAACAAAGGAGAGGGGTTGCTGGTGGAAATACAGGAGATACCGCAAACCACGATATTTAAAAAAGGCATGAGTCTTATACCCTGGAAGGATCATGTTTTTTGGGTTGGATCCTCTTACCAATGGGAATTTTCAGACGACCAGCCTTCAGAGAATTTCCTTCGTAGCACGGAAAACTGGATGAAGAACTTTCTTCAGGTTCCATATAAAATCGTGGATCATTTTGCTGCGGTTCGTCCGGCTACCCTGGAAAGGCGTCCCTTTGTGGGCTTTCACCCGCAATATGCTGGCATGGGAATTCTCAACGGATTGGGTACAAAGGGTTGTTCACTGGCCCCCTATTTTGCTGCCCAGCTGGCGGAAATAATGGCCGGCCGTGGCGTTATAGACCCATTGGCAGATATAAAACGATTTCGGAAAATCTTATTGAAATAGGGGGAGCCCGTTTTTCGATGAAATCCCACAAAGTGGTATTTGCCGGAATGGAGTGCTGCCTGGCTTTGGGTAATGATTTACTTAAACCCGATTTTTATGACAGTATCGGCGAAAAAGACAGAAATTGCTGACGAGCATATCATCAGTAAGATACAAATGGTACGGGAGCAAAAGGTAAAGATAGACCGCGATCTGGCCGAAATATACGGTGTGGAAACAAAACGCCTGAAAGAAAAAAATATCTTACCATCAACCGTTATCCGTCAGAGCTGTATTTTATCAGGTTTTTGACGATACACATAAAGCTCAGTTTTGCCTTTTTGCAATGCTGAACCAATTCTGCGGTGGCATGCCGGTTCTTCTAAGACAAGGGGGTTTATATGACGGGAATTTGCACAATGCCATAAAACGAGTGGAAAATGCCCATTTGGTGCTTCCAAATGAAAGTTGTAGCTACACTAGTTTAAGTTGCCGGCTTCCGCCTTAACAGTCTTCAACAGGAAAATGGCTTTCCCGTTGCGTGTTTGTAAAGGATCCTGCTTTAAAAGTCTGGCCATCGCTTCATAAAGTTCCGGTAAATCCTGCTTTAAGCATACGGGGTTTTCGAAAAAAGTTTCTACAGCTACCGCCCAGAACTCATGGTAGTTAACGGCTGCATATTCACCAAGCAGATTCCGGTTTCCTTCCTGCATGCTGGTAAAGATCGGGCGGGCGACCTTGGAGAAATTTTTAAACTCCTTCTTAAAATGCTTGTCCTCTTCCGTTTCCGTAATAAAAGTTACGTAAGCCAGCGCATGGCCCATTTCATGCAACCCCATATTGCAATAGGGCGTTAGTCCGCTGATGCCTTTGATGAAATTGTCCCAGGACAGGTATATGCCACTCTGGTCCACATGCCCCATAAAGGGACGTGAATAGAACCCGTAGTGATAATCATCTTTCAGAACGAAAATATCGTTGAAATAATTAAGCATGAATTTGTCCAGACCGAAAGTGAGCTGAACGGCCACTGCACTGATCAGAATGGGCATTTCCGGGCTTTCCGTTACTTCGATATAGTGAAACTTGCGCGCTTTTTTAAAAAGGAAGGTGCGGAACAGAAACTTACGCTGATCATCCAGGCCCAACTTGTTGTAAAACCGGATGTATTTGGAAACGATGCTGTGATAAAAGGTTTCGTTTGCGATAAATTTATGCTGCTGGCGGCGGACATAAAACTTATTAAAAAGCTCTGAGAGCGTCCGGTGCAGTATCAATACGCCAACTACCAGGGATACAATGATAATGATCTCCATAAGGTCCTTTTTTCTTTTTGCTTGCTTCAGGTCGGTCGATCAGGAACAAATGGCCTTACACGGGTGTTGGATGAACAGGGCTACAGGTAAGAATAGGATTACCTATTTAAGTTTAATCAGAGGAGAGTGAATTGTACGGATGCTACAAGATAAAAACTATTTTTTAGAAATGAAAGTGGCCGACGCCGGTTTTTTAATTTTTTTTAAACCTTTTTGGCCTACGTGTCATTGCCCTACCTTTGCCGGCTGAATCAAGAGACCAATTATGTATAGAACACATGACTGTGGCGAACTTCGGCTGGGAGATGTTTCCAGGGAAGTGACCCTGGCTGGATGGGTGCAAAGCATCCGGAAGTTTGGCAGTATCAGCTTTATAGACCTGCGTGACCGGTACGGGATTACCCAGCTGCTGATCGGAGAGGCATTGAATGAATATCTTACGGAAACGCCTTTGGGCAGGGAATTCGTGATCCAGGCCACCGGAATCGTGTCTGAGCGTTCGAATAAGAACCTGCAAATCCCAACCGGGGAAATTGAGATCAAAGTGAGCCGGTTTACCATTTTGAATAAATCGGCAACCCCGCCTTTTACCATACAGGACGACACGGACGGCGGAGACGATCTCCGGATGAAATACCGGTATCTCGATCTACGCCGGAATGAGGTAAAAAAAAACCTGGAACTTCGTTATGCCGTGAACCGGGCGGCCAGAGATTATCTGCACCAGCAGAAGTTCATGGATATAGAAACACCTTTTCTGATCAAATCCACTCCAGAGGGCGCTCGCGACTTCGTGGTGCCGTCCCGCATGAATCCAGGTCAGTTTTATGCTCTTCCCCAGAGTCCGCAGACTTTTAAGCAATTGCTGATGGTGAGCGGCTACGACCGCTACTACCAGGTGGTAAAATGTTTCCGCGACGAAGATTTGAGAGCTGACCGCCAACCGGAATTTACCCAGATTGACTGCGAAATGAGTTTTATCGAGCAGGATGATATCCTCCGGATGTTCGAAGGCCTGATCAAATTTATTTTTAAACAGGTAAAAGGTATTGACTACACAGAATCAGTTGAAAGAATGAGTTGGGAAGATGCGATGTGGAATTATGGGAACGATAAACCGGATATCCGGTTCGACATGAAAATAACCAATATCAAATCTCCTTTAAAGAGAAATGGGGCGCTGGAGGCAGAAGGGCAGATCATTGGCCATGCAAATTTTAATGTATTTGATCAGGCTGAAACTATACTTGCCATTTCCATTCCTGCGGCTGCGGCCTGGACCCGCAAACAATTCGACGCCTGGACAGATTGGGTAAAACGTCCACAGATCGGTATGCAGGGCCTCGTATACATCCGATATAATGAAGATGGTACAATAAAGAGCAGTGTTGATAAATTTTATAATGAAGAAAGGCTTGCGGCCATCGCCGGTTTCTGCGAGGCAAAAAAAGGAGACGCCATCCTGATTCTTGCCGGCAGGGAAGAGAAAACGCGGAAAGCCATCAGCGAGTTGCGTTTGGAAATGGGGGAACAAATGGGATTGAGAAATAAAGACGAATTCAAATTGTTGTGGGTGCTTGATTTTCCCTTATTCGAATACAGTGAGGAAGACAACCGCTGGGTGGCCCGTCATCATCCTTTTACTGCACCCAAACCTGACCAGATAGCCGTGATGATCAACAATGATCCTGCTATCCGCCGCGCTGAACAATATCTGGAGCATCCGTACGCAGGAATCAAGGCCAACGCCTACGATATGGTGTTGAATGGGAATGAGATCGGCGGCGGTTCGATCCGTATATATCAAAGGGAACTCCAGGAAAAGATGTTCGACGCGTTGGGCATGACCCGCGAAGAAGCGAATCATAAGTTTGGATTTTTGCTTGGTGCGTTTGAATATGGGGCGCCCCCCCATGGCGGAATCGCCTTTGGATTCGACCGGCTTTGCGCCATACTTGGAGGAAGTGAAAGCATCCGGGATTTTATTGCCTTTCCCAAAAACAACAGCGGACGGGATGTGATGCTGGATGCGCCTTCAACGATTGATGATAAACAACTTAACGAGCTTTCTATTGAAATTAAAGCGTAAGGACAAATGCTCCTTATGCTTTAATTTCATTCGGTAATCCTGATCAGGCCGCCTCCATTGTACGAGTGATATTCTCCGTTATACATGCCATCTGCGCTAACCGGTCCCATTTTAAATACACCGGGAGAAACAGCCCGCACGGCATGATAGTAGGTCGGCCGTGGATTATTTAAATTCACGAACAGATTAATGCGGTCGTCCCGAACGTCCAGTGCGGTGGGTTTATAGTCGTCTTTGATCCATTCCATGCCCGGTATCTCTTTCGTTCTTGGATTCTCCATCTCAAATCCGGCAGGCAGGAGATCCGTGACCACTAAGCTTTCTGCATCGCCACTGAATGATTTCTGAACACTGATCTGCACGATCAGCAATTCATTCTGTTTGAAGCTTTTTCCGGAAACCGGTGTTCCGTAGCGATTGAAAAAACGTTTCCTGACCCTGATAAAATTATCAGACTCCTTCACGGTGCCGTTTGCGGAAATACCTTCCTGCATCCCGTAATAATTGATATTCCCCTTTCTGCTTCTGATGATTTCCGGGCTTCCGGACCTGATAGCAGGTTCCAGTTCACCGAATGTGATGTTATTGAAATAATCCTCCTGCAAAGTGCCGCCGATTTTTCCGTGCAGTCCTTTATGGAGGTTAAGCTGATAACTTTTTTCGGCATCAAATTGATCGCTATGGATCTGCAACCCGTTTTCTGTTAGCTCCGCATTGAATTTTACCGAGGGGTTTATTTTTATATAGGATGCCAGATCGGTTGCACTCACTTGCTCGCTGGTAA
This sequence comes from Bacteroidota bacterium, assembly GCA_030706635.1. Taxonomy (GTDB): domain Bacteria; phylum Bacteroidota; class Bacteroidia; order Chitinophagales; family Chitinophagaceae; genus Puia. The sequence continues at coordinate 46,031 of JAUZOD010000013.1, forward strand.
AGACCTGGATGGTACCGCCGGCCCCTTCCTGATTAGACCTGACTTCATTAACGCGCAAACTTAGGGTGACGGGATCAGCGAACTGATTTCCGTCATCTGCGTTGTGCCTATATTTCCATCAACGGGAACGAGTCCTTTATCCAGGATGATCTTTGTCTCATAATCCTTATCCTCATTTTGACCCCGGTCAGCCTCAGCGATATCCTGGCGGAAGGAGAAAGAGTTTGCAATATAAAGGTGCCGCCTTGCCATCTATAGAACGTTTCATCTTCTCTTTCGGCAAGGCCGGATCGAGTGGGTAGTTAAAATATGATTCCACCTGCGGAAGTGCCAGGTTGCTGTTTTTCGTCTGGCAGCACCCATTGGGCCTTCGTATTCTCCAGTTTTAACGCGGCCGTATGGAAATGGATCTCATCGGCATTTTTGAAATGATCATATTTACTGTATTGAAGAATATCCTTGTTGAGGACGGCTTTATAATTGGTTACCAGAGATAGAGGCCCGGAACGGGAAAAGATCAACTCATCTGTATGTTCCCAGCGGAACTTCCCGGGAATAGCCGGTTCAAAAGAGCTATAGTGAGAGGAAACCCAGTGGTTGGTAAGCGAATCATTGACGAGGGATTTGTCAAACCGGAAGATCAGGTTAGTCAGGGCAGGCACTTCCTCTTTTACATTGGTATAATCCGGGCGCACCAGATTCCGGTTACAGGCCAATAAAAAAATAATGAGCCCGCAGGTTATCCACACCGGATGTTTTAAGCGTACGGCAGATGGGTCAAAAAGTTTATGGGTGTTAATATACAAAAAAGCATATGTTTTAGAACGCGTTGCCGTTGGAAATATCTTCTTATTTTTACCAACATAAAATTTACCCGGGCTTATGGCTTACCAACTGCTCAAAGGAAAGAAGGGAATTATTTTCGGTGCGCTCGACGATAAATCGCTGGCGTGGAGAACGGCACTACGTTGTTATGAAGAAGGCGCCGCCCTGGTACTGACCAATGCGCCTGTAGCCCTGCGTTTGGGAGAGATCAATAAACTGGCGCTGAACGTAAAAGCGCCGGTGATTGCTGCAGATGTTACCAATATGGAGGATCTGAAAAAGCTTTTTGAAGGAGCCATGAATCATTTCGGCGGAAAGATCGACTTTATCCTGCATTCTGTAGGCATGAGCCTGAACATCAGAAAAAATAAGCCCTACACCGGATTGGATTATGGATTTAACCAGAAAACGCTGGATATTTCTGCCGTATCGCTGCACCGCGTTTTACAAACGGCATATGAGATGGATGCCATCAATGAGTGGGGCAGCGTGGTTGCGCTGAGTTATATCGCGGCGCAACGGGTGTTTCCGGATTACAATGAAATGTCTGATGCCAAGGCCCTTCTGGAAAGTATAGCGCGAAATTTTGGTTATTATTTTGGTGTTAAAAATAAGGTACGTATCAATACAATTTCCCAATCGCCAACGAAAACAACGGCCGGGAGCGGAGTGAAAAGTTTTGACGGATTTCAGGCCTATGCAGAAAAAATGAGTCCCCTGGGAAATGCCAGTGCGGATGACTGTGCGGGTTATTGTGCAACCTTATTCAGCGATCTTACCCGAATGGTCACCATGCAGAATCTTTTTCATGATGGAGGCTTTTCCTTTACCGGTGTCACAGAGGCGATTATTCTGGAAATAGAAAAAAACCACGAAGAAATCATTAAATAAGGGGCAAGTATGATCCTGACGGTCGCTGGAAGAGGCTGTTAAAAAAATAAAAATCCCTCCAAAGAGGGATTTTTTTATCCACATGGTGATTTTTTAATATTCATCCTCATTAAAGAAGAAATCTTCCTGGCTGGGATAGTCCGGCCAGATATCGTCTATCCCCTCATAAATCTCACCCTCATCTTCCAATTCCTGAAGGTTTTCTACCACTTCAATCGGGGCGCCCGAACGGATTGCATAATCAATCAATTCGTCTTTGGTGGCGGGCCAGGGGGCGTCTTCAAGATAACTGGCTAACTCGAGTGTCCAAAACATCTTTATTCCTGTATTTAATTACTGAATTATTAATAAGGTCAGATCAACGGCAGCCTTCCGGAGAATAGGGGAAAACGCTGCCTTTAATTTTTCGCAAAAGTAATTTTTATAATGAAACCACCAAATACCATTTATAGGAGGTAAACGGGGGGAATCCCGCTTAAAACAAGGTTGTTATATTTGCGGATGATCCCATCAGAAGCTTCCCCGGCCATCCTTTCGGCCAGAAATATCGAAAAATACTACGGCAAACTGCATGTTCTAAAGGGGGTAAACCTTGATATTAACAAGGGAGAGATCGTAAGTATGGTTGGTCCTTCCGGATCTGGGAAAAGCACGCTTTTGCATATTTTGGGCACACTGGATGAGCCGGCCTCGGGGGAGATCTTTTTGGAGAACCGGCGTCTGCAGACTTTGAAAGGAAAATCTTTGGCAGCGTTCCGGAACCGCCATATCGGGTTCGTATTTCAATTTCATCACCTGTTGCCGGAATTTACCGCGCTGGAGAACGTATGTATACCGGGATGGATCGCCGGCCGGAAAAAATCGGAAGTTAAGGAGCGGGCAATGCAACTATTGGAAATACTGGGCGTAAGCCACCGGACCGAAAACAAACCCTCCGCTTTATCGGGCGGTGAGCAACAACGGGTTGCCGTAAGCCGTGCCCTGATCAATAATCCGGATATTGTTTTCGCCGATGAACCCACAGGAAACCTGGACTCTGCGAATGCCCGAGAACTGCATCAGCTTTTTTTTGATCTGCGCAAACAATTTAATCAAACCTTCCTGATCGTAACCCACAATGAAGCGCTGGCCGAGCAGAGTGACCGGGTGCTGAGGATGCGGGACGGGATGATAATTTGAAAATTTGAAAATGAATCGGCTCTGTCTTCGTCATTTTCAAATTGCCAGATTTTCAAATTTTCAAATTGTTCCTGGGTACCCATGGAATCTCCTCTGATCCCAGCAAATGACCTGCATACCTGGCCAGGATGAACAGGTAGTCGCTCAGACGGTTGAGGTATTTGATGATCAGGATCTGACCGATGGGCTCTTCTGCATCCAGTTGTACGGTCATACGCTCTGCGCGGCGGCAAACGCAGCGACAGATATGAGCCGTTGAAACCACTGGATGACCCCCGGGCAGAATAAAGGATTTCATGGGGGGTAATATCCCGCTCATCCGGTCTATTTCCTTTTCCAGCAGCAGTACGTCTTCTTCCCGCAGGTCGGGAATTTTTAATGCAATTTCCTTCTGCGGATCGCAAGCCAGCGCAGAACCGATGGTAAAGAGCCTGTCCTGGATCTCTTTTAGCATGGCACGACCGGTTTCATCGGGATACTGATCAGCCAAAAGGCCAATAAAAGAGTTCAGTTCGTCAATATCGCCATAAGCTGCAATGCGAATATTGCTTTTGGAAACCCTGGTTCCTCCGAGCAGGCTGGTTTTGCCTGCATCCCCTGTTTTTGTATAAATTTTGAGTGACATGATGCAAGAGACAATTACAATGCGGCTTCATATACCCCTTGTCTTCTTTTGTCGGTTTCGATAATCCCGTCTTTAAGTCGCACCACCCGGTGAGCATAGTTGGAAATATCTTCTTCGTGTGTAACCAGAGCGACCGTGTTTCCGGCGGCTTGTATTTTGTTGAATATTTCCATGATTTCGATGGAAGTCTTTGAATCCAGGTTACCTGTAGGCTCATCCGCCAGGATGAGCGAAGGATTATTGACCAATGCCCTGGCTATCGCTACCCTTTGACACTGGCCACCCGACAGTTCATTGGGTTTATGATGACTTCTATCCGTAAGACTTACTTTTTCCAATACCTCCATCGCCATTTCTATCCGGGTCTTTTTTGCGACGCCCGCATATACCAGGGGAAGCGCAACGTTCTCGGCAGCCGTGAGTCTCGGTAATAAATTAAACTGCTGAAATACAAATCCGATTTCTTTATTGCGTACTTCGGCCAGATCATCATCCGCCATCTGACTTACATCATGCCCGCTTAATACGTATTTCCCTTCCGTCGGGGAGTCCAGACATCCCAGGATATTCATAAGCGTACTCTTGCCTGAACCGGAGGGCCCCATCAGGGCAACGTATTCATTTTTTAGTATTTCCAGACTGATTCCTTTCAAAACGGGAACGGCCTGCTTTCCCATAAAGTAACTTTTTTGAATCCGTTCGAGCAGAATGATCGTGTTTGAACTCATAGAATGGTTATACTGTTTAATGCCGGTTAGGCGGAAGGACTTTTTACTACCCTGGGGACCTTAAAATATTCATCATCCGCTAGCGGAGAATTCCTTAAAGCCTCTGTGCGGGACAGGGAAGTCTCTAAAATGTCTTCCCTTAGAACATCTGTTTCTTCTCCCATGTATAACAGAGGATTCACGCCGGTAACATCGAGAGCATTCAGCTGCTCTACGAAACCAATCATTTTTTCGAGATCTTTTTTAATCTCCTGCATTCCGGCTTCGTCGAACTCCAGATTGGCCAGTTTGCACAAATGTTCAATAAGCGCATCATTTACTTCCATGAAACGGGATTACAGACAAAAATAATGGATTCAGGGAGAAATTCTGCACCCGGATAAAGTATGGAGGGCCTTTTAACAGTTGACGGTTGACAGTTGTCGGTTGACGGACTTTAGGCCCGAATTCGCACCTGATTACGGTCAACCGTCAGCGGTCAACCGTCAACTGACGACCCGGGTACTCAGAAATCATCAGTTTTGTTACCTTCGTCCTCCTCATGGAAAAAAAGAAAGAAATCGTGCTGAGTGGGATCCGGCCAACCGGATTCCTGCACCTGGGCAACTATTTTGGCGCCTTGCGTAACTGGGCCCGCATGCAATATGAATATGATTGCTATTTTTTTATTGCGGACTGGCACAGCTTAACCACACATGCTGATACCAAAGACCTGAAAGTCAATACCCGCAGACTGGTTTCAGAACTGATTGCCGGAGGCCTTGATCCGGAAGCCTGTGTGATCTATTCGCAGAGTGATATTCCGGAAATAGCCGAGCTCTATCTCTATCTGAATATGCTGGCTTACCGGGGTGAACTGGAAAAAACGGCCACTTTCAAAGATAAAGTGAGGCAACAACCGGAAAATGTCAATGCCGGTCTGCTCACTTATCCTGTTTTGCAGGCTGCTGACATCCTGATCCACCGGGCTCTGAAGGTACCCGTGGGGAAAGATCAGGAGCAGCATATTGAGATGACCCGCAATTTTGCAGAACGGTTTAACTACCGTTATGGAAATGTATTTCCACTTCCCGTTGCCTTCAGTTACGGAGGAGAACTGCTGAGGATCCTGAACCTCGATGGCACGGGAAAAATGAGTAAGAGTGAGAACCCGATGAATACGATCTACCTGAACGATGATGATGCGCTGATCACTAAAAAGATCATGAAAGCGAAAACAGATCAGGGTCCGGCGGTGGAAAATATGCAAAAGCCGGATTATATCCAGGGGTTATTCACGTTGCTCCGACTGGTGAGTGAATCCGACGTAGTGGAAAAATATGAGAGCGACTTTAATCAATGTGTGATCCGGTATGGGGACATGAAAAAGCAGTTGGCTGAGGATATGGTCAGTTTTATACGTCCGCTGAGGGAAAAAGCGCAAAACCTGCAAAGCGATCCGGCGCATATTGACGAGATCCTGTCAGAAGGTGCAGTAAAGGCAAGGAAGAGTGCAGCGGCAACCCTGCTAAAAGTGCGGGAGGTCATGGGGTTTTAGTACCCGCTTTTGCAAAACGATTCTTTTTTATATTTCCATCATAAGACTTTACATTTAGGAATGGCAAAAACGAAGAAACCAAAGCACATCGCTGTGGCAGGTAATATTGGTGCAGGAAAAACTACCCTTACCGAATTGCTGAGCAAACATTATAAATGGATACCTCAGTTTGAAGATGCCGATCATAATCCATATCTGAACGATTTTTACGACGACATGCCCCGGTGGAGTTTTAATCTTCAGATTCATTTTCTCAATGGACGTCTTAATCAATTGCTGGAAATTTACAGCGGTACGGAAACGGTGATTCAAGATCGTACTATCTATGAAGATGCTCACATTTTTGCGCCAAACCTCCATGATATGGGGCTGATGAGCAAACGCGACTATAATAATTATTTCCAGTTCTTTCAAACTCTGAAACGAATGGTTCAGCCGCCGGATCTGCTGATTTATCTGCAGGCTTCGGTTCCGACGCTGGTTGGACAGATTCAGAAAAGAGGTCGTGAATACGAAGAGAATATCCGCCTGGACTATCTCAAGCGCCTGAACGATTTATACAATAAGTGGATTGACGGATATAAAGAAGGCGGTCTTTTGGTGATTAACGTGGACAAAAATAAATTCCCCGAAAATGAAGAACATCTCGGGGAAATCATCACCCGGATTGATGCCCAGCTGTACGGACTGTTCTAAAATAAAAAAAGCTCTTCACCAGAAAGAGCTTTTTATAGCAAACAACGTTAAAGGTCGTTAGATGAAGTGCAAACAGCGTCCAAGATGGTGAATTATTTTTATTAAATGGACATTTTTCGGGTTTTTTTAAAAATCCGGGGCGCCATTTAAAATTTCTCCAGGGACCTGATTTTCATATTTTTTAAAATTATCTATGAACTGCATGGCCAGTTCCCGGGCTTTTGCCTGATATTCCTTTGGATTTTTCCATGTATTTTCCGGATCCAGTATCCTGTCGGGTACTCCGGGACATGTTTCCGGCATGGCGAAGTGGAAAACCGGATGCACCTTCCAGTTAGTATTGCCCATTCTGCCCTCCAATACGCCGCTAACAAGCGACCTGGTGTAGGATAAAGGGATCCTTTCTCCTTTTCCATAGGCACCGCCACTCCAACCGGTATTAACCAGCCAGACCCTCACCTGATGCCTGCGAATTTTCTCTCCCAGCATCCGGGCATAGAATCCGGGGTGTAGGGGAAGGAAGGGTGCTCCGAAACAAGCGCTAAAAGTGGATTTTGGTTCTGTAATGCCGGCCTCTGTTCCTGCGATCTTCGCTGTATATCCGGAAATGAACTGGTACATGGCCTGTTCCGGCGTCAATCGGGATATGGGCGGCAGAACACCCGAGGCGTCACAGGTGAGGAAAAAAATATTGGAAGGGTTGATGCCTATGGACGGTGTTACGGAATGGGGGATATAATCCAGGGGATAAGATACCCTTGTATTTTCAGTTTTGGAGGCGTCCTCATAGTTCACGTGGTTAGTGCCCGGGAAAAAACCTGTATTCTCCAGTAAGGCGCCAGAACGTATAGCCCGAAAAATATCGGGTTCGTTTTCTTCTTTCAGGTGAATGCATTTGGCATAACAGCCACCCTCAAAATTAAAAATGCCCTTGTCTGTCCAGCCGTGTTCGTCATCTCCGATCAGCATCCTGCTCCGGTCAGCACTGAGCGTGGTTTTGCCGGTACCACTCAATCCGAAGAAAATTGCCGTATCGCCATTCCTTCCCATATTGGCTGCACAATGCATGCCCAGCACCTGTTTGTGAAAAGGCAGAAGATAGTTTAGCACCGAGAATACAGATTTCTTTATCTCCCCGGTATAACCTGTGCCGGCCAGAATGATCACCTGTTTTTTTAAAGATATGATCACGGCATTCTGTTGCCGGATACCACAGTGCTCCGGGTCCAGTTTCAGACCAGGGGCAGCCAGGATATGCCAGTCTGCCTTGAGCCCTTCCTGTTCCGGCCGGAGAAACATGTTGTAAGCAAAAAGATTCATCGCGGGTGTTTCTGTGATCACCCGCAGCTGGAGGCGGTATTCCGGATCTGCGCAAACGGCACTGTCCCGCACCCATATCTCGGGAAGCTGGTTCAGATAATCCGTGACCAGCTTAAAGATCTGGTCAAATTGCCTTTCCCCGATGGGCTGATTAAAATTGTTCCAGTCCACAGTAGTTGCCGAAACATCATCCCTCACCAGATATCTGTCTTTGGGGCAGCGCCCGGTAAATTCACCCGTGTTTACAGATAGTGCGCCGGTGTCAGTAAGAATCCCTTCATGCCTTTGTACACATTGGCTTGCCAGCTCTTCCGGGCTTAACTGATAATGGATATCGCCGGTAACCTTTAATCCGAGGTTTATTAATTTTTTAAGCGGAAGCTGCATAACAGGAGATGACATATTCAACCGTTTGAACCCCAAAACTAAAATTAAATTTTATCTAAAAAAAGCCTTTTTTATGGCCATACAATTTGATAATATCTATTAATATGCGATTTATATGCTTATTGTCTAAATTATTAAGTTTGCCGGATATGGATTCCCCTGTTTCTTCACGCCCAGGTTCTCCGTGGTGGTTTCATCAATCCTCCCTACTTTTACAAGGATGAAATACCTGGCGCTCAATCCCTTGATATTTAAGCAGAACCGTCAAAGATTTCAAAAGGAAATGCTGGCTTCCTCCGTGGCCATTTTCGTCAGCAACGACGAAATGCCTTCCAACGGGGATGCGACATACCCATTTAAACAGAATAGTGATCTTTACTGGCTAACAGGGATCGTTCAGGAAGACAGCATGCTTATTCTCTTTCCGGATCATCCCGATCACAAATACCGTGAAGTGCTGGTGCTGACAAGACCAAATGAATTGAAAGAGAAATGGGATGGCAAAAGGCTGCGTGCTGAAGAAGGTAAAGCCATATCGGGAATAGATACGGTCATCTGGCTTGACGTTCATGACTCCCTGTTGCAGACATGGATTCATCTGGCAAAATATATTTACCTGGATTCGAATGAAAACGATCGCAAGAGCAGCGTTGTCCAGACGCGTACATACCGGTTCATTGAAGAGAGCAAAAAACGCTATCCGCTGCATCAATATCTTCGTTCCGCACCGATTCTGAAAGCATTGCGCTCAGTCAAAACGCCGGAAGAGGTGGAAGTGATTCAGAAAGCCATCGACATTACGCACAATACATTCAACCGGGTGATGCAATTTATGCGTCCGGGTGTTTTTGAATTTGACGTGGAAGCCGAGATCCAGCATTCTTTTTTATCCCAGAGAGCCACCGGCCCTGCCTATGGCAGTATCCTGGCTTCCGGCGGAAATGCGTGCATCCTGCACTATGTTGCCAATAACCAGGAATGCAGGAACGGAGATATGATCCTGATGGACTTTGGAGCGGAATATGGCGGTTACTGTGCTGATCTTAGTCGCACAATTCCCGTGAATGGAAGGTTTACCAAACGTCAGAAGGAAGTGTACAATGCCTGTCTTCATTTACACAGGTTTGCTAAAAGCCTGCTCAAACCGGGAACCATCATCAACGAATATCATCAGCAGGTGGGAGACGAAGCGGACATCATTTTTCAAAAGATCGGGCTTATCAGTAAATCGGATGTGAAGAATGCCACGCGCGAGAATCCGGCTTACTGGAAATATATGTATCATGGCATTTCCCATCATCTTGGCATTGATGTGCATGATCTGGGAACACGCACCGAACCTTTACGGGCAGGCATGGTGCTTACGGTGGAACCCGGAATTTATATTGAGGAAGAAAAACTGGGAATACGTATTGAAAATAATGTGTGGCTTACAAAGAATGGAAATAGAGACCTGATGAAGAACATACCGATTACGGTAGAAGACATCGAAGCCGCAATGAAACACTGACCCGGACATTAAACCCGAACCCGAGACAAACCCGCATATTTTCATGAAACAACTCCCGAATCTCTTTACATTACTGAATTTGTTTTTTGGTTGCATTGCCCTGATCTGCATTTTACAAAACGGCATCAGTATTGTGTACACCGGCGATGGAATACAATATGTGGACATTCCGGAAAAGATATGGCTCGCGCCGCTGTTCATTGGCCTCGCCGCTGTTGCCGATTTTATAGACGGTCTTGTGGCGAGGCTGCTGAAAGTCTCCTCTCCACTTGGTCGTGAACTGGATTCGCTGGCCGACCTGGTGAGTTTTGGTGTGGCTCCCGGTATGATCATCTACCAGTTTTTAAGGATGAGTTTTATGAGGCAACCGGATGGCGCGGATATTTCCCTCGTCTGGTTATTTCCAGCGATGATCCTGCCTTGTGCTGCCGCCGTTCGGCTTGCCCGGTTTAATCTGGATGTATCACAGTCTCATTCCTTCAAAGGTGTTCCCGTGCCCGCCATAGGATTGCTGATCGCTTCCTTTCCGTTAATCTACTGGACAAAAAACAGCAACCCAGTCATCAGCATCCTGCTGAATAAATGGTTTTTATATGGTCTCGTACTTGTTTTAAGTTATGCTATGGTCAGGCGTTTTCCTGTAATGGCTATGAAATTTAACAAAGCATCTGTGGGTCAGCAGCTTCCCCGCATCATCCTGCTGCTCATTTCCCTGATCTCTCTTTTCTTTTTGCAATGGCTGGCCGTTCCGGTCATTTTCCTTTTTTACATTGTATTATCTTTGATCTTCAAAAACAGGATCGTATGAATTTTTCCGTGCAGGTTAAGGTGATGCCGCTGAAAGAATTACTGGATCCCCAGGGCAAAGCCGTTATGGGTGGTCTTCGTAATCTTGGCTTACAATCGGTCCGGGACGTCCGGATTGGAAAAACCATCCAGCTTCAGGTGGAGGCGCAGTCTTCAGAACAGGCAAAAGAAATTGCCGAAGAAGCAAGTAAAAAACTGCTGGCAAATCCTGTGATGGAATATTTTGAGGTGTCTGTTCAATAAGAATTTGAAAATTTGAAAATGTGCTGATTTGAAAATGATTTCAGGCACAGGCTTATAAAGCTCAATACAGAAATCTGAATTTGTTTTCATTTTCAAATTTTCAAATCAGCAAATTTTCAAATTCCCCATGCTTTACCTTGTTCCTTCCCCCATAGGCAATCTGCAGGACATCAGCTTCCGGGCTCTGGACACACTTAAGAAAGTCGATTTGATTTTGGCGGAAGATACGCGTACCTCGCTAAAGCTCCTGAATCATTATCAAATCATCAAGCCCCTTACGCCTTATCATCAGCACAACGAGCACAAAGTGTTGCGTCACCTGGTTGATCAGTTGCTGCAGGGTAAAATAATGGCCCTGCTTACGGATGCGGGTACGCCTGGAGTCTCCGATCCCGCTTTTTTGCTGGTAAGGGAGTGTATCCAGGTGAATATCCGTGTGGAATGCCTGCCCGGGGCAACGGCATTTGTTCCGGCGCTACTGAACAGCGGCCTTCCCATGAACCGTTTTTGTTTTGAAGGGTTTTTACCCTTGAAGAAAGGAAGGCAGAGCCTGCTGAAGAATCTGGCTGCCGAACAGAGGACCATGGTTTTTTATGAATCACCCTTGAGACTTGTGAGAACATTGCAGGAATTCATACTGTATTTTGGAGCAGACAGAAAATGTTCTGTCAGCCGGGAGCTGACCAAACTTTATGAAGAAAATATTCGCGGAACACTCCGTGAAGTCGCCGATCACTTTATTGAAAAAGGGGTTAAGGGTGAGATCGTGCTGGTGGTCGAAGGTATTGGATAATGTTTATCTTTTTAAATCGTTCATTATATGATGAGGCAGTCGCGTGTTTTTTTGAAAACATTTTTTCGTCCGGCAGCCTGTATGCTTATCGTGCAGTGTATTGCTGTTTTTTGTTTTGCCCAGCCTGACCGATGGCAGCAGCGCGTGAAATATTTTATGGATATCGACATGAACGTTGTCAATAACCGGTTTGACGGAAAGCAGCATCTGGAATACAGCAATCATTCACCAGACACCCTGCGTAAGATTTTCTATCATTTGTATTGGAATGCTTTTCAGCCGAACAGCATGATGGACAACCGGAGCCGCGTACTGGGGCAAACACTCATCAACGACAATCCGGATTGGGACGATCGTGTCAGAGACAGGATACTGCATTTAACACCCGCAGAGATTGGTTATCAGAGAATACTGTCCCTCAAAATGAATGGTGTTGAGCAGCCATTTAAGGTGGAAGAGACCATTCTTGAAGTAACCCTGACCAAGCCCATTCTTCCGAATAGCACCGTAAATCTGGACATGGAGTTTGAAGCGCAGGTGCCTTTGCAAATCCGCCGGAGCGGCCGGGATAACCCGGAAACCCAGGTGCGTTATTCCATGAGCCAGTGGTATCCCAAACTATGCGAATACGATTATGCAGGATGGCATCCTACACCCTATGTAGGACGTGAGTTCTATGGCGTCTGGGGTGATTTTGATGTTAAGATCCGTATTGACAAAACCTATATACTGGGAGGAACCGGCTATTTACAGAACCCCAACCAGATCGGCTACGGATATGAATCTCCAGGTACGAAAATTATCCGGCCCAAAGGGGAAAAACTAACCTGGCATTTCTATGCACCCAACGTGCATGATTTTGTTTGGGCAGCCGATCCGGAGTTTAAACATGCCAGTAAGAAAATCCGTGAAGGGCTGACCCTGCATGTATTGTATAAGACCAACAAAACCCCCGAGAAGAAATGGTTAAATATTCTGGATCAGGCCGCACTGGCATTGCCGTTTATTGAAAAGACCTTCGGCCCCTATCCCTACAAACAGTATTCATTTATTAATGGCGGAGATGGTGGCATGGAATACCCTATGGCAACCCTGCTGAAGGATTCTGGTGGCTGGATGCATGAGTTTATGCATAGCTGGAACCAGGGCATGCTGGGTACGAATGAATTGAAATATCCCTGGATGGATGAAGGATTTACTCAGTACGCCGGCGCCCGGGTTTGGGGATATTTAAATAAAGACACATCGGACGATCAGATCTATAAAAATGAATACAATCATTATTTCTCTCTGGCTAAAAGCAATTTGCAGGAACCCCTGAGTACATACGCAGATTTTTACAATACCAATATGGGTTATAATCTTTCTGTTTATTATAAAGGAGCCGTTTTTATGGTTCAGCTGGGGTATATTGTCGGAGATCAGGTGCTGGACAGGATACTCCTGGAATATTACCGGGAATGGCGTTTTAAACATCCAAATGCCGACGATTTTTTTCGCGTGGCGGAAAAAGTGAGTGATCTGCAGCTCGACTGGTACAAGGATTTTTGGATCAACAGCATCAAAACGGTGGATTATGGAATAGACAGCCTCTGGGAAGTGAACGGGAAAACCAGGATTCGTTTACGCATGATCGGGAAAGTTCCGATGCCCCTGGATGTGTTGCTGCAGTTCAAAGATGGCAGCCGGGAAATGGCGTATATACCTCAGTACCTGATGTTCGGATCGAAACCGGTGGAAGATAAATCCATTCCACGCATCGTTTATGAACCCTGGAAATGGACCAGTCCCGATTATGAGTTTGAAATCAATCACCGGCTTACGGACCTCAAAGAAATAGAAATAGATCCTTCACACCGGATGGCAGACTTGAATCGGGGAAATAATCGTCTGGAGCTGAAATGGTAGAATAATCGGAAAATAGAATCCGGTCTATCTCCTGAAATATTTGTTGATTGCCTCCACCCGGTTTCCTACGTGCAGTTTTTCATAGATGTGGTACACATGTTTGCGTACAGTCTCCTGACTGATATAGAGGTTAGCGGCGATTTCCTTATACAGGAATCCAAGGGAAAGTTGCTGCAGGATCTCATTCTCCCGGTTTGATAAAACGGGCAATGGTTTTGCCTTTCCTGAGAAAGATCCTGCCCAGATTCCCCGTACGGAAGAAGTATGTTGAAAAGCGTTCACCACTTTCCTGGCGATCTGGCTGCTCATAGGTGCTCCGCCTTGCGTCAATTCCCTGATCGCTTCCAGCAGGCGGTCGGGATGTGTTTTCTTCAGAACATATCCGTGGGCGCCGGCATTCAGTGCTTCGAATATTTTCTCATCGTCGTCGTATACCGTACAAATCAAAAACAGCAGCCCGGGATATTTTGGTTTGAGTTCCCGTATAATGTCTATTCCGCTCTCTTCATCGCCCAGATTGATATCAATTAAAGTGACCTGTGGCCGGAGAGCCGGAATCAGGATAATGGCTTCCTGAAATCCGGAACAACTGCCAGCCAGTTCAAAATCCTCTGTTCTCAGGATCAATAACTCCATTGCATTGCGTATTTCCGGGTGATCTTCAACGATGCATACGGAGATGGACATGGGTTGAATATTTGTAGATGAGGATTTTCGGGTTGACGGTTGACAGTTGACGGTTGACCGATTTCAGGGCGGACTTCGAAAGAAAAGTCGGTCAACCGTCAACCGTCAACTCTTTAACCCGGGATAATTAAATTTACCGTACCTCTCCGGAGCACGAACAGTAAAATCACCCTCTGCCATAGGGTATATGCAGGAGATACTTCTCAATAAATGCAGGTTCGGGAAATAGTTGGTGCACATCGGTGATGCCGGGGCGGCTGCCACTGTCTGAGATTTCAGAATTGAGGTCGCCCCCCTTTAAACAGATGAGGCCGCTGGCAAAGGGGCGTCCATTTTCTGAATCCCGGGTTTGCTGGGGCATTTGATTTTTCAGCAATGGCCGGGACCATTCCCATAATTCCCTTAACGAAGCCGCCGCGCGGGAAACTGCAACATCAAATTTCCTTCCTTTGATTTCCTCTGCCCGGATATGTTCGGTGCTTACATTTTTTAAGCCGAGAGCTTCTTTTATCCCTTCTACTACTTTGAGTTTTTTTCCAATGCTGTCTACCAGGTGAAAATCAACCTCAGGAAAAAAAATAGCCAGTGGAATGCCCGGAAATCCGCCACCGGTGCCGATATCAATCACCCGGCTGCCGGGCGGGAAATCAAATACGGCGGCGATGCTCAGGGAATGCAGTACGTGTTTTTCATAAAGGCTCCCAATGTCTTTCCGGGAGATTACGTTGATTTGCGTATTCCAATGACCATACAATGCCTCCAGCGCACCAAGCTGTTCCAGTTGTTCCGGTGTAAAATCAGCGAAATAACGGGTAACTATCTCCATTCCATGCGGGGCTTCTTCCATAATAATGAAGGTGCAAAAATGAGATAATATCCGATCATCCAGATATCCAGTAACCACCAGAAAGGAAAAAGATCGGCTTCGTTCAGTTTTTTCATGACCCTGAAATAAATAAATCCCTGCAGTAAAAAACGCAATCCAAAAACAGCCAGGGTCCAGGTCCAGTGAAAATAGATCAGGCTGATGATGAACGCCGGATAGAATAAAAACTGGCTTACCGAATATAAGCCGAGCAGCCATTGTTGTTTCGGCCGGTAAAATTTTCCGGTGCTATGATGACGGTTTTTCTGCCGGACCCATTCGCGAAATGTTTTTTTGGGTTCCGATAACGTAAAAGATTCCGGATCGATCACGATCTGTGTATTGGCTCCATGGGCAACCTGGTTGATGAACAGGTCATCATCGCCACCAGGTAAATGATTTACAGAGGAAAATCCCTTATTCTTAAAAAACAAATCCTTTTTATAGGATAAATTTCTTCCTACGCCCATATAGGGCCGACCTGCCAGGGCATAGGAGAAATATTGGAGGGCCGTATGAAAGGTTTCAAAGCGGATCAGTTTATTAAGCACACCCGGCTGCTTCCGGTATGGACTGTATCCCAGCACCACCTGTATCCCTTCATCATAACCATCCTGCATTCTTTCTATCCAGCATTCGCTTGCCGGAACACAATCGGTATCCGTAAGCAAAACCACCTCATGTTTAGCCTCTTTGATGCCTATGCTGAGCGGGTATTTTTTCCCCGGAATTCCTTTGGCTTCATATTCCAGATTCACGATATGTAATCCTTTATACGTCTTCTTGAATTCTTCCAGCAGGTAGCGGGTATCATCCTGACTGTTGTGGTTGACTACAATCACTTCGTAGGTGCTGGGATAAGTCTGCACCAGAGATCCGGGAAGATTGGCAGCCAGATTGGGCGCTTCATCCCGGGCGCAGATGATTACACTTACGGGATGTTGCTGGGATTTTTCTTTCACCGGTTTGCGGAAGAAAGCCAGTCTTTGAAAAAACCACGTGTAGTAGAAAACCTGGATACCCGTGATCAGACAAAAAATCGTAAACCAAATCTCACTCCAGGATAAATAGGACGGCAGTTTATACATTCAATGCTACAGTTAGTTAGGGACGGTAAATTTACGTAATAATACGGTTTCCCGGGATCAATTCGCTGACGGTTGACAGTTGACGGTTGACCGATGTCAGCCACGAATGTGCATGTGAAGGCCTTCAACCGTCAACTGTCAACCGCCAACCCTAACTTGCAGGTTTATCTCATGCCGCATCTATCCTTTAATCTCATTGCCACTGATCCTTCTTCCAAAGCCCGCGCCGGTCTTATACAAACTGATCATGGGGATATTCCAACACCCATTTTCATGCCTGTCGGTACAGCGGGTAGCGTAAAAGCAGTCACTGCCGGCCAGCTGGAACAGGAAGTGAAGGCCCGGGTCATCCTGGGCAATACCTATCATCTTTATTTGCGGCCGGGTACCGGGGTGCTGGAAAATGCCGGCGGAATTCATCGTTTTATAAACTGGAGCAGACCTGTGCTCACCGACAGCGGCGGATACCAGGTTTTTTCTCTCGCCGGGACCCGGAAGATCACGGAAGAAGGTGTTGTGTTCAAATCTCATATTGACGGATCCGCTCATTTGTTCACGCCGGAAAAAGTAATGGATATTCAACGCAGCATAGGCGGCGATATCATCATGGCTTTTGATGAATGCCCGGCTTTCGGAGCAGGGTATGAATATGCCAGGTCCTCCATGGATCTTACACACCGCTGGCTGGACAGATGTCTGGCGCGGTTCGCCGGTACGCCGGACAAATACGGATATGCTCAAAATCTTTTTCCGATCGTGCAGGGTGGGGTCTTTGAGGACCTGCGCCGGGAATCCTGCGAATTTATTTCTTCCCGGAATGCATTGGGAAATGCCATCGGCGGATTAAGTGTAGGTGAGCCGGATGAGCAATTATATGAAATGACAGCTCTTTGCTGCGAACATCTGCCCCCGGAAAAGCCCCGCTATCTGATGGGTGTCGGCACGCCATGGAATCTATTGGAATGCATCGCCCTGGGTGTTGACATGTTTGATTGCGTGATGCCTACGCGAAACGGAAGGAATGGTATGCTTTTCACCTCGAAGGGGGTGATTAATATTGATAATAAAAAATGGGAAAATGACTTTTCGCCGATTGACGACGGCATTGATTGCACTTTAAGCAACCAATATAGTAAAGCGTATCTCCGGCACCTTATCAAAAGCAAAGAACTTACGGCTTTAACTATCGCCAGCGTGCATAATCTTTCGTTCTATCTGCATCTGGTAAAGGAGTGCCGTGAACATATCCTGCAGGGAGATTTTGCCAGTTGGAAAAATCAGCAGGTGGAATTACTTAAACAAAGGCTGTGAGAAGTTGACGGAACTCAATTGCGGATTCGCACACAAGGGCCGTCAACCGTCAACCATTATCTAGACGTCCAAACATTATTGCTCTCATTATTATCCGGCAGGACTTTATCCGGATCAATGGTCACCGTTTCAATTTTGCGGGTTGAAGGATAGAAAAATTTCCAGACCGGTCCGTGCATCCACACTTCCACAGGCAACTTTACACGCCCTGTTTTTCCCCCGGTCTCTTTTACCTCCACCGTTACGGGCATCGGAAGTTGCTCCCGGTTTTCAATGGTAATGATGGCACCGTTGGCTGGACTGGATTCGGGATAATCCACATCCATGACCGCCTGATCTATTCTCCAGTTGTTGAGAAACCATCCGCGCCAGAACCAATCCAGGGTTTCCCCGCTGTAATTTTCGATCGCATGAAAGAAATCCCACGGCGTTGGATGCTTATATGCCCAGCTGCTGATATAATAGCGAAAGGCATTATCGAATTTTTCTTCCCCTAAAATTTGTTCCCGTAATAATTCCAGCCCCATGGCCGGTTTGTCGTACGCATTCGCGGCCAGATAGCGGGGATTGGTGACATCCGGAATCGTCATGATGCCCTCCGAATAAGGTTGAAAAAACCGCGTGGCCCGCGAACGGTTATGGGGTGGTTCATAAAATTCACTGTGGTTGAAATTTTTATCGGCTACAGAATTGATGAAGGTGTTGAACCCTTCATCCATCCAGGGATATTTTCTTTCATTGCTTCCGACGATCATCGGGAACCAGGTATGACCGAATTCGTGACTGGTTACACCCCACAGGCTTTTTTTCTGACTGAAGGCGCTGCAAAAAACGATTCCCGGATATTCCATACCGGCAACAGTTCCGGCAACATTCACGGCAACAGGGTAAGGAAATGGAAACCATTTTTTAGAATAATGTTCAATGGCGCCCTTTACAAATTCAGTCGACCTTTTCCAGCCGGAATCGAGGGCATATTCCGGCGGGTAAACGGACATGGCCAGGGATTTTTTCCCATCCGGAAGGTTGATCCTGGCGGCGTCCCAAACAAATGCCGTTGACGCAGCCCAGGCTACATCCCTTGCCCGCTGGCAATGGTAATGCCAGGTCAGCCTGTTTTTACTCCGTTTTCCGGATTGATTTTTTACATCCCTTTCGGAACGGATCGTCACCGTTTTATCACTTTTCCGGGCTTCTTCCAATCGGCTCCGTTGTTCTGTACTAAGCACTTCCGAAGGATTCATCAGTTCGCCGGACGCCACGACGATCTGATTGGGTGCTGTGGTAATGCTGAAGTCATAATTGCCATATTCCAGATAAAATTCTCCGGCTCCGAGGTATGGCAGAGTATTCCAGCCCTGCACATTGTCGTAAACGCACATGCGCGGATACCACTGGGCGATTTCGTAAACCCAACCGTAGTTTGTTTCCATCCGGCCCATGCGGTCTGAACCGCGTTCGGGAATGCCAAAACGATATTCTATCCTGATCTTTACGGAATCGCCATGGCCTTTCAACGGCGCAGGCAGCAGGATCTGCATCCGGGTATCACTGATGCTATAATTGGCTTTTTCTTCGTGTTCGCCGTTCAGCAAAGCGACGGACTCGATGTCATAACCTCCGTTAAACCCCAGATTCGCATATCGTCCCCCGGTTACGGCGGTAGCAGCCTGGGCGCGGGAGTCAGGCTTGTAAATATTCTGATCCAGTTGCAACCACAAAAAAGGCAGTTGTTCAGGACTGTTATTTCTATAGGTAATGTTCACCGAACCGCTGATCTTTTGATTTACATCATCCAGATCTGCCTTGATGGAGTAGTCAGCCTCGTTTTGCCAGTATTCCGGACCAGGCGTTCCCGCTGCAGTTCTTATTTCATCCCCGTTGGCAGGATAAAAGATGGGCGCAAAAGCCTCGTGCTGGTCATAGTTTACCGTATCCTGTGAAAAGAGATTCACACAAATGAAAATAAGGCAACTCATCGTCAGAAACCATCTCTTTATGGGCATTTTCATATTTTAAAGGAGCGAAGTTATATTTTTCAACATTTCCCCCGCCCCCTATTGTGATGGAAGGTCTGTGGATTTAACAGCACGGATTCATTTCCTACGGGGCATTGCCGTATTTTCGCAACGGTTTTGTTGCATGAAAAAACTGGATTGGTACATACTCCGTAAATTCCTGAGCACCTTTGTGTTTACCATGCTCACCATCACGGTGATTGCCGTGGTCATAGATACCAGCGAAAAAGCAGATGATTTTGTAAAGTCGGGCCTTAGTTCCTGGGAGATCGTTACGCATTATTTTATTGGTTTTGTGCCCTTTATCATGTCGATGATCTTTCCGCTCATGGTATTTATCGCCTGCATTTATTTCAGCTCCAAGATGGCCGGGCAATCCGAATTTATTGCCATTCTGGCTGGTGGTGTACGGTATCCGAGGATGCTGCGCCCATTCATCGTGGGTGCTGTGCTGCTCAGCCTTTTATACTGGTTTGCCAGCCAGTATTGGGTGCCGAAGGCCAACGAAATCAGGACCAACTTTCAGGCAACCTATATTGACCGGAACAGCTCGTATAACAGTGATCCCTACCGGACCAATAATTTTTATCTGCGGGTGAATGCCGGGACCTATGTCGGACTCAAATATTATGATACGGCCCGCAAAACGGCCAGCAGTTTTTTTCTTTCCAAGGTTAAAAATGATAAAATTTATTATAATCTCCGTGCAGAGTCCATACGCTGGGATACAGCGAAAAAAGACTGGCTGCTCACGGGCATCGTGGAACATACGAATGATGGTTTGAAAGAGACGGCCCGGCTGATTCCGACCATGCATATGAACCTGAATGTTCGCCCGGAAGAATTGAGAAGGGATGAATACCTGAAGGATAAATATACCACTCCGGAATTAAAACGGTTTATCAAAATGGAAGAATTGCGGGGCAGTGAAGGTCTCAATACGTATAAAGAAGAAAGGTATCACCGGGATGCTTCTCCTTTTTCTGTGATCATTTTAACCATCATCGGCGCCGTTATCGCAACCCGTAAGATACGAGGCGGTAGCGGTTTAAACCTGGCCATCGGATTGGTCATGGCCGCCGTTTTCGTGATCATGGATAAATTCTCCGTGACTTTTGCAACCAAAGGAAATTTTTCCCCCATGCTTGCAGCCTGGATGCCGAATATTATTTTCGGAATTGTTGCCGGATGGCTGTACTGGAGAGCGCCGAAGTAGGTTGACCGTTGACAGTTGACCGTTGACGGATTTCAGTTGAAACTTTTCGACTGGAATGCGATATTTTCTATGTGTTAATTTACACATAAAGTCCGTCAACCGTCAACCAAACCGGGTCAACAAACATATCGTTGTAATCATTTGTTCCTACAGCGTGCATGAATTAACTTTAGCCAACTTATCCATGATTATTTCAAATGACCTGTATGACTATCAAAGAAAGGTTTAAGATCAAATCCGAAGCCCTCAGTGCGGAAATTAAGGATATTTTAAAAGAACATGGCTCAAAGAAAATCGGGGAAACAACCCTTTCTCAAATATATGCGGGAATGCGGGGAATGACCGGGCTGGTTACCGAGACCTCATTACTGGATGCGCAGGAAGGTATCCGTTTCCGGGGCTATTCCATACCGGAAATCCAGGAAAAATTACCCAAGGCACCGGGTTGTCATGAGCCGCTGCCGGAAGGTTTGTTTTTCCTGATGCTGATCGGTGAGCTGCCCGAAGAAAAAGATGTGCTGGAGTTAACCGCCAATTGGCAGCGTCGCAGTCACGTGCCCAATCATGTGTTTGATGCCATTGAAGCCCTGCCGGTGGGCACCCATCCGATGACGCAATTTGTAATTGCCATCATGGCCCTTCAGACGGAAAGCCAGTTTGCAAAAAAATATGGGGAAGGACTCAATAAAAAAGATTACTGGGATGCCATATTTGACGATTCCATGAATCTGATCGCCCGGCTTCCCCGGGTGGCTGCGTATATCTATCGGAGAAAGTATAAAAACGGTGATCATATTCAGCCCAATGGCCTGCTGGACTGGGCTGGCAATTTTGCTCACATGCTGGGCTATCAGGACGATACCTTCCAGGAGTTGATGCGCTTATATATGACCATTCATGCAGACCATGAAGGGGGCAACGTGAGCGCGCACACCACCCATCTGGTGGGCTCCGCCCTGAGTGATCCTTATCTTAGCCTGGCCGCAGGCATGAACGGCCTGGCCGGGCCGCTGCATGGCCTCGCCAATCAGGAAGTGATCAAATGGATCCTGGAATTACGGAAAGAATTAAAAACAGATCTGCCCAGCAAAGAACAGATCGTGGAGTATGTTCAGAAAACACTGAGCGAAGGGAAAGTGGTTCCGGGATACGGGCATGCTGTACTCCGAAAAACAGATCCCCGCTTTACAGCCCAGATGGAATTCGGTAAAAAACATTTACCTGACGATCCGCTGGTGCAAACGGTCTGGAATATTTATGAAGCCGTGCCGCCGGTATTGCAATCCGTGGGAAAAATAAAAAACCCATGGCCCAATGTGGATGCACACAGCGGTGCCCTGCTGGTTCATTTCGGTTTAGTTGAATATGAATTTTATACCGTGCTTTTTGGCGTCAGCCGCGCACTCGGCGTGCTGGCAAGCCTTTGCTGGGACCGGGCCCTTGGTTATCCTCTGGAAAGGCCCAAATCAGTTACAACCGATTCTGTAAAATTATGGATTGAGGGGAAGGGAGAGATTTGGGGAGACTAGGGTGGAAATGGGGTAATGTGCTGATGTGGTAATGTGAAAATGCATTGTGTGCCGGCATAATTAAACTCTAACATCTTTTTTCGGATTGTCCTTAATTTCCTCATTAGCACATTTCCACACTAACACATTTGCTCCTACAGCGCCTGCACAATATCCTCCAAAATATCCTCCCTGTGCTCCAGTCCTGCGGAAATGCGTATAAGCCCTGGCGTTATATTTACACTCATTCTTTCTTCCTCGCTTAATTTTCCATGTGTAGTGCTGGCCGGATGAGAGGCTATGCTGCGGGTATCCCCCAGGTTAGCCGTACGGGAAAGCATTTTCAGATTATCCAGGAATTTTCTTCCGCTTTCCAAGCCGCCTTTCAATTCAAAACACAGCAGGCCTCCGCCATTGATCATTTGTTTCCTGGCAATTGCGTATTGCGGGTGACTTTCGAGAAAAGGATATTTTAACCAGCTGATGGCCGGATGTTTTTCGAGCTGTTGTGCCAGGTAGAATGCATTGGAGGTATGGCGTTCCATCCGCACCTCCAGAGTTTCCAGGCTCCTGCTGAGTATCCAGGCGTTAAAGGGAGAAAGTGCAGGGCCGGTACTGCGGCAAAAAAGATAAATATCATGGATCAGTTTTTTGCTGCCGAGTACCACACCGCCCAATACCCGTCCCTGGCCATCCAGCCACTTCGTGGCGGAATGGATCACCAGGTCGGCTCCAAACTTTGCGGGGAGCTGACCTATGGGTGTGGCAAAACAATTATCCACGCAGAAAATCAGGTTATGTTTTTTTGCCAGTTTGCCCACTACTTCCAGGTCAATCAGGTCCAGGCCCGGATTTGTTGGAGTTTCCACAAAAATCATCCGGGTATTGGGCTGTATGGCTTCTTCCCACTTGCTTAGGTCTCCCGCAGGAGTATAACTGTGGTCTATACCATATTTGGGAAGAATCTTTGTGATGACGCTATGTGTGCTCCCAAAAATGGATCTGCAGGACAGCAGATGATCCCCCTTCTTTAAAAAGGTCAGAAAGGAAGCGAACACAGCGCTCATCCCCGAAGCTGTGGCAAATCCGGATTCCATTCCTTCCAGAACACACATGCGATCAGTGAATTCCTGAATGCTGGGATTGGAAAACCGGCTGTAAATATTATCGTCGTTTTCGTCGGCGAATGCGGCACGCATCTCCTCGGCATTGTCGAAGGAAAAACTGCTCGTGAGGAACAGCGGAGACGAATGCTCCATTTCTTCGGTTTGCTTTATGCGGGTTCTGATGAGCTTGGAAATACGGTGTAAAGGCATAATTGCGTTTTTTAAGATGATTTTATTGAGCCTGGTGATGAGAAGCCGGCAGGAACCGGATTCAGCTGGGGCTTAGACTGCTGATGTCAAGCGATTATCCGGGTCTCCCACGTTATGATACATCCCGAACCCATCAGTGTGGCGGCAACAGAACAATACTTGTCAATGGACAGGGCGCAGGCCCGTTTTGCTTTTTCAGGATCTATGATTCCTTTCAATTCGAAAATAATATGAATTTTTTTCCAAAGGGTTGCTTCTTTACCGGATGCTCTTTCCCCATCGATACTGATCCGGAATCCGTCCACCGTTTGTTTTTGTTTTTTCAGAATCGAAACAATGTCAATGCCGCTGCAGCCGCCCAGACCCATCAATAACATCTGCATTGGCCGGATGCCAAAGTCATGGCCGCCACTTTCCGGACTGGAATCCATCTGTACCCTGTGGCCGGTAGCGTCGGTTCCTTCAAACCCGAAATCGTTGCTAACCCGGATCACTTCTACATGGGCCATAAATGAATATTTTTGCAAAGATAATTCTTCTTAATGTGGAAATGTGCTGATGTGCTAATGTGTAAATGGAAACCAGTCCTTAATTTGCACATTAGCACATTTCCACATTAGCACATTTCCACATAATTTTGCATACAAAAATTTTGAATCCGGAGCATGGAGGAATTTCACCTTGATCAGCCTTTCCGGCTGGAAAATGGCCAGGTACTGGCCAGCATTAAGATCGCTTACCATACCTACGGCCAACTGAATGATAATGCAGATAATGCAGTGTGGATCTGCCATGCCCTTACGGCTAATTCCGACGTAACCCGCTGGTGGCCAGGCATGGTGGGAGAAAACCACATCGTGAATCCGCGCACTCATTTTATTGTTTGCGCTAATATTCTGGGATCCTGTTACGGCACTTCGGGCCCTCTGAGCAACAATCCGGACACGGGTAATATCTATTTCAGCGATTTCCCGGCCGTAACCATCCGCGATATGGTCCGGGCGCATATACTGCTCCGTCAGCACCTGGGAATCCGCCAGATAGCCATGATGATGGGTGGCAGTATGGGTGGTTACCAGGCTTTGGAATGGTGTGTGATGGAGCCGGATATTGTCAGGGATCTTTTTCTCATCGCAACATCTGCTGCAGAAACTGCCTGGGGCGTTGCCATACATACGGCGCAGCGGCTTGCCATCGAAGCGGATTCCTCATGGAAAAATAAGAATGAAGATGCGGGGGCTGCGGGATTGAAAGCAGCCCGGGCCATTGGTATTCTCACTTACCGGAATTATACCATCATGAAGGAAAAGCAATCGGACCCGGACACAGAAAAACTGGACGGTTACCGGGCTTCTTCCTATATGCACTACCAGGGTGATAAGCTAGCCCGGCGGTTCAACGCCTACAGTTACTGGCTGCTGACCAAGGCCATGGATACCCATAATATTTCGCGCGGCAGGGGTGGCGATCTTAAAAAAGTTCTCTCTTCCATGCGGCAAAGGACGCTGATCATCGGGATCACGAGTGATATCCTATGCCCGGTGGACGAGCAGAAATTCATTGCCGACTATATTCCGGATTGCGCCATGGTGACCATTGATTCCATCTATGGGCACGATGGTTTCATGGTAGAATCGGAAAAAGTGGGGGATTGTTTGAGAAGGTGGATGAAAAAGTAAACAGTTAATTTCCCAACGTCAGTTTGCCCTGATAGTAATCCAGGATCTTGGTTCTGAAAATATAATTATACCGCGATGCCGTGAGGTTGATGTTGGCCTGGTCCACATGGTTCTTCGCGATTACATAGTCTACCGACGTGATCACGCCGTTGTTAAAACGGATCTCGGCCGTGCGGAAGGATTCCTCAAAAGCCTTTACCTGATCCATAAATCCTTTATACTGACCATAAGCCTGATTCATGTTCTGCCAGGCCTGCTCCACCTGTTGCTGCAACTGATTCCGGGATGCATTGGCAGTGATTTTCGCATACTGCAAATTGATCTTCTGCGATTTGATGTTGTTCCGGGCACTTAAATAATTTAATATGGGAACAGTAAGGGTCAGGCCGATGGCTTCATAGCGGTTGTTTTTGAATTGGTCTCCAAAACCGATCTTCTGTTGCTGTTTTGCAATGGTGTTCACATCATATTGGGATCCTCCGATATTTACGAATTCCCCGGTAGGCGTTGTAAAATCAGTTCCATTGATTCCGGCGGTCGCAATGCTGTTATAATTTGAATTTACACTGCCAAAAAATGAAAGGGTAGGGAATAATTTACCTCTGGCGGCGGCAATGCCCTTTTCGTATGACCGTACACGCAGGTCGTTGGCCTTGATATTGGGTATGATCTGCAGTGCCGATTGGAAAATACTATCTGAGCCGATTCCGTATTCCAGGGTGTTTGCATCCAGCGCAACCGTTTCGTAAGTAGCATCCTTCTGATAAGGCACATTGAGAAGGCCAAACAGGGCCACTTTGGCATTTTCCAGATTACTGACAGCATTTACAACATTTACCTGGTCACTGGCGTATTGGCCCTTCAGGTCGTACAATGTGGCTGGCGCGATGGCGCCTGCACGGTTCTGGATTTCCAGGCGTTCCACCTGTTTGGCATCCACGTCGGCCTGCCGGCGGGCAATATCGAGCTGGTCCTGGTTGTTCAGCACCATCAGGTAGTCCAGGATCACGTCGAGTGTAATATTATCTTTAAACTGTTGAAGGTCCATTTTACTGGCATCATAATACAGGGCAGCCTGGCGAATACCGTTTTGCACGCTTAATCCGCTGAATAGGTTCAGGGACGCACTTACGCCGTAATTTCCCGAATTGTATTGCTGGTTAACATAGCTGTTGTTGAAATTATTGATGCTCCTTCCGTAATTGATACCCTGGGAGCCACTCGCATTGATGGTGGGCAGTATATAGTCTTTGGCCTGCTTAAACTGAAGACCATTGGCCTGCATTTGGATCTCACTTTGCTTCACCTGCAGGTTGTTCCGGATGGCCAGATCAACACATTGCTTCAGGTTCAGCGCGCGCACACTGCTGTCCTGGCCAAAGCCACTGTGATAACAGGTGATGCCGGCAAAAAATATCCAGATACGAATCTGCTTCATTGTGGTGATCATTTATTTGTCTCTGTTTTTTCGATTCGCCCGTCAAGCAGGTGAATGATCCGCTTTCCGTATCCGGCATTTTTTTCAGCGTGTGTTACCTGGATGATCGTTACACCGTCCTGCTGATTGAGTTTGGTGAACAATTCCATGATCTCCTCACCCTGTTTGGAATTCAGGTTTCCCGTGGGCTCATCGGCCAGGATCAGTTTGGGTTTGGCTACCAGGGCGCGGGCAATGCCCACGAGTTGCTGCTGGCCGCCGGACAACTGGGTGGGGAATAAATCTTTTTTACCCACCATCTGGAACCGGTCAAGTATATCAGCTACGATGGCCCTGCGTTCTGATGATTTGATATCCTGGTAAATCAACGGGGTCTCAATATTTTCATATACCGTGAGCTCATCGATCAGATGATAGGCCTGAAAAACGAATCCGATATGTGTCTTGTATAAGTTGGATCTTTGTTTTTCCTTCAGTTTATACACTTCGGTTTCAAAAAACTGGTATTCGCCTTCCGACGGGTTATCCAGCATTCCGATGATGTTTAATAACGTGGACTTTCCCGATCCTGAAGGCCCCATAATGGAAATGAATTCCCCTTCCGCTATGTTGAGATTGATATCCTTCAGAATGAAATTCCGGATATTTCCAATGTTAATCCATTTTGAAAGATGCGCTATTTTGATCATGCTTGATATTTTTGTCAGGTTTTGATAATTGGTTGACGGTTGACCGTTGACGGCCTTATATGTGAATTCGCACCGGATATCGGTCAACCGTCAACTGTCAACTTTCAACTAAAATTACTCCGTTCGCAAGCTATTCACCGGATTGGCAACAGCAGCCTTGATGGCCTGGAAACTAACCGTTAACAGGGCAATCAGGGCGGCCAAGATGGCAGCCGTGATAAATATTTCGAGACTGATATGGATCCGGTATGCAAAATCCTGAAGCCAGCTGTGCATGGCAAACCAGGCAATGGGCGAAGCAATGATAATGGCGATTGCCACCAGCTTTAAGAATTCCCCGGAAAGTAAATTCACGATATTGGTCACAGACGCTCCAAGCACTTTCCGGATTCCGATTTCCCTGGTCCTTTGCATCGTGCTGTAAGAGGCAAGTCCCAGAAGGCCCAAACAGGAAATAAGGACAGCCAGTGCGGCGAAATTGAGGAACAATTTTCCAAATCGTTCTTCGCTTCGGTATTGCTTGTCGAAAAAGTCATCCAGAAAAAAATAACTGAATGGCCGGGCCGGTATCAGTGCGTTCCATTTTTTTTCAATGTCGGATATAGTGGCCGGTAAATTTTTAGCTGAAATATTGATCGAAATCAGATTACAGCCATTGGGTTCAATTCTCATGGAGAGCGGCTTGATCTCCTGCTGTAAAGATCTGAAATGAAAATCTTTCATAACACCGATGATCATGCCTTCCCTTCCCCATTGGGAAAAGCGCCTTCCGATGGCTTCCTTCGGAGAAGAATAGCCAAACAGTTTTATCGCTGCTTCATTCAGGATCATGGCCTGGGTGGTGTCTGTTTGGAAATCCCTGGAAAAGGCCCTTCCCGCCAACAGCTTAAGATGGTATTGGGGGATATAATCAAAATCAACAAAATACAGGTCGAGGTTGGCAATCTGCATCTCCCCTTTTTTATTTTGTATCATGGAATAGGCGCCGGGATTTCCGCCTCCGGGTACACTGGACGACATGGCTACAGATTTTACACCCGCCATGCCAGACACGGCATTGCGGAAAGCTTCCTTTGCCGGATCGCTGTTGGTATTGATCACCATCATCTGGTCTTTGTTAAAACCCAGATCCTGATTGCGCATAAAATTCATCTGATTATAGACGATGATCGTCGCAATGATTAAAGTAATGGAAATGGTGAACTGGGAAACAACAAGACCTTTTCTCAGGAGGACGCCCCGGCTGCCCGTGGAAAACCGACCTTTTAAAACGCTGACGGGTTTGAATGAAGATAATACGAGGGCCGGATAAAGACCTGCCAATAAACCGATACCCAGGGCAGCCAGCAACAGCAGAAGAATAAAATGCCCGTTTTGGAACACGCCCGTACTGATTATTTTGCCCGCCAGCTGATTGAAAGATGGCAGGAGCAAAGCGGTTATACCCAGTGTAAAAAGAAAAGCAATCACGCACAATAAAACGGATTCTCCAATAAATTGTGCCGTAAGTTGCGCCTTCATGGCCCCCACCACCTTGCGGATACCAACTTCTTTTGCTCTTTCCGCAGAACGGGCGGTGGTCAGGTTAACAAAATTAAAACAGGCAATCAGTAAAATGAAAACCGCCACCAGAGAAAATATATACACATTATTGATGTTGCCGGTATTATTGCCGTTACGGGTGGAGCGCAGGTAAACATCTTTTAAAGGTTCAAGCAGCAGGGTTGGATACATGTTGAGCCTCTTCATTTCGTCTCCATTTCTCCGTTCCAGAAATGCCGGGAACTGAGCCTGCAGGGCGCTGATCCTGGTGCCGGGTTTTACCAGGATATACGTGGAATTTCCATAATTTCCCCATTGGTCGTCTAAACCCGGATTAAATTTTCGCGTTAATGTGGTCATCGATACCAGCATATCTGCTTTGATCAGAGAATTTTCCGGCATGTCTTCCATTAATCCGGTTATCTTGGCGGTTAATCCATCGCCGGTAAGCAAAACCGTTTGGCCCACGGGATCCTGATCGCCGAAATACTTTTTTGCCGCACTCTGAGAGAATACAATACTCAGGGGCTCATTCAGTGCGGTTGCAGGATCGCCTTTCAGCAGTTTGAAATCAAATACTTTGAAAAAGGCCGAATCAGCATATAGAGAATTTAACTCCTGGTATTTGACATTACCTTTTCTAACCAGCAGCTCGTCCCCCGTGGTACGTACCGCTGCTTCCAGTTGCGGGAACTCCTGCACAATATGTGGACCTACGGCCCAGGAGGGACCGCCGGTGTGGAGCATTTCGGAAGGTGTTTTCAGATCGGTGACCACCCGGTAAATGCGATCGGCTTTGCTGTGAAAAGAATCGTAGCTCAACTCAAAATGCACATAGAGGAAAATCAGAAAGCATGCTGTCATGCTGATGGTTAATCCAATGACGTTGATGAATGAGAACACCCGGTGCCGCCACAGGTTGCGGAAGGCGATTTTGAAATAATTTTTCAGCATGATCTTTTGTTTGGTTGACGGTTGACAGTTGACGGTTGACCGACTTTAGTGTTGAATCCGCACCTGATGTCCGTCAACCGTCAACTGTCAACCGTCAACTCTTTAAGCAAGAATATTTTCCGTCACGGTCTGACCGTCCAGCATACGGATGATCCGGTGACTGTAACGGGCGTCGTGTTCGGAGTGGGTAACCATGATGATGGTGGTTCCTTGTTCATTCAGGTCGGTAAGCAATTCCATCACTTCATTTCCGTTTGCTGAATCCAGGTTTCCCGTAGGCTCATCCGCAAGAATCAATTTGGGTTTGTTCACCACGGCACGGGCTACGGCCACCCTTTGCTGCTGACCGCCGGAAAGCTGCTGTGGATAGTGATTCCGCCGGTGCATGATCTGCATTTTATCGAGCATTTCCTCTACTCTTTTTTTTCTTTCTTCTCCTTTTACACCCAGGTAGATCAGGGGCAGTTCCACATTCTCAAAAACCGTGAGCTCGTCAATGAGGTTGAAGCTCTGGAATACAAACCCGATATTCCTTTTCCTCAGGTCCGCTCTTTTCCGTTCATTGAAATGCGCCACCTCAATGCCGTTAAAGAGAAAACTTCCATTATCGGGATCATCCAGGAGGCCCAGGATGTTCAGTAAAGTTGACTTGCCACAACCGGAGGGTCCCATGACGGCTACGAATTCACCATCGTTTACCTGGAACGAGAGTTTATTCAGTGCGATGGTTTCCACTTCTTCTGTTTTGTAAATTTTTTCCAGATCGTGAATCCGTATCATTTTTTTTATTTTAAACGTGAATGGGAATGTTATTTCTTAAGGACAAGCTCCTGAATGTTTCCGTAATTTTCATAACTGCTGGTGACCACTTTATCGCCGGGCTTAAGGCCCTGCAGCACTTCGTAATATTCCGGGTTCTGATTGCCCAGCTGAATATCGGCCCGGTAGGCGGTTTTACCGTCATCACTCACTTTGAATATCCAGTTGCCACCCGTCTGGTTGTAAAATCCACCGCGGGGCACGAGTACCGATTGCCTTGCTTCACTTAGGGCCAGCAGGATCTGCAGGGTTTGACCTCTGCGAATACCTTTGGGCACTTTTCCGACAAACTGCATATCCACCTGAAAATGCCCATTGGTAACCTGGGTGTACACTTTAAATATCCTGAGATTGTAATTGCTGTCAGCGAAATTAAAGACGCCTGTCAGTCCATTATAAATCCGGGAGATATAATGCTGATCTACGTCCACCTGCACTTTAAAGCCGCTGAGTACATCAATCTGGCCCAGGCGATCACCTTCTTTTTTGGACTGGCCTACTTCGGCATCCAGGGAAGTCAGCTGGCCTTCAATGGGTGAACGGAGAATCAGATCTCCCACTTTTTTCCGCATGATCGCCAGGCCGCTCTGGGCATGTTCATAAGATTCTTTGTCCTGTTCCGTTTGTTGTTTCGTTGAAACCGTGTCCTGCTTCAGGATCTCGCGCGCCAGTTTTTCCTTTTCCAGGTAATAATTATAGTTGTTCTCAGCCTGCTTGAATTCCTGGGAACCGATGGCTTTCTGGGCAAACAGGGTCTTATCCAGGTTATAGATCCGCTCTGCTTCTTTAAAGCTGCTTTCCACATCGGCCATCTGGGTTAGTTTCGATACTGTATTTTGCTGGGCATTGATGCGGGCGAGCTGCATTTGGGATAGCTGCGTGAAAACGTTGGTTTCCTGGCCGGCGAGGTTGAGTTCCAGGTTGGTATTGGACAGTCTCAGGATCGGCTGGCCTTTTTTCATGAACGTGCCATCCTCCACATATTTTTCCTCCACCCGGCCTCCTTCTGTTGCATCCAGGTAAATGCTCTTAATGGGCAGAACCGTACCATTAACCGGAATGGTTTCCTGGAATGGCCCCTTCGTAACGGTGGATATTGTTAAGCGGTCCAGATCCTGGTTAAGACGGGATTTCCCGGAGGTGAAGTAATAACTTCCGAAGGCCAGGAGTACCAATGCGGCAATTCCGGCGATGGTGAGGATTTTCCTGGGCGGCCATTTTTTCTTCTTGATTACCCGGTCTACCATTTTTGCATTATTTTTTATAGCACCAGGTATAAAGATACCCGGTGTGTTTTTTTAAAAGCTGAAACTAAGAAAATTACGGACTATTAAATGCAACCACGTGCCAGATCTCAATTTAAATGATTTACAATCATTTAGAAATCCGTTGCCGGCTTACCCGGTCGTTTACGATACAGGAACTGTTCGCTTTTGATACAGGTTCTAAAAGGCCGGATTCCTTAAAAAATTAATTGTCACCATATTATATTAGAGTAAACTTGTGGCATTGTTTTGTTGCATGGACTTCCAATTATTTTATCTATCAGCATGGTATTAAAAAACGCCTCGATCCTGGTCATTGATGACGATGTGGATATCCTTACCGCTGTCCGGCTATTGCTTAAAACCGAAGCCTCGGAGGTAATCACGGAGAAAAATCCGGAAAATATCCGGTCATTATTATATAAAAAGCATTTTGATATCATTTTGCTGGACATGAATTTCAACAGCGCCATCAATACAGGGAATGAGGGATTGTACTGGCTACGCAAAATAAAGGAATGGGATGTGAATGCCTCGGTGATCATGATCACAGCTTACGGGGACATAGATCTGGCCGTACGTTCTCTCAAAGATGGGGCGGTCGACTTTGTAGTGAAACCATGGCATAATGAAAAGCTGATCACGACCATACGCGAAACCCTGCAACGCAAAGATGGCTCCGCCTCCGTAAAATCAGTTGAATCTGCAGAGGGAGGAGAAAAGGCCCCCGTTATCGGCCAGTCGCCGGCCATCCGGGAAATACTAACCAAAGTGGACAAGATAGCGCCGACCGATGCCAATATCCTTATTCTGGGTGAAAACGGAACCGGCAAGGACCTGATGGCCAGGATGATTCACGATAAATCCCTCAGATCCTCAAAACAATTCGTGAAGGTAGATGTAGGTGCGCTTACTGAGACTTTATTTGAGAGTGAACTCTTCGGCCACAAGAAAGGTGCTTTTACCGATGCCAGGGACGACCGCACGGGTCGCTTTGAAATGGCCTCCGGAGGCACTTTATTTCTTGATGAAATTGGGAACATCAGCCTGCAGCAACAAGCGAAACTGTTGTCGGTGCTTCAAAGCCGCCAGGTGTCCCGGCTCGGATCAAACCTGTTAATTCCGGTTGACATCAGGCTCATTTGCGCCACCAACCTGCCCTTGTCGGAACTGGCCAATGAAACCCGGTTCCGCAAAGACCTCATCTACCGCATCAACACCGTTGAAATTGTGATGCCGCCATTGCGGAAACGACCTGAGGATATCGCGCCCCTCGCACGCGAGTTTGCGCTGATGTATGCCGGTAAATATCTGAAACGGACGCTGGATCTGGATAATAAGGCCATCGAAAAGCTCAGGGCATATCATTTCCCCGGAAACGTGCGGGAATTGCAATACAGTATCGAAAGAGCGGTGATCATGTGCGAAGGGGACGAGATCCATGCCGATGACATCATTTTTTCACCACTGGAAGCGGTCAGGGAGATGGACGATGCTGAAGACCGGGAACTCACACTCAGCACCATCGAAAAAAATACCATTTTAAAGGTGATCGAAAAACATCAGGGTAATATTTCGAGGGCAGCGCGGGAACTCGGACTAACCCGTACGGCACTGTACCGGAGGTTGAGTAAATACGATATTTAAATCCATGTACAAAAAATTCGAGTTCCGCATACTTACCCGCATCGTCATTCTGTTCATCGTGGTCAGCATCACGGCAGTCGTTGTGATTCAGAGTCAATATATCTATCTGATCATCCTGCTGCCGGTGCTCGCATATCAGTTCAGTGATTTTTACCGGTTCTTCCGCAAGACCCAGGATGAGCTGGATCAGTTTGTGGAGTCAGTACATTACCGCGACTTCTCGCGTCATTTTGATGTGAACCGGGCTCCGGATGAGCTCAAAACCATGCGGAAAGGATTTAACGATATCAACAGCACATTTAAAGTGATCAGCAGGGAAAAAGAAACACAGTTTCTGTATCTGCAGAAGATCCTGGAATTGGTGGAAACCGGCATCCTGTCTTATGAAGTGGAGAGCGGGGAAGTGATTTGGATGAATGACTCTCTGAAGAAAATCCTGGGTATCCCCTATCTGAAAACGATGCATTCTCTGGAGAAAAGAGATGAGCACCTTTTCAAAGAAATCAGGCTGTTGCAGCCGGGCATCGGTAAGATCGTGTCCATTTCAAGGGATAACGGGATAGTGAAAGTGCTGGCTTCAGCAACGGCCTTTCAAACGGATAATAAAATGTTTAAACTGGCCGCATTCCAGAATGTGAATGAAGCATTGGATGAAGCAGAAGCGAAGGCCTGGCAGAAATTATTAAGCGTGATGACCCACGAAATCATGAATTCCGTTGCCCCCATATCCTCGCTCGCAGATACCATGCTGGACCGGCTTAAGCGGGCAACCGAGCTGATGCGCGAACAGCCTTCGGCCATCGAAGACCTGGAACTGGGTATTGAAACCATCCGGAGGCGGAGTGAGGGTCTTCTTAAATTTGCCGAAACCTACCGTAACCTCAACAAGATCATTTCGCCCACCCTTAAAAAAGTGTTGCTGCGGGATTTGTTTGAGAACCTGCACCAGTTGATGCAGCCTACTCTCCAGCAGAAAAATGTACAGTTGGAGATCATTTTACAGAACCCTGAGCTCTTCTATGAGATGGATTCCACCCTCATCGAACAGGTGCTGATCAACCTGCTGGTAAATGCCATCGAGGCGGTAAAAGATAAACCTCATCCGCGAATCCAGTTATCGGCATTCAATGTGAGTAACAATAAAATCAATATCAAAGTAGCTGATAATGGATGCGGCATTCCGTCAGCCCTGATGGATCGTATTTTTATTCCATTTTTCAGTACCCGCAAAAACGGAAGTGGTATCGGGTTAAGTCTCAGTCAGCAGATCCTGCTGCTGCACAAAGGAAACATACAGGTGCAGTCAGTAGAAAATGAAGGATCTGTATTTACTTTACATTTGTAGATCTTATCAACAACTTTCAGCAATGAACAGGAAACTGCGTATTGGCATAACGGACTGTGGAAAATATGAGAATTACCGGAGATGGATTGAGTCCTCCGGAACAGCAGAGGCAGTAAAATTGAGCGCTTCCCTGAATAATCCGGAAGCGGTGGCCGGTTGTGATGGCGTTTTACTGAGCGGAGGGGAGGATGTTCATCCGGAATTATATGGA
>JAUZOD010000130.1 GCA_030706635.1 Bacteroidota bacterium
AACCTGTCCCGGGCATCCTGTACCGTACTACCCATATCCCGGTCGCGGACATTAAATAACACCGTTCCCCGGAGTAACGCGTTTTCGGAATTGATCATGGGAGGCCCTTCCGTGATCCGGATATCTGCGACTGCCTGGAGAGGAATGGGTCCGGATTGCGCGGTTTGGACCTGCAGGCTTTTCAATGCTTCCAGATTGTCCCGGTAATCCTGAGCGTAGCGCGCGTTCACGGAAAAACGTTGTCTTCCTTCAATCACCGTGGTCAGTTTCATGCCACCCAGGGCGCTTTGAACAACGGCGTTTACATCGTCCACGCTGAGACCATACCGGCTGATTTCATTGCGTTTGATTTTGACGTCGATATATTTTCCGCCGGTTATGGGTTCAACGTACAAATCTTTTACACCGCTGATGCCCTGCAATTCATTTTTTATTTTTTGGGCGAATGCGTAAATGGTATCCAGGTTTTGTCCATATACTTTTACACCCACGTCGGTGCGGATGCCGGTGGAAAGCATATTCATGCGGTTGATGATGGGTTGTGTCCATCCATTCGTGACGCCCGGTATTTGCAGTTTGCTGTTCAGCTCATTGATGATGTCTTCTTTTGTTTTGCCGGGTCGCCAAGCTGATTTTGGCTTTAGTAAAACAATGGTCTCGATCATACTGATGGGAGAATTATCCGTAGCTGTATTAGCCCTTCCAGCCTTACCCAGCACATTCTTTACTTCAGGAACCGATGCGATGATCTTATCCTGAACCTGGAGTATCCGCTTCACCTCTGCATTAGACACATCAGGCAGGGTTACCGGCATGAACAAGATGGAGCCTTCATCCAGGGCTGGCATAAATTCCCGTCCCAGGCTCATGACCAGGGGTATGCTAATCAGCAGGGCAATGATATTAATACCAATGGTTGTTTTCCGCCATTTGATGCATCGGCGGATAAGAGGTTCGTATATTTTTTCCAGTCTCCGGTTAACCGGATTTGCCCCCTGATCCCTGAACCGCCCCCGCATAAAAAACGAAATGAGTACCGGGGCCAGGGTCAGTACCAGAAACGCGTCCACCAGCAGGATGAATGTTTTGGTGTACGCCAGCGGATGAAATAGTTTTCCTTCCTGTCCGGTCAACAGGAATACCGGGAGAAAGGAAGTTATAATGATGAGGGTCGAAAAGAAAACTCCCCGGGATACCTGTTTGCAGGATTTTTCAATGATGGCTATCCGTTCCGCTTTGGGAATACGATAGTACCTGGTTCTGTTTATCCACCCGTTTCTTATATGGTCAAACTGTTTTTTCATTTTTCAGAAATTATTCTCCATTAGGACTATTTTTTATCTGCCATTCGGCAAGATTCCGGTAACTGTTTTCCGCCATGATGATTCCATTGTCAACAATTACCCCGATCGCCAGGGCAATGCCGGTCAGTGACATAATATTCGATGAAATACCAAATGCGTTTAACAAGAGAAAGCTGATGGCAATCGTAATGGGTATCTGGATGATGATGCTCAGGGCGCTGCGCCAGTGGAACAGGAAGAGGATTACGACGAGGGACACAGCAAGCATTTCTTCTCCCAGTTTACCTTTGATATTTTTAATAGCTGCTTCAATCAGTTCGCTCCGGTCGTAGACAAATTTGAAATGCACGCCGTCGGGCAGACCTTTTTCCACGTCTTTCATTTTTGTCTTTACGGCGTTAATTACTTTGTCTGCATTCTCCCCATGGCGCATCACCACGATGCCGCCAACCACTTCCCCTTCACCATTTTCATCAAAGATTCCAAGTCTTTCATCGCCTCCAAGCTGAACAGTGGCGATGTCCTTCACTCTTACCGGTATGCCGTTATTGGTCGCGATCCCGATGTTTTCGATATCCTCCTTGTTCTCAATATAGCCCAGTCCGCGAATGATATAGGCCATATTGCTCATCTCAAATTTCCTTCCGCCTACATCGTTGTTATTGGCTTTTACTTTTGTTATCACATCCATTAGGGAAATATTGTAGAACTGAAGTTTTACCGGGTCAATGACCAGCTGGTATTGCTTTTCGAAGCCACCAAAGGAGGCGACTTCCGCAACACCGGGAACGGCTTGCAGCGCAAACTTGATATACCAGTCCTGCAGCGTCCTTTGTTCTCCCAGGTCTGATTTCCCGGCATCCAGCGTGTACCAGAGTACATGGCCAACGCCCGTCCCGTCCGGGCCCAAAGAGGGAGTAACCCCCGCAGGCAGGAGCCGTTGTGCATAGTTCAATCTTTCCAATATGCGGGTGCGTGCCCAGTACACATCCACATTGTCATCGAAAATCACATAGATAAAACTCATCCCGAACATGGACGTACCGCGAATGTTCTTTACGTCCGGAATTCCCTGGAGATTAGATACCAGGGGAAAAGTTACCTGGTCTTCCATGATCTGTGGGCTCTGCCCGGCCCATTCTGTAAATACAATGACTTCGTTGTCCGAAAGATCCGGAATGGCATCCATCGGATTCTGTCTTATTGCGAACACACCCCAAACCAGGAGTGCCACTGCGCTGATCAGCACGGCAAAACGGTTTCGAAGGGATAATTCAATTAATTTGTCAACCATGAGGTGATCATTGAGTATTTAATTTTAATGTGTTACAGTAAAAGAATGATAAACAACGTGCTTCAATGAATTAAAAGCACTTTACCCGGCAGAACGCCAGGTTATTTACAGAAGTAGAATAAATCAAATACGAAAATTCCGATTGAGAAGGAATACCGCGGCCTTGCCTGTTAACGGCGGCGCATGAGTGGAAGGATAAGTTAAAATAAAGGAAGGGACAAGAAAATCCGGATGGATTGGGTAACAAATAACATCTCTCTGATTGACGACTTTTAAAAACTTAAACTCAGAGCTAAAAATCTTTTGATCACCCCCGGTTTTTATCTGTTTGTGTTCATCCTTGCAACAGCCTTGTTTTGCAGATACGCAATGATTGCTGCCGGCTTTTTTAGGCATCCTGCAAAAATCACAATCCCTGCTTTCATGATTAACCAGCCCCCAGGACAAAAGCTTACCCATGCAATAATGAAGATGCACAGTCGCGCCAAGAGAAGTGGAGAGATAAAGCAAGGCTAATATACCGGCGACAATCCTTTTCATTTGAAATCTACATAAAAGTAGAATTATTTTTTCTCCGTCAAAACTATATATTGTTAATCTGTGCCCGCATCAGTTCTTCGGACAATCCCGGGCTGCCGCATAAAGCCTATTTGCAGCATTCTTTTTTGTGCACAAACAGGCCTTTAAACACTTTAAGCAGAAACCGTCCTATGGCTGTTACGACTTTCATACGCTGTAACAAAGTTAACGCCGGATCAGGGCGGAATGTTACAAAATTGAAAGATTTAGTTGTGTAATTTTCTGATTATTGCTCCTGAAAGGATTAAGCGAATGCCCTTAAGGGCAATATGGCTGCATTTACCCCGGACATCACTGGTTCGACAGAGAGCCCTTAAATTATTCATCCGGGTTCGGCTCTATTAATTGAGAAAAATGAATGAAAAGTGGATCATCCCGGTGAAATTCTTATTTTAGGGTCTAACCCCTTAATGTTCCACAATGATAAAAAACAACAGCAGGTGGCTGCTCCTTCTCATTTTCACTGCAATATTTTATTCCTGTTCTCCGAAATTAGCGTCAACCATCAGCTCGAAACAACCGCCGCTTCCGGATAATGCTTTTGTTCTGGTTCTTCAAAAGGAGGACAGCTTTACCAATGATGGAATAGAAATCGGTACTATTCATTCCGGCGACAACGGGCTTTCTGCCAATTGCACTTACAATGAAGTGATCAGTCAGCTCAGACAAATGGCCCGGCGGAACGGTGCCAATCTGATGAAGATCACCGACTATAAACCTGCGGACCAATGGAGCAGCTGTGACCGGATAACCGCAACGATTTACAAAGTTCCTGATTTCCGGACTCATGAAAAGGAGATTGAATGGACGGCCGACAGAAAACTGACCTGGGAAGATTTTAAAGGAAGTCCAAAACCCATATCCAACGAAAAGTCTGCCGCGCAGACCTATTGCGGATTTGGCTATCAGACCAACCGGGTGACAGTTTTCAAGAAAGCCAAAATCTTCGCAAAGAATACGTTTGACTGCCGGCTCAGTTGGGTGAGGCCGGATCAGAAATCCAGAACCGACCTGCTGGAGCATGAACAGGGGCATTTCGATTTATGTGAGGTCTTTGCCCGGCAACTCAGAAAGAAACTGGAGGAGAAAAGATTGAATGCGATGAATTTGAACGACGCCAAAGTTGTTTTCTCCGATGTATATGCCGAATATCTCAACCGGCAGGAACTCTATGAGAATGAAACCAACTTCGGACTGAACCGCCAAAAACAGACGGAATGGACAGCCCGCATTGGCATCGAATTAGCCGGACTGAAGGTGTATGCTGCGGAATAGCAGGTGTGGGTGCTAATCATTACCTTTTTTTCGGAAATATTTGCGTAATTCAAAAGTTACGTATACTTTTGGGTAACTTAAAAGTTACGCATTATGACTCCAAGTATTAATCATCAATTTTTCTTTCCGCATTCTCCTGAAGAGGTTTGGGAATATCTGACGAATGCTGAATTGATGGCACTATGGTTGATGAAAAATGATTTTCAGTCAGTCAAAGGCCATGACTTTCAATTCAGGACAAAA
>JAUZOD010000131.1 GCA_030706635.1 Bacteroidota bacterium
GCAGCATCTGTAGCGGGCATGTTTATTACGACGGAATGTGTTATCGTCAAAAAGCCGGAAAAAAAGGATGCAGGTGTAATGGCTGCTGCCACTGACCTCTTATAACAAAGCAAGCCGGGCATTATATTGTTCGGCCATCTGCAGATAAGCATTTGCCGTTGCAACCCATTTGGGATCCTCCCGGTAAGCCGGTTCTGCAATATGCCTTATAACAAGAAAAGCGCGCAGACAGGCTTTCCGGAGTTTGTAAAAGTTAATCAGCGGTTCGGGGATCTTATCTGATGTCAGCGACATATAGGTTTCGAAAAATATTTTCCCTACAGAAGAATTACCCATTATCTCACACTCCATAGCGAGGAATGATAATTCTTCTGCCGTGTCCTGAATTCTCAGATCCCTGTTGAATTCCAGGCAGTCAATAATAGCCGGTTCGGGAATCAGGCAGATATGTTCGGGCCGGAGATCGCCATG
Organism: Bacteroidota bacterium; assembly: GCA_030706635.1. Classification (GTDB taxonomy): domain Bacteria; phylum Bacteroidota; class Bacteroidia; order Chitinophagales; family Chitinophagaceae; genus Puia. Next base: position 472 of record JAUZOD010000131.1, read on the forward strand.
GGTTTCTTTGATGTTTCCGCTCACCACCCTTTCATCCAATAAGGAAGCATGATCGTTAAGAAATCGCAGTAAGCCGGATATCAGTTTGCCGATCAATGCCGTGGGCAAATGATAAACAGGGTCGGCCAATTCCCGGTATATGGTATAAATCTCTCCCCTGAGTTTTTCCCGGTGACTGCCTGGAGCTGTGATAATACACGGCAGGGTTTTATAAAATTCAGCCAGCAAAGCAGCGGCACGCTTTAGATGATCCTCTGAGAGTGTATTTTGGCGGATGAGGTAGCCCAGCATGTTTTCCTCCGGTAATCTTTTCATCCTGACAAGCCAGTCCACGATCTTTCCTTTTCCCTGTAATGCCAGCCTGCCATCCTCTTCAATTGTAAGTGGTACGATACCCAGGTAGATATCCTTTGCCAGTCTCCTGTTCAGGCGAACTTCTTCTTTGCAATTCCTTAGCCTTGCATCCAGTAAGCAGAGATCCAGGAAACGGTATTTAACCGGTTTTTTCAACTTATATGCAAATCCGTTGGCCAGGAAAACCCAAGACATATGCGTTTCCTTTGCTTCAACTTTGCTTACCGCGTGAGAATAAGCGATAGGTTGTTTTAAAAAAGCAACCTTTTCACCCAGCGGCAAAATTAACTCCACCGGCAGCGCTGCTTCGGTCTTTTTCACCATGAACCATTGTTTAATTCTCCAATAAATCGCTGATGGATCCGCCTTCATCCATCCGTTTAATCGCTTCGGCAAAAAGAGGCGCCACATTCAATACCTTCAGTTTTTCCTTAACTGTTGTGCCTTCCAGTCTGAACGGCGGTATTGTATTCGTGACGACGATTCTTTGTAAACCCTCCTCCTCCAGGTTCTTATCCGGGTGACCCGTGAACAGTCCATGGGTAGCAAACGCCAAGATCTTCTTCGCGCCCGCCTGTTTGCAAGCCGCGGCAGAACGGGCTAAAGTACCACCCGTGCTCACCAGGTCATCGATGATGATGACAGTTTTATCCCTTACCTCTCCGACAACCGCTTCTCCCCACACCTGGCCGCTGCTCCGGTATTTCTCCATGAACGCCAGCGCCGGGATGTTAAGAATATGTTTAGCAATCGTCCGCTGAAATTGTTCGGCCCGCTTAATGCCGCCAATATCCGGTGACAAAATAACGACGTCATCATTAACTATTTCCGGTGTAAGATAACCGGCAAATATTTTCCTGGCTTCCAGATTTTCCGAAGGAATACGAAAGGAATTTTGAAAGGCCTGAATATTATGCACGTCGATGGTGACAATATGGTCCGTTCCGGCTGCCTCAAATAACTGCGCAATATAACGGCTGCTTATGGGATCCCGTGATTTTGTTTTCCGGTCTTTACGCGCATAACACAAATAAGGCACTATAGCTGTAACATGCCTAGCCGAAGCGTCTTTTAAAGTTGAAATAAAAAATAATAAGCGAATCAGCTTATCGTTTGCACTTTTATCATTGTCGCTATAAAGCGATTGTATTACAAAAATATTCCTGCCACGCACATTCTCCAATGGCCTGCATTTATGCTCCTCGTCCTCAAACTCCACTTCCTCATGCTCGCCAAGAGACATATCCAGTTCCAATGCCACCGCTTCTCCAAAATCACGGCTGCTGTTTAATGCGAATAATATCATACATTTCTTTAAACCTTTACAGTACTCGTTATCTCGTCCGGTGTTTCTCTTTGTTTGATGATCTTATCCACTTTTTCAGAAAGTTCTGTCAACACCAGCCTGGCCGCCTGTTCGAAACTATCTGCCGATCTGTGAACAAATAGCGAATCCCCGAAAATGGTGAGCAGGATTTCACACACAAATTCTCCCGTCTTCAGGCCGGCCTGCTCCTTAAAACAAACCGTAGCTTTCGATATTTCTTTGTCACGCTGATGGAACTCTACTAATTTGTCTCTTATACTCTTCAAAATCCATTCTTTGACCAGTCCCTGGGATGGTGTTTGAAATTCAATATTCATTTTTTTATATTTTAAAAACCATTGGTATATCTGAGTACTGAAAACTCTAAATTATGCTGAAGAGCAATCTTTTAAAATGAAGTTTATCATTTAAGCCGGTGATAATTGTCATTTTGATGCGGCACTAACCTTTCTCATATTCGCAGTTGATACCCGTCATATTTAATAAAGCAAGATTGGAATAGCTTTCCGGATTCGGAAAATGCAGGAATTTGCAGAAGAATCATTTTCTGTTAAGGAGAATCAATGGGAATCAGCAATAGTGTAATGGTTTTCAAAAAATACATTTTGCATGGTAAGCTTTTCCATAAGCGGAAACTATACGGATCTCTATGAGCTGACCATGGGGGAAGTGTATTTTATGGAAGGAAGGAAAGATGATCCTGCCTGTTTCGATTATTTCTTCCGGAAGATTCCCAACGCGGGCGGATATGTACTTTTTGCCGGTCTGCATGATCTGCTGGAGGTCCTGGAAACCCTTCGTTTCACCGATGCGGATATTGAGTTCCTCAGGAAGCTCCGGTTTTCGCCATCCTATATCGATTTCCTGCAGGGTTTTCAATTTCGCGGCTCTGTATATTCCGTCCCGGAGGGTGAAGTAGTATTCCCCAATAGTCCCATTCTCCGTGTGGAGGGAACCCTGTTCGAAACACAGCTGGTGGAAACATTGTTGTTGAATTTATTGAATTTCGAATCATTGATCGCCACCAAAGCATCCCGAATGCGGCATGTAGCAGGCAGAAGAATATTAAGTGATTTTGGTTTGCGAAGGGCACATGGACCCGGCGGAGTGCTGGCCGCGCGGGCTGCAATAATAGGTGGTTTTGACAGCACCAGCAATGTCTACGCCGCCGGTTTATACGATATCGCAGCGGCGGGGACCATGGCCCACTCTTATGTTGAAAGTTATGACTCGGAATTAGATGCTTTCCGCGCCTTTGCCAAGTCACGCCCAAATCAATGCATATTCCTGGTGGATACCTATAATACATTGCAAAGCGGATTACCGAATGCAATTATCGTCGCGAAGGAAATGGAGAAGCAGGGATGGCGGGCGACCGGTATACGGCTGGACAGCGGCGACCTGGCCTGGTTATCAAAAACTGCCCGAATCATGCTGGACAAAGAAGGGCTATCCTTTATGAAGATCGTGGCTTCCAATCAACTGGATGAATATGTGATCAGAAGTCTGCTGGAACAGGGAGCGCCCATTGATATTTTCGGTGTAGGCACCCGGCTGGTAACGGGTCAGCCCGATGCAGCCCTGGACGGTGTATATAAGTTGTCCATGGCAGCAGGCAGGCCGCGGCTGAAATTATCGGAAAGCATACAAAAAATAACCTTACCCGGCATAAAGCAGGTATGGCGGGTTATAAACAAGAATGGGCAATTTTTCGGAGCAGATGCGATCGGGTTATCCGGTGAAGAATACCCGGACATGATCTATGATCCATTCGAAAGCGGCAAGTCGCTGGCTATTGGTCAATACAACCGTGGGCCATTATTGCAAAAGGTCATGGAAAATGGAAAACGGTTATCCCCTTCTCTTTCCCTTCATGAGCTTGCGGCATATGCCGCCGGGCGACTTGCGTTATTGCCGGAGGAATATACCCGGTTTGAAAACCCGCATATTTACAAAACGGGCATTAGTAAAAAACTGATGGACCTGAGAAACAACCTGATCGACCAACATAAAACAGGAAAAAATGAAAGCCCTGATCATAGCGGATATTCAAATTGATTTTTTGCCCGGGGGATCATTGGCTGTACCGGGAGGCGACACAATCATTCCACTGGTGAACGAACTGCAGGGTTATTTCGACCTGGTCGTCGCCACGCAGGACTGGCACCCCGCCGGTCACAAAAGTTTTGCTTCAAGTCATGCCGGGAAAAACGCATTCGATACCATCGACCTGCATGGTATGCAACAGACGCTCTGGCCTGATCACTGTGTACA
>JAUZOD010000132.1 GCA_030706635.1 Bacteroidota bacterium
CCATGATTCGTAACTATTCACCAAAACGTTCAGTACCCAATGGTTTACTGCCCATGAAATCTCCTGATGGCATACACTGGACGCTGATGAGTGAAAAGCCTGTCATCTCGGATGGCGAATTTGATTCTCAAAACCTTGCTTTTGGGGATGCCGAGCGGAAAGAATACCGTGCGTATTGGAGATATAAAATTAACTATGTCCGGGAAATCCGAACAGCAGTATCGAAAGATTTCATGAACTGGACAAATGTTCAGGATCTTCATTATATAGACTCTCCCCTGGAAGAGCTTTATACGAATGTGGTTAAGCCATATTACCGTGCGCCACAAATATTTATCGGCCTTCCTGTTCGTTGGGTCCATCGTGGTGATCGGCAAGTAATAGAAGAACTTCCTGATCCTAAGAACAGGGCGGCAAGGTCAACAGGGCCAGGGACTATAATTACAGAGAGCTTGCTTATGTCCAGTAGAGATGGAAGATTGTTTAATCGTTGGAATGAGGCGTTTCTTAGACCTGGTATAGAACGGCCAGGAACTTGGATCTACGGTCAGCAATATATAGCCTGGTCTATGGTAGAATCAAAATCTGCTCTGGAAGGCGCGCCTAACGAAATTTCTTTTTATGCTGAAGAAGGGCCCTTTGGCACCATTCCAGGTCATCCGAATGCTAATGGATACCGGCGCTACATACTAAGGCTTGATGGTTTTGTATCTGTGAATGCCTCGATGAAAGGAGGAGAAGTGATTACGAGGCCAATGATCTTTGAAGGAAATACGCTGGAGCTTAACTTTTCCACTTCTGCGGCTGGAAGCATTCAGGTTGAGATACAGGATGAGGACGAGCACCCCATGCCTGGATATACCCTTAAAGATTGTCCTGAAATTTTCGGAGATTCAGTGAATCGTAAAGTATCATGGATACAGCGCTCTGATGTTTCGGGATTAAACGGCAAGAAAATTCGTTTACGTTTTGTTATGAAAGATGCGGATCTGTACGCTTTTAAATTTATATGATGAGATACATTGGATATTATCAATAATGAGTCGACCGGAATTATCTGATGCGGTTCTCCAGTATAAAATTGACGATTGGCGCCGGGTCCTTTAGGCTATGGGGATGATGTCCGCCATTGGGTTTTATGATCACCTGAATTTTTCCGCCCATTTGTTTATAGCGTTCTTCAACAAGCCCGGTGTTTTCCGCTAAGGGAACGAGCTCGTCTTTTCCTCCGCAGATACTAAGGATCGGAATTTTGTATTTCGCCAGCGGTGCGAGATGATCCACCGGATTAAATTTATACCCGAGCGCTTCCTGGTCCGATCTGAAACCATAGGCCTTCTTTAATTTCTCCCAGTCTTCGGCTGATCCGGGCCCTTTGCCTTTGCCGCCGGGCCAGCTTTTGAAATCGCAGACCGGCGCGTCTAAATAAATACAGCTCACTTTGTCCGGGTGTCTCGCAGCCCAGTTGAGTGCGAAAAGACCACCGCGGCTGAATCCTTCCAGGACCGTTTTTTTGTTTAGCTTTTCGTGTTTTACCAGCCAGGCGTAGAATTTATCCATATGGTCCAGGGCTTCCGGTGAGCCGTACATATCGGTTACATCCATATAGACTACATAAAATCCGAGCGCGGCAACGCTGCTGTCTCCCTGCGGCTCATGCCCGAAAAATTCGGTCCTCCAGATCCAGGGTCTTCCCTTTGCCGCTCTGCGCGGTTTGATGAAGATGCAGTTCCTGCCGTCGATCTGAAGGTCGGTCCGGTCAAAACCCAGCCATTGGGAGTGGCCTGTGGAATCAGAGACAGCGTGAAAGGACATGAGCAGCGCGATGGAAATCAATAAATTCATATTGTCTTTTTTAATTGATGGGAGAACAAAAAATGTGCAATGGATCAGGAGAATAATATGTAGTACATTTTACATAAAAACTTGGTTGATTGAATAAAACTACTATATTTGTCTTAAATATGTACTACATATTTATTATATTTTTTGCACGGAAATAGAAATCAACCGGTTGGAAGCTTACCAGTACTTATATCTCCTCTAAATTGTTTATGTGAAAATCAGCCAGCCCAGCATAACGGTCATTCAGACGGGAATCGTTTACCGGAACCCCATACCGCATGTGCGGAGTCGCCAGGCTTATTTCCCTTCGGTTGTGCCGTTGGATAACGGTGACCTGCTGGCTTCCCTGGTCATCGGCGAGGCTTTTGAATCCGTCGATGCGGACACCCGGCTCTGCCGGTCAACCGATAAGGGAGAAACATGGGACGAGCCGGTAGAAATTTTATCCGAAAAGGAAAAAAGGTATGCTTCCAACTGTGCCCGGCTTACGGCGACCGGCAAGGGTCGGCTCGTGGCCATGTTCGTACGCAGCCTCCGGCAAACCCACCTCGCAGAAGGTTTGGCCAATCCGGAAAATATGGGATTTGTTCCGACGGAACTACTGCTGGTCCGCTCCGGGGATAATGGGAAAACCTGGTCTGAACCGGAAATCATCACACCGCCGCTGGAAGGCCCTTCCTTTGAAGCCTGCAGCCCCGTTGTGTTGCTGAAAGACGGGCGCTGGATCTGGCCGACCTCGACCTGGAGGGGCTGGGATGGGTATTGCCCGAACGGGATGAAGATGGTTGCGTTTGTTTCGAGCGACCAGGGCAAAACCTGGCCTGAATACATGGACGTTATGGATGGCCATACCAGTCAGATCATATATTGGGAGGGTAAGATTTTGGAACTGAGCACCGGCGAGATGGTTGCGGTGGCCTGGACCTATGACGAAAAAAACGGCGTCGACCTGCCCAATCATTATGCCCTTAGCCGGGATCAGGGAAAAGCCTGGTCGGCTCCGGCGTCAACCGGTATCCTTGGGCAAACCCTAGCACTGATTGAACTGGATGAGGCCAGGATGCTGACGGTTTACCGCCGGATGGACAAGCCGGGTTTATGGGCGACAGTAGCCAGGATCGAAAACGACAGCTGGATAAATGAGAGTGAAAAATGTCTTTGGGGCAATCAGGACAATCCTTTGCTGCCAAAGCAGCAAAATATGGTTCAGGAATTCAACGAGCTCAAATTCGGCGCGCCGGCTATTACCCGGCTCGCGGATGGCTCCCTGTTTGTTGTTTTCTGGTGTTATGAAAAAATGGTTTCCAATATCCGCTGGATTAAACTGATTGTAAATTAATGAAACCCATTGCTGAATATCGGGGTGATTACCATTTCAGGGCAAAACAAAAAGGCCCGCATGTTTTGTTTACCGCTGGTGTCCACGGGGATGAGTATGAACCCATGCTGGCCGCCGTGTCCCTGGCGGAAAGACTTAAAGGAAATCTGATCGCCGGTACAGTGACTATTATTCCGGTAGTCAACCCGGATGCTTATAAAATGGGCAGCCGGGTTGGCGCGGACGGCTTGGACCTGGCCAGAATTTGCCCGGGAAAACCGGATGGGTCAGGGTCCGAAAAAGCAGCAGCGCGCGTGAGTGCACTCATCCGGCAGTCGGACTATTACGTCGACATGCATACCGGGGGAAAGGCGCTGGAAATTTTTCCGCTGGCCGGGTACATGCTCCATCAATCAGCAGATGTATTGGAAAAACAGCGCAATATGGCAAAGGCGTTTAATCTTCCGGTCATCTGGGGAACCGATGATTCGCTGCAGGGCAGGACACTTTCCGTCGCGCGCGATGCGGGTGTGGCCTCCATCTATGTGGAGTACGGTGGCGGCGACACGGTGAACAAAGACATTATCGATGCCTATTTACGCGGCTGTCTGCAATTGCTGGCGAGCCTCGGGATGCTGCGGGAAGAATCACCCGTAAAATCAAATGTGGAATACTGGGTTGAGGATTTCACGCCGGCTAACGGTCATCTGCAATCGAAAATGCCGGCTCCGGCAGAAGGTCTGTTTGTTCCGGAAGTCCGCCTGGGTGACCAGGTGTCCAAAGGCCAGACCTGGGGTTTCATCCATGGGCTGAATCCCTATACCCGGAAGGAAGTAATTTCAGATAGCAAAGGCGTTGTTTTATTCTTAAGAAAATCAGTCCGGGTAAAGCAGGGTGATTCGCTGGGTGGTACCCTGCCCGTTTCACAGCCCGGAAAAATTACCATCACATGAAGAGCAGTCCGGTTGCCATCATTACGGGAGCATCGGGGACCACGGGACGCGCACTGGCGCTGGGCTTTGCGCAAAAGGGCTTTGCTGTTGCCGGAGTGGATATTGATCCCGTGGGGCTGAAAGAACTGGAATCAGCCTGGTTGCCCTGGTATTCTGAATTTGCAGCATTTACCGGAGATCTGCAGGACCCGGCCTTTCTTCTTTTTCTGGTGGATGCCACAATTAAGAAATGGGGCCGCATCGATGTGCTCATCAATAATGCAGCCTGGAGAACACTGGAAACTTTAAGGACCATTTC
>JAUZOD010000133.1 GCA_030706635.1 Bacteroidota bacterium
AAAAGAAGTTTTTGAAAAAATGTCCAGGAGGGAATCCGTTTGACGGATCCTTTTTCCAAAAAGACTGATGAGTGCATCCAGGAAAACCGCCTTTCTGTTCAGCAGCTCCTGATCGAGGGTGTATTGCCAGGATTTCAACTGGTTCAGATCCTCGCCGGTAAAGTAGATCTTATCCGCATCCAGCGCTGTGATCATTTGAGAGAACAGATCACCCGAGAACTCCCGGTCCACGGCTCTTGGCTGAACATGATAGATCTCGGCCATCCGCGTGATCAGGAACGCATTATCAGCTGTTTTGGCCGTCAGTTGCGCCCGGGCATGTTTAGCCGGCAGGAACCAGAGACCGGTCAGCAGCAAAAGGGCAGACTTCATACTACAAGTAAAGAATAATCTCTCAATATATAAAGGACAGCTTTAATAAACCGGTTTTTCAACAGAGATTTTTTATTGCGTTATCTCAATTTTCTGGGAGTCGAATTCGACCCCTTTGAAGCCAGCGGCAGTCAGGCAGTTCCCAAAAATCTTAAAACTTTAGCTTACCGATGGTATATTGTCTCCTGGTTTTAGATGTGGATGTTTTTCTAAATATTTATCTCTTAAATAAATACCCATAATATTTACTATTGTGTCCATATCCAACCGTACTGAAGCAGTGTCATTTCCATCGCTGTCTTTCTCTTTATAATATGGGTTTTCAAAAGCAAAATCCTTAATAGGGTTGAATGAAGATCTGTTGGATACCTGGCTAATCACGATAGGAGCATATATTTGAGAATCCAGCGCAGTCGTAATATCCTGCATATCCATCTCGTTCATTAAATCCTGTAAATTATTGTCTATAAAAGTCTTCCCGCCAATTGCTACAAGTACTCTTTCACCCAATTCGGTCAGCTCTATAAGGCTTTGAGCTAAGAATAAGCTTGCATCCATTTTGTCATCTTTGCTCTTTAAATAAACAACCAGATTATTAAATGAGCCCTTAAGGATGCTAACCGAATCCTTAAGGGTGTTAAATGACTCATTCAGGATGTTAAATGAGTTCTTAAGGTTGTTAACTGAGCTGTTGAGGGTGTCAATTGAATTATTAATATGCACCAGTTGGGGAACTATATAAGCATCAATTTTCCTGCATTCCCCTTCAGCATTTTTAATCCTGGCTACCCAATGGAAATATTTTCTGCACAGTATAGAGGTGACCGATATGGCAAAAGCACACCAGGCCAATATTAGAAAAACTGTTGGATAATGAATACTAAACCATTTAAAAAACTCGTTCGCAATAATCGAATGCGATTTACAAAGCTTAAGGAGGGCAATTCGAATTCCGTAAGTTAGTAGAAAAGAATAAACATTTACAAGGGTAAAAACCTCAGAACAATACCGTGATCACAACCAGGCATTCATTGAATTTAAAAACGCAAATCCACAGGATTAACCGAAGGAACCCTGCCCCATTATCATTTTACCTTATCATTCAATCCCCTACGCTATTTTTGCGGATTAAATAACCCAGTTGGCCAGCATAAAAAAATTAGCCTCACAAACCGTCTGGTACGGCGCGAGCACCATCTTCGCCCGTTTCCTGTTCTATATGCTGACGCCCTACCTGACCCATAAATTCCGTGGCACGGTAGAATATGGAAAGATGAGCCTGGTCTTTGCCATCATCCCATTCCTGTACACGCTGATCCTTTTTGCCTTTGAAACGGCCTATTTCCGCTTCATGCAGCGGAAAGAATATGCAGCGGACGTTTACAATACGCTCAGCACCTCCTTATTGATGAGCACCATCGTGATCTCCACGCTGACCGTGGTTTTTAACGTGCCCATCGCGCATTTTATCGGACTCAGCACTCATCCGGAATACATCACCCTGAGTGCGCTAATCATCGGACTGGACGCGCTGAGCGCCCTGCCCTTCGCCAAACTGAGATATGAAAACCGGCCCATAAAGTTTGCGGTCGTCAGGGTGGGTGGGATTCTGGTGAATATCGCAACGGTGTATTTCTTTCTTACCGTTTGTCCTGAGACGATCCATAAGAATCCGAATACCGTTCTCAGACTGATCTACAGTCCCGGGTTCGGCGCCGGCTATGTGCTGATCGCCAATATAGCGGCATCCTTTTTTCAGTGGGCGGCGCTCTGGAAAGAGTTTACCAGCATGCGGCTGAGCATCAACAAGACCTTGTGGAAAGAAGTAATTATCTATGCTTTACCCCTGACCATTGCCGGGTTCGCCGGTATGATCAACGAAACCTTCGACCGGGTGATGCTGGAGAAATGGACACCCTTAAAGGGTGACGCGGCTACATTTGAAGTGGGTGTGTACAGCGCCTGTTATAAACTATCCATCCTGATCACCTTATTTGTCCAGGCCTTCCGGATGGGTGCGGAGCCCTTTTTCTTCAAGCAGTCCACGGAAGACAACGCGCCCAAAGTGTATGCGCGGGTGATGAAATTCTTTGTGATCACCATCTGCCTGATGTTCCTGCTGGTTTCGCTGTACCTGGACGTATGGAAAGACATCTTCATCCGTGACGAAAAGATGTGGGAAGGGTTGAAAGTGGTTCCTATCTTATTGTTTGCCAATATGTTCCTGGGCATCTACTATAACCTGTCCATCTGGTACCGGCTCTCAAAGAAGACCACTGCCGGCGCCTATATCACCCTGATCGGCGCAGGCATCACGCTGGTCATCAACTTCCTGTTTATTCCCTCCTTCAGCTATATGGCCTGTGCCTGGGCTACCTTCTTATGTTACGGCAGCATGATGCTGATCTCCTTTGTCTGGGGCCAGAAAACCTATCCCGTCCCCTATGCCTGGAAAAAACTGGTCGCCTATATGGTGATCGTGGCGCTTCTGTATGGCATTCATCATGTTATGACGCGGATCTGGCACAATACGGCACTGAATTATACCATTGCCACCCTGTTCCTGACCTTATTCGCCCTTTTTGTGTACAGGATAGAAAAGAAAGAATTCGATAATCTGTTCAGAATCCGGAGAAAACTAACCTAAGGCACGCTGCCGATCATCGGCAATATCAATGAATGCCTCGAATACGCCATCCACAACAACATCAACGAGATATACTCCACCATTTCCCCGGAAAAAAATCAAAGCATCTATGAAATGTCGCAGGTAGCGGAGAAATCACTGATCCGGTTTAAGTTCGTTCCCGACTTCCGCTTGTATGTGAACCGGGTAACCTATATAGAATACCTGGATAATTTCCCCATTCTTTCCCTCCGCCCCGAGCCCCTGGAAGATCCGGGAAATAACACCAAAAAAAGGGTATTTGATATTGGCTTTTCCCTGCTCATCATCGTCTTCCTGCTTTCCTGGCTAATCCCCATCCTGGCCATACTGATCAAATTAACTTCCCGCGGCCCCGTATTCTTTAAACAATCACGGTCCGGAAAAAATAAAAAACAGTTCACCTGTTACAAACTACGGACTATGAAAATAAGTCCGGACGCGAATACAAAACAGGTCACCCGAAATGATTCCCGGGTCACAAAGCTTGGACACATCCTTCGTAAAACCAATCTCGACGAGCTGCCCCAGTTCATCAATGTATTGCTGGGGAACATGTCCGTTGTCGGCCCCCGCCCCCACATGCTGATCCACACCAATAGATACTCCAGGATGATGGGCAGGTACATGATCCGCCATTTTCTCAAACCTGGCATCACCGGATGGGCCCAGGTGAATGGCTTCCGCGGTGAAATAAAAGATGATAACCAGCTCCGCGGCCGCATAGACCACGATATCTGGTACATGGAAAACTGGAGCCTCTGGCTGGATCTGAAAATCGTCTGGCTGACCCTGTACACGACCCTTAAAGGCGATAAAAAAGCATATTAAATGGGCAAACTTAAGCTCATGCCCCGCAGACTCGCATAAACCTTTTCGCCATGGCCATCGCAGCATCAATCGGCATCAAACACCTCCCGCCGACCAACCAGCCCGCAATCCCTCCTGCAAATATGGGCTTTCAACAAACCGGTTTTTCGGAGTTTCATCGGAGTGCTAAAAAATAAATCTTACCCTTTTTGAAGATTGCCCGGGTTTCCGGATAAGGTCTGCGATAAGGTCCGGATAGGGTCCGGATAAGGTATTTCCAGGGTCCTTGTTGGAACGCCCCAGGGAGAACTCCCTTATGCGCCCCTGAAAACGCCCTAGCGGGCCCCTAAAAATACCTTATCCGAACCCTGGCCGGCATCAGAAATGGGACGCCGGTCAAAAACCGGAAATATCCCCTTTTTTTTGATAAAATATTTTTAGCACTCCGACGAAACTCCGAAAAATCGTTTTTTGAGGACCCTATATTTGAGGGGTAAATGAAATGTTTCCTAAATTCAGCCTTCCCAACGGAAGGCTTTTTTTA
>JAUZOD010000134.1 GCA_030706635.1 Bacteroidota bacterium
GGACAGCGGAAAAACATTAAAGCCTTTTTAGATAAAATGTCCACCGAGAGGCAGTTGCATTTTATTATGGCCGGTGAACCCGGCGAATGGAACGAACGCACAACTCCCGCTTATACCGTTATGTTGCAAATACAGGTTGATACAGCTGCTGATGGAGTGAATGAAATTATATCCAATGCCCATGATCCGAACACCCTTCAGCTGGTTGTGAGGTCCTCTGCTGCTCTTTGCGATGATCCGGAATTTTTAAAGCAGGTTGTGGATACGATTATTCAGATCGCGTCACGTTAGCCGATACAAAAATCACCGTCGTCCGATTAAAAACAATTAATTTATCAAAAGAAGTGTGCCAGCAACATAGCAGGAAGGGCATCTTTCAACCCGAAGCGGATGACCCTTAAGGACCGGCTCATTTTCTTTTCCACTGTCTTCACCGAGATGCCGAGTTTTGCTGCAATCTGGAGATAGGTTAGTCCATCCTCACGATGAAGGATGAAGATCAGCCGCTGATCAGCGGGCAGTCCGCAAAGGGTTTTATGAAGTAGTATCTTTAATTCTTTATATTGAAGGCCATCTCCCTCCAATATCCTCAAGGTTAGATCAGAAAGCCGATCATTCAGAGGAACGATATGCTTACGTTCCCTTAGGATCTTCAAGGCCTGGAACCGGACAGCCTGGTGAAGGTATGCACATACATGGTCAATATGTACCGAGTGGCGATGTTGCCAAAGCCAGATAAAGACATCCTGAACCGCGTCCCTCGCCGCATCCTCTTCCCTGAGGAAATTATAAGCCTTGGTGAACAAGGGTTCCCAAAAGCGCTCATACAATTCATTAAACGCAGACTCACTACTCTCGCTTAAAAGTTTTACAAGTTCTTCATCACTATGGTCAGCAAAATCGTTCATTCTCTTAACAACAAGTTAAGCAAAAATCCAATGCATCCGGGCAGGAGATTAAATTTTCTGTCATGAAGATCCTGCCTGCTTACGATAATAAGAAAACCCCCGTGGAAACAGGGGTCTTAACCAAAACCTACTGCCTATGAGAAAATTCCGAATCTGTTTTTAAATTCGCAGAATTAATCCTGAGGTTGAAATCCTGAGATTTCAAAATCTAACGAACTGTGCACATCATTCAGTTAATCAGGAAGTCAATGGGTTGCCCTTCCCTGTTTAAAATAAAGGATAAAGCATTTCAACAGAATTATGGACGATGCCGGTCCGCCTCTCTTTCGCTCCGATAAACGATAACGGGTTGATGCGGCAGCACCGAAACCGTAATTTTGTTTTGTCGGATTTCAACCCTGACCGGCTTTCGTCGATCCACAGTAAGAACGCGGGCTACCAACGCGTCCGGATTCCAGCCCGCTGGTAGTTCCGCGGTTAATTGCCCTGAATTTCGGGAATAGAATGCTATCCGATTGCTATCCAATGAACAAACAGTGGCTTCATTGCCTGCTATTTTAATTCCGTTTACGACCACAGCATAATCATGATTCCTCCAGTTAACAGCCATTTGAATGTTTCCGCTTAAGCCAATAACGCTGGAGTCGCCGATACGTTTATAGCTTTCGACACGGTGATTATGTATCCTGTTGTAGGGCAGTACAGTCAAATAAAAGAGATCGGTAATCGATTCTCTGTCGGTTGAATCGTTAAACCAGGGCATTGGACGACAATTCCAGAAAAGATTGTCCGGGACGTCATTCTTCGGAAAGTCTCCGGAGCCCCAGATCGCGGATTTGCGATAGATCGTGGCAATCAGGGGAATCATTTCTTTATTGGAGGCAAATGCATCACCGCCGCCGGCTCCGTCCGCTGATAAGGCCATTTTACCAATATAGGGATAGCGAAGTTGTTCCGAAGACAGGTGTATGCCGTATTTAAGAAATTCTGTAATTATCCTGTAACGGCCGGAAATAAGATTTTTATAACCGCTTGCCGGATGCGCGGGGTCCCAGTCATTTCTGATAGCAAACCAGGATAACGCATCGACTAAAATCGCGTCGTGCAGTCCATATCGTTTTACTGCATAACCTATGCGTTGCGGCCCGAGCCGTTGCATGTATTTGGCCATGCCAACGATATAGGAAGTATCAGCATCCCACGAACGGCTTTTCCATATCTTACCATCCGGGCGACGCGCAATAAAGGAGCTATCAAATAAGGGACTGCTCCTGTAAGCATCATCAAAATTTGTGTTTACAGATACATTTGCATTGTAATTGCGGCCCGTCTTCATCAGGTGCAGAAGTCCGCGGTATCCTCCCAGGCTCTCATTTACTTTATCTTCAGACGGATATCCCGTATCCTGTCCGTCATAGACCCAGCCGCTGACAAATGCTACCTGCGGGGCAAAGTCCGTAAGCTCTGCAATATCGTGAATCAGTTTCTCACTCTGTGCGAATGTCGTCCTGGGTTCCGGCTCGGTTTTGTTTTTTCCAGCAATCAGATAAACAAATTTGTCGTTAAAATATTTCGTTGGAATCACCGGCATCCGTTCTGCTATCAGCTTGGCTCCATCCAGCCAGTTGACCGAGCCGTTATGATCAAAATCGCCCACAAAATCCAAACGGCACCGGGAGATCTGGCCGACGACAAGATTGGGCGTATGACTATTACCTGAAATCCAGGACATGCCGTCATTCATGTTATAATAACGCCCGCCATGAACACGGTAGGTCTGCACTGTGCCCATTCCCGCCTGGCGATGTCCATTTTCACCGGTGATCTCAACCTTCATTCCATCCATAAAAGCAGACACCTCCATGGCGCAGGCCAGTTTATCCGTTCCGACGATGGCCACAGGTAGAACATACCCAATTTTTCCGAAAAAGCCGCTTTCGGGGGATTGATAGGCAGCCGCATTCCGGAGATCAACCAGCGTACCCCCGCCGCCGCGACCTGCATCGGCAACCCAGCCTGGTCCATCCGCTTCCCTAACACTAACCAAATCCGGCAGTGAGGTCTCAATCAGTTCGTATCCAGATCTCTCTTTTATCTGCTGCTGGCTGACGATCAGGGACGAACCCGTGAGATCATATTTAAGATGAAAAGAAACGGCCGTCCGTCCATGATCCTCTGCTTTAAACAACAGGTCCGCATGACCCGATATTGTTTTTACGGACACCGGATGAAGAGGCAGCGTCAGAAAACTTCTCGATACCGACCGGCAAATAATAGCTGTTATACAACTGTCCGGGTTTTCGCCGCGGATACCGGTTCCATTAAAATAGTACATGTAGGGCAGTCCGGTGAGCCGGTCCAGAATCATACGGAGATCTGCAGAATGCAAAACAAAAGAATCCGCCGGTGCCAAATGATTCTCCTGTTTATCTGCTGATCCATCCATCCGCTTGCGTTGTGCCAAGGCAGGGTTAAAAAAAACCCCAGCGAAAAAGCATAAGAGCAAAATCCAAATCCTTTTTTTTCCGTTCTCCGGATAAAAAGGAGGTTTACCACAACCTGCACGATGATTCATTTGTTGCTGATTTAAAACCCTTATCGCTTCAGCCTCTTATCCAAATATTCCGAAAACTTATCGGTGCGCTCTTGTCTCCATGTGCCTGTAACCTGAGAGGAGCGGGACCATGCTGAACATATACGTGTTTCGCGTTGACGGATGTGCTTCCCTTAATCGCCTCATTATTTTGAACCAACACCCCATTAAAAAACACAGAGACGCGCGCCGGTGATTTCAGCGTACCGTCATCATTAAACTGAGGATCCGTATAGGCAATATCATATACATTCCATTCACCCGGCTTCCTTTCAGGATTGGATAGCGGAATGGCCTCCCGGTATATACTGCCTGCCATCCCATTCACATAGGTTTTGTTTTCATTGTTATAGGTGTCCAAAACCTGTATCTCATATCTGCCCGAGAGGAACACGCCACTATTGCCTCTTGATTGTCCCTGACCTGTTATAGCGGCAGGAATTCTCCACTCGATATGCAACTGGTAGCTGGTAAACTTTCTCTTCGTTTCTATATCACCTGCGGCTTTATTCACCGTCATTATCCCATTGCTGATTGTCCATTTTGCCGGTGACTGATCTTCTGCAGAAACCCACTCATTCAGATCTTTGCCATTAAATAGCATGGTGGCGTCGGATGGAGGGCTCGCAAACGTTTCTCCCGGAACAACAACAGGGGGCACCGGATTAAATACTTCGGCGTTTTCAGGATTTGAGAAGCTGCTGTTAGCCTGTCTGATCGACGTCTGCCCCTGCACAACGGCGGTTAAACCTACCAGCGCCGCGACCAGCATCAAATTACATTTCATAAGTTCATTCTGTCTGGTTCAAAATAAAAATCCTCTTTTCATTACACTTACTTTCCC
>JAUZOD010000135.1 GCA_030706635.1 Bacteroidota bacterium
AAGCAATGTTGCCCAATTTCAATATCTCGTAAACAAGGCGGAAGATAACGTCAGGATCTTTACGGTGGATTCCGTCGGTAATATTACTTCTCCTGGATATTATCCGGCCGGTCAGTTAACTTTAAAAATCAGTACCGATGAACAACTGCAGACTGTAAAAGAATTCACTGACAAGAACGGTTTGGTAATTGTCAAGCGGGTCATGATCAGCGGAGATTCACTCCAGACTTATTATCTGTATGATAATCTGGATATGCTGCGGGCCGTGATCCAGCCGGAGGGAACGGCCGTCCTGCAGGCAGCAAGCTGGGTTTTCCCCACGGGGTTTTCAGGGAAATGGATGTTCCTCTATCGCTATGACCAGCGGCAAAGGATGGTGATGAAGAAAGTCCCTGGGGCGGATAGTGTGAATATGCTTTACGATCAGTGGGACCGGGTGGTATTGACCCAGGATGGTAATCTCAGGGCCACCCATAATTTTATTTTCACCAAATACGATCAGCTCAACCGCCCGGTCGTCACCGGGCAGATCACGGACTCGCGCGCACTGACATCCGTTATCGCTGACGTCGCTGCCGCCACGGGTCGTTTTGAAACCGTCAACACTTCTGCTACGGAAGGCTATACTTTAAATGGCAGTTTCCCATCCTCCGGATCTTATACGCTGACGGTTTACACGACGACCCATTACGATTCTTATAATAACCTGCCTTCCTGGAGTTCAGGTTACAGTTTCGTCAATGAGTACAGTGTTGCGGCGCAAAATACGTTTGTGAACGGTAAGGTGATTGCCACACAGGTCAGGATACTCGGCACCAGCAATTTCAACCGGACGGTAAATTATTATGACGACCGGTACCGGGTAATTCAGACCACTTCGGACAATGCCGACGGAGGAAAAGACAGGATCACCAACATCCTATCCTTTGACGGAAAAGTAACCAACGATTATCATAGTCATACCAGCCGTTTTTTTACCACCGCGCTGGTCACAAAGCAGGTTTATACTTACGACCATATGGACAGGCTCCTGACGATCACGCATCAGACCGGCAGCCAGGAAGTGGTAACCATTGCACAGAACAGCTATAATGAACTGGGCCAGCTGCTGAATAAAAAGATCCACCAGTCCACCTCGCATCCGAATGCACTTCAAAAACTGGATTATTATTATAATATCCGTGGATGGCTGAGCGGCATAAACCGCCCTATAATTGCGGAAACGGGATATGACGAGAGTGATCTCTTTACAATGGAACTTCATTACCCTACGGTCACCATGCCTCAGGCCACCGGGCAATACAACGGGAACATTGCCGAGCAGATCTGGAAGAACGGCTATGACGAAGGGGAACAGGGATACAGTTATCAATATGATCAGGCCAACCGGCTGACCGGTTCCGCTTATGGTTTTCCCTGGTATAACGGTACACAGACCTGGGTTTTCACCAAACGTTTTGATGAATCATCGATCGCCTACGACCACAACGGAAATATCCAGAAGCTCACCCGTTATTTCGGGGACTGGAATGTGATCGACTCCCTGGCCTACGGCAGTTACAACGGCAATCAACTCGGGAAAGTGGGTGATATTGCAGGCCCCAACCTGCCGGTTGGCTTCCAGGACAAGGTCAATGGCTCAGGCAACGATTATACCTATGATGCCAATGGAAACCTGACCAGCGATTATAATAAAAGCATTACCTCCATCACGTATAACTATCTGAACCTGCCTCAAGTGGTCAGCATCACAGGCAAAGGCACGATAACCTATACCTATGATGCGGCCGGAAACAAACTACAGAAGACCACCCTGGATCAGACCGTCACGCCGAATAAAACGACGAACTATTATTATGCGGGCGATTATGTCTATCGCAACGATACCCTGGAATTCATCTCCCATCCCGAGGGCAGGTTGCGCCCCGTGAGGATAGATACCACCCAGGCCATCTCCATGGCCAACCTCAAATACATTTATGATTACTTCCTGAAAGACCATCTGGGCAGTGTGCGCAGTGTGCTTACCACCGAACAGCAAACGGATATCTATGCCGCCACCATGGAATCCGCCGCCGCCGCAAAAGAAGACGCCCTGTTCACCAATGTCAGCGCCACCGCATCTGGCAAACCCAGCGGGATGACCAACGACACCCACAACCTCAAAGCTTCCAAACTCAACGGCGCCATCAATATCACCGGGAACAAGCGCGTCGGGCCCGGTATCGTGCTGAAGGTCATGACCGGCGATACCATCAGCATCAGCACCTGGAGCTGGTACACGGGGGCGGTTCAGCCTGCGGCCACCGGCGTATCCGATATTGCTACCGATCTGCTGCCCCTGCTCACTGCCGGCGTAGCGGGTCAGAACGGCGGCAAGGGAGGCGTAATCCCCAGCGCTTTCTCAGACCCCATACTCAGCAGCTCCTTAAGCGGGTTCCTCTCCTCCGGCAGGCCTTATACCAGTTCAAGACCCAAGGCGTTTTTGAACTGGATGGTGGTGGGGGAAGATTACACATCGGCCGCCAGCAGCCCGAACCATGTAAATGCGGTTCAGATCCCGGCCTGCAACGCAGGCGACACGCTGAAACAGGTGGTCGGGCCAGCCAACATGGTCATCCGCCGCAATGGCTGGATTTATATTTATCTTAGCAATGAAAGTGCGCAGGATGTTTACTTTGACAATCTGGTGATTAATCTGAAGCACGGGCCGCTGGTGGAGCAAAAGGATTACTATCCATTCGGACTCCAAATACCGGGGCTTTCAACTAAGGCACTTAAGCCGAATTACACTGAGAATTGGAAGAAGACTTATCAAGGGCAGGAACACGATACCACTTTTGGGATGGATACATATGAGTTCAAATACCGGATGGATGATCCTGAGATTGGTAGGTTCAGATCTGTCGACCCGCTGGCTGATAAATATCCATATAATTCAACTTATGCATTTTCGGAAAATAAAGTTACAAGCCATGTGGAATTAGAAGGATTAGAAGCCCAATCAATTACTGATGATGCATGGAGAGAATTACAATCGGGCTTTCAGCACCTTGCGAATTGGTTCGATAATGCAATTAGTGTTTTTAATAAATCAAGCACCTCTACTGTAGTTGCATCAACGCCCGTATCTACTACAAGCGTAGGGACGACAGTAACTACATCTGTTAGCACAAACTTTGGAGAGAGCATGAGTTATGTAATAGCGAATAATAGCAATCAAGGAAATACCGCCCCGCTCACAACAACCACCACCACTGTCACAGCCGATACAAAAACGGACATCAAAACCCCCGTTGGCACAGTAACAAATAAGACCACTGTATCTACTACTGGTGTAGTTACTAATGAAGTAGGCGCAAAAAGAAATGTAGTCATCGAAGGAGTACCTGCAACTGTGGGAGGCAGCGTATCGAAAAGTACAAGCGGCCAAACAACAGCGACAGCGCAAGGTTCAACTAATTCAGGAAGTGTGCAAGGCGTAGGTCAGGCACAATATAGCACAAATGGCAAACAGCAAAGTGCTTCGGTAGGTGCTGGTGGTCAAACAACAGCGGGGAAAACTACAACGGTAACAATATTCGGTATAAAATTTAATTGGTGATAAAATAAATATTAAATGAGCAAGGGAGTTATTAATTTTCTAATTGCATTATTTCTGTCACCGATAATATTATCAGCACAGTCAAAGGCTCTTGATTGCAGTAGCGTGAGAGAAGGCACTTTTTATTTTTATCCTTTAAAATCTAAAGGAAAATTTGTGATAATCAGAGATGGCTCGATACAAAAGGAAATCAATCCTAAAACATCAGACACTTCTTTTTGGAAAGTTGATTGGATAAATGACTGTATGCTTAATCTTAAGTTTATCCGTTCGAGCCAGCCAATGTCAAGTGCGCATAAATCTTTTTTCAGTTCGCATATTACAGTCATTAAAGTACTAAGAGTTGCAAAAGATTATTATGTTTTTAACGGGGGATTAGATTCAATCAGCAGAAATAGTGCAGTGGATACATTGTGGCTAAAACCAAGATAATAATAAATAATACTATTATCTGTGTTAATTGTTTGGTTCGTACTTCGTGGCATAACCAGGGTTGGTCTCGGGTCTTAAAGCATTGGGATAATTGAAGTCTGTTTTTATGTCCACGGAAACTTTTTTTAATTGTTTGAATACTTCATAAGGATTAGCAATTGCTTCCCATCTGTCATAAAGTTTAGTAGTAATGCCATCATTTGATTCTGTCCTGCCGCTAAAAAATTTTATTGTTCCTACATTAAATGCCCGTTCAATAAAATTGACGGTCACCTCAATATCTGATATTTTATCGTAGTCAATA
>JAUZOD010000136.1 GCA_030706635.1 Bacteroidota bacterium
AGATTAACCAATGAGCGGGAAAAAGTTCCGTTTGGTACTCCATTGATAGGAGTCGTCAGTCCATACCCGGTAAACGTCGTGTAGGGATCGCCGGGCTCGCCGCTCGTCTGTGCATAGCTTGCCCGTAATTTACCATAACTGAGATTTTTGAATTTCGTTAATTCGGAAAAGACGAAACTGCCGGAGACGGCAGGAACAAATATTTTCCGGTTATCGCTGGGCAATGTAGAATATTCGTCATACCTGCCCGTCGTCCCGATCGTGAGCCAGTTTTTTAATTGAAATCCGCCGTATAATACAGCGACTGGGTTTCCAGCGCACTAAACCCGTACAGATAACTGGTCGTCTTCAGATTGGAGGGAGTAAAAAGCCCCGGGATGATCCATTGACTGCCGGTGACGCCGTTGAGATCCGTCTGCCGTTTGCGGTAGTTTGCGCCGGCAGAAAAATCCAGCGTAATATCTTTCACGATCCGGTGGCTCAACCCGAATAGCACATCGGTATTTAGTTCCGAGATGGTGCTCTTACTCAAATTGTCCAATCCGCCGGGCGGATTGAGCAGGATTCCGGAAGGCGTAACCGATTTCTGGTTATCGTTGCTGATGTCATATCCCAGGCGCACCTGCAGGAAAATCAGGTCTGTGAACTGATACCGGACAGCAGTTGATGAGATAAATCTTTTCCTGCCCACATTATTTACCTCTTTACCGGTTATAAAATAGGGATTGGTAGCGTAGGGATTGGAGTTCCACGCAAGCTCGTCGCCCGTTACCGGATCGAAGCCCGGAGCCAGCAATTTCTGACTCAGACTGGTAGACATCATCTGCAGCGCATACATCGTATTCTTGGAGAAATCACTGATGTTTGCCCGGTTCTTATTCATCTCATCGATGTAATTGCCATTAAAAGACACGTTCAATTTCGGCGTGATATGATATGAGGTACTCAGGTCAAATGTTTTTCGGTTGAGTCCGCTGTTGGGAAGTACAGACTGATAGCCAAGATTTGAGGCTGAAAACCGAAACACGCCTTTATCCGTTCCGCCACCGGCGGATACCGTATTGGTAAATGCGGGTGCCGTTCTGTAAAATGAGGTGACATTATCTTTTACCGGCAGATAAGGATACATTTTGCCGTTAAATGCGATTTGCGGCGAGCCATCCATTTTTTCGCCCCAGCTTCTCGTACCGCCGAGCAGGGCTGCCGCCTGATCCGCGGATCGCACGCCCCCGCGACCCATGCCATATACATATTGAAAATCGGTATTGTCCAGCGGCTTGTCAACGGAAAGGTTGGAATTATATTCGACGGTAGTTCTGGAATTTTTACTCCCTGTCTTGGTCGTAATCAATATCACCCCGTTTGCGGCGCGCGCACCATAGAGAGCAGACGCGGCAGAGCCTTTAAGCACAGTCATTGTCTCAATATCATCCGGATTGATATTCGAAATACCATCGCCATAGTCTGATCCGCCAAAATCCTGAGCCGTACCGCGTTGCGTATTGTCCATTGGCACTCCGTTAATCACATAGAGCGGGGAGCCGGCCGTCTGGCTGGTCGCACCCCGCAACAAAACACGCGAGGATGAACCGGGGCCTGCATTCACGCCAGATACATTCAAGCCTGCAACACGGCCCTCGAGCGATACGGCTACATTCGATTCGCGTGCTTTGTCCATTTCATCGCCTTTTACCGTAGTGACTGAATAGCCGATCTTCCGGTTTTCCTTTTTGATGCCAAGAGCGGTGACCACAATCTCTTCCAGTTTTCTGTCTGCCAGGGTAAGTTGGACATCCATTGTTCCCCCGGGCGTTGTTTTTATTTCCCGGAACTCATAGCCTACAAATGAAAATTTCAGTACGCTGCCGACCGCGCTCCGGATAGAAAAGGTTCCACGCTGATCAGTTGCCGTACCACGGGCAGTCCCTTTTACCGATACCGTAACACCCGTTAGTGGTTCGCCGTTTTTATCCGTTACCTTCCCATGGATGTTAATATATTTTATGACAGTATCTATGGATTGAACTGCTGTGGCCGGAACAATTTTTTGTGTGATTTCCACAAGGTTGTCCCGGATACTAAAGGTCAGGGGCTGATCCTTCAGGCAGGTATTCAGCGCTTCTTCAACGGAAGCGTTTCTGATGTCTACGGTAATCGGATGCGTCCGCTCCAGAACAGATTCATCCCAGATAAAAGCAATGCCTGTCTGCTGCCTGATCTGACCCAGCACTTGTTCAAGCGCAGCGTTCTTTACATTGATCGTAACCAGCTGACCGTACCCGCTGGCAGAAACCTGCAGCGCAGCGGCAAAAATGAATATAGCGGCTAATTTCATAATCCGCATCGTTTTGGTCAGGCACGAAGCGTGTCTAGTTTTGTTGTTCCTGATTACAGCAACAACGGCGGTAAATTTCATAACTTTGAAAAGTTTGGGTTAAACAATAAGCAGTCCGTAGAACGATTTGTCCTTGGGTTATCCTGAACGACTCGCAGGGAAGTGGTACAAACACTTCCTTGTTTTATTTTCAGGATTCCCAAAATAGCTAATTCATGATGATCAGTTTTTTCGATTCCAATTTTGTTTCTATTCCGTAATCATGCAGCACTTCCAAAAGCCTGGAAAGGTTTACATTCCGGTTGATTGATCCGCCAAATTTCCTATCCGGCACGGGCCCTTCATAGGAGATATCAACATCGTACCAGCGGGAAATCTGTCGCATGAGCGTGGCGAAATCAGTTGACCGCAGCTGGAACTGACCGTTTTTCCAAGCCATAACAGCAGCTATATCCACTCCTTTTTTGAGATCAAGCAGTCCATTTTTCTGCTCTGCCTGCTCACCCGGTTTCAATATCCACTCTGTTTCTTTGTCTTTAACCGCTATCCTTCCCTGGACCAGGGTGATCTTTTCGGACGGCTCATCCGCATAAGTATTGACGTTAAAATAAGTTCCGATATCGGAGATTTCCACTCCGCCCGCAAGAACGGAAAATGGGTGGCTTGCGTTATGGACCACTTCAAAATAGACCTGGCCCGTCACCTCCACTTCCCGGGTATTCCCGGCAAAAACGGTAGGATAACGGATTGAAGAAGCCGCGTCCAGCCAGACTCTTGTTCCGTCCGGCAACAGGAGCTGATACTGTCCGCCCCGCGGCGTACTGAGTGTATTGAAAACAATCCCTCCGGGCTTTCGATTCATGGATGTGTAGGCCAGTCTGCCACTATCCAACTTGGAAATGTTTGCGTTTCCCTGAGTGGCCAGTATTCCGTTGTGCGCGCTGTCCAGCATGATGGTTGCCCCATTACCGAGTGTGAGGATCGCTTTATTTCCGCCAGGCGTTTTATCCTCCTGAACAGATTTTATAAGCCGGGCGGTCGCCCTTTCCTTTTTTGAAGGCTGTTTTAAAAAGAACAATCCACCCGCGGCCAGTGCGAACACAATGGCCGCCGACCCCGCGATCTTCCGCCAGTTATAAATCCGGTGCACGGGGGCAGGAACGCGCGCTATTTCGGCCTGGATGTGTTTGTGCATGGCCGCCTTGACCCTGCGTTTCATCTCTTCGGGGATGGCGGCGTCTTCGCTGGAAAGCTGCTCGTAAAATGCTTCAACCAGTTGCCGCTCTTTTGCCGTGGCGGTCCCCTCCAGGTATCTTTCCGTAAGCTGATAAAAGAAATGATTATCCATATAATGTACTGGTAGGTAGCAAAAAAGCGATCCTACCCTACGGAAAAAATAAGAAATCTGAAAAAATCTGGTTGGCCTGCTTTTACCCGCTTCCGCCGGATAGCGATTGAATGCTGGTTTTCAGCTACAGGATCTCATGTAATTATTTCGATGTCATCCAGGTTGACAATTCCTGGAAATAAACTCATGAAGACTTTTATTGAATGGGCGCCGGGAGAGATTGTGAAACAACCCATAATTCCGGTAGTAGAATAGTGGTTACAGCAAACAATAACCCGGCTTCAAAAGAATAACAAGAAGGTTATTTAACAGAAAACTTATAAACAGTTGTTTCATGAAAAGTCTGTCCGGGTCCCAGAATAACGTTTGGAAATGAAGGCTCATTGGGAGAATCCGGATAATGCTGGGTTTCCAGACACAATGCACCATGCTGAACGATCTTTTTTCCGTCACGACCCGTAAGGCTGCCATCCAGAAAATTTCCGGTATAGAACTGAACGCCGGGTTGCGTGGTCCATACCTGCATCTGGCGACCACTGCCTTCGTCGTAAACGGAAGCTGCCAGCGCGATACCACTGTCTGGTTTGTCAATTACAAAATTGAGGTCATAGCCACCCTTTACGTCTGCGATA
>JAUZOD010000137.1 GCA_030706635.1 Bacteroidota bacterium
ACCCCGGTTGTTCCGGGATGTTTTTTCAGGATGGCTTCACTGATCTCCGTTATCTCTTTTCCCTTTTTACGGTAGCCCTGCAATCCGGGTGAAAGATGGGGCGTTTTACCGACAAAGATCAGTTTGCCACCCGCATCGGCGAATTTCTTAAGGGCTTCCGCCGTTTCCGGTAAAATAGTTTCCACTTCGATCAGCAATAAACTGCGGTAACTGCGGTCGCCGTATTGCAGGCTCCCCTGGCCTATCCTGGCCTGTTGGATAATATGTTCCGATATATAATCACAGCCACTCCCATTCTGATGAATGGCCTCCCAAACCTGGTGCACATAGGACGGGTAGGACACACGCGGAAAAGGATCTCTTTGAAAACCGTACCTGGATACCAGGTCAGACAGGGGATGCATAACGGCTACATCGGCCTGCATCACCGCATTTTGAAAAAGGGCCGAGATCCTCGCTTTATAATCCGACCAAAGCCTGAAGTATGGCCACCAGGTATTGCGCTCATTGAAATAGCATCCATACCGGATCCAGCCGGGAAAGGGAGCTTCCGGCGGACAATAATTAAATCCATGCAATACGGAATGCGTAACGCCGGATAAATTGCTTTGATCTCCGGTGACTTTTATCCGCTCCAGCGTAGTGCTGAAGATCTGGCCGGTATTCGTCATCTCCTCGCAACTGATAAGCTGCTTTCCCTTTAAATGGGCTGCCGAAGAAACGAACTTATTGATCATGGTGTAATTCCTGCCTTTACCGTTTTCTCCGAACTCCTCTATTTCGGGCACCCAGATCCAGGTCTCGCATTCAGGAATGTCAATCAGCATGCTGGCTTCCAGTGGCTGGCAATCCATTCCATAAGCCTGCATTCTCGATTTCACACCCTGTTTCGTGCACCAGGCGGTAAAGGTTTCAATGAACCGTTCCTGAAACAGCTGTACCCTGTTTTCCTCATAGTCGCAGCGAACGCGGTTGAGCATCGTTTTTACTTCGTCGGAAAAAACAGACCCGTAGGTTTCATTAACGGCATTGCCCATTTCCCCCACCTTAAAAAGGATAAAGGGAAAATAGGGTTCCACATCATAGTGTTTCCGTTGCCGGAACTGTTCAAACATATCGTGGCACCAGTTGGCGCCTTCCAGTTCTATGCTGTCAGTAAAGAAAGCCCTGAAATACTGATTGAGCGGTCCGATCTTTCTTTTCAGAATATCCGCAAAGTGGTTGAGATAATTCTCCACGGCCGCTTTTTCATAATGGTTGATCACCGGTCCGTTGGCGCCCAGGGCGCCCTGGATGACGGATTGAAATCCGGTCACCTTTACCAGATAATACAGCACATGATCACCCGCCGGCACGTTCACGCTAATCGTATCATTTTTCACCTGACTGCCGAGATCCGTTCCTGCGGAAAATTCCGGCATGGCCGCGGGGGCCAGCCGCAGCATGAAGAGGTCGTTAACCTTTTTTTCGTAGTTCGACGGAGGCGTAACACTATTCATCAATTCCTCTCTGGAGAACTGGAACGACTTTCCGCCCTCCAGGTTTTTTGTGCCCAGCAGGATGATCTGGGATTGTTCGGCCTGCGGAACAAATTCACCGCCATAAGGCCATCCGGATCCAACAATCATATCGCAGGTCATGCCCCTTTCTTTTGCTCCTTTTACAGCAGTCTCCACCACGTCCAGCCATTCATCGCTGCCCCAGCTCAGCGCCTTGATACCCATATCATCGGCATTCTCATTCCATTTGATGGGATTGATTTCCACCCCGCCGATACCCGCTGTTTGCATCACATCGAGCTCGCGCAGCACTTCTTCTTTGGTTACCCGGTCACCATTCCACCACCAGCGCACATAGGGCCGGTATTTTTTTTCCGGGTTTCTGAATATCTCAAAAAGCGCATCCTGATCCTGCGGCACGGGCACGGCGCCATTCAGCAGGGCAGTTCTTTTTGCCAGGGCGCCCAGGGGCAGCGCGGCGGTGGAGAGAGAAGCCAGTTTAAGGAATTTTCTTCTTTTCATGCTCATAACGAAATGGGGTATTAGGTTGTCATTGACGGGAACAAACCTAAGGCATTCGGATAAAAATTACTAATTGGAAAATAGCCGGTCCCCGGGGAAGACTGAGCTGCCGATCGTGCATATCCATCATAGGAACTACCCAGAGATTTGGACACAGGAAGCTGGTTTCTGGATTTGCATTCTGGCTCCTGAAGGATCAGAAAATAATATGGGGTTACTAAAAATTGAATTTTAAACGCCGCCGCCAATTACAATTGACGATAAAAAAATGTCTTCTATTCGTCAGAAACAATGGCTGACGAAGTCACTCAAACTCTTCCTCAACAACTGGACAAATGCCATTAACCCCCTAATGGTATTGTTTCCAGTTTATTTGGCTCATTAAATAGAAAGAGAATACAAGATTTGCCAAAACAAAGGCAACTATGCCAATTACTATCCAGGTACCTATTATGTTTTTACGTCTTGGCCATTGATCAAATTCGGCGACATAATTTTTCCATTTATATGTATCCGTAAACGCGAAATAATTAATTATTAGAATAACAATAAACGGGAACATGACCTTAAAGGACATGAATTCAGGGGTGGGTGCATGTCGATTAATAAATACTTTATAGTAAACGTATAGCGAAAATAGAAACCATATCTCCAACGCCATAATGCCCACGCCCGCACCAAAGCTGCTCAATGATTTAATTGCGCCAGTCATAGCAACCTTGTAAAATTTATAAAACAGATAATAATACGCCTGCTTGATGTTCATTATTATTATATGGTATTGTTGTAATTAATGCATTATTGAAAAGCTATTTGATATCATTTGCGATTCAGCCTCCGGATGTTCGTCTGTATAGTCGCTCCAATCATCAGCGACCCCATTCCATCCGCCTGGATAAAATACATCTACACCGCCATATATCATTCCTACAACGGGATTCCAAAAACCATAAACTGCAAACCCTGTATTCACAGCCGCTTTACCAGGACTTACGGAATTTGGCTTATCTGGTCCATCATTATAATAATTATAAACGCCCTTTGCATCAAATATAAGACCAATTCCGAACAATGCTCCTCCGCCAGCTTTTCCTACCTGGATTATCCTGGCCGCTTTACCAAAGTCCTTCATGCCTTCCGCAACTACGCCCGCTGAATAAGCTATCTTGGTTGCGGGTTCATACCAACCCCCTCCCTGAGCTTGGCCACCACCTCCATTATCGAAGTCGCCATACATCTTTATCGTGCCGTGTACAACGTAAGTATTGACTTGCTGGAGTTGCCCGTCCGGCACACCAGCTGTCGGATCACTGTAATTATAATTGTAGGTGAGCTTCATGTTGCCGTTTCCATCCGTTTTCATACTCGCGCTGATTACATCATTGGCCCCGGTCATTTGCCATGAGCCGTCATTATTGTTGACAAGCGTTCTGATGGAATTATCGGGCATGGCGTTAGTGAAATTGTTAAGCTCATTTACAAAATTGGCGCCTGCCACGGCCTGGTCTGCCTGCTGGTTAGCGGCAGCCACCCATTGGTCAAAACCCGTTTGAACATTTCCCATCGACATTCCCCAGCCGTTATCATGTGATCCCCCCAGACTAAACCCACCACCTCCACCGCCGCCTTGCTGCCTTTGATCTAATAAAGAGAATGCATTAAAGATGGATATCGGCAAAATTTTCCTCAACCCCGAAGGATCGTTGTATAGAACAGGATTATTGTCAACGTAGGCGTACGGAGAGAAGTCCGGCGAACTACCCGCCATAGGATCTATCTGCCCGAATCTGCCGATCTGTGCATCATACCCCCTGAAGCTGGTTTCATACATCTCCAATCCCGAGCCATCGGAAAATTCCTTGTTCTGCATCTCCGAGCCTCCGTTATATCGCAGCTTGTTTTCGGTGTAGTTTGTTTTTAAAGCCTTCGCGCTGATGGCTGCCATCGCCAGTCCGAACGGATAGTAATGATTTTCTTCCAGCAGGGGGCCGGTATGATGAACCACGCTCAGGTTATCGAAATAAACATCCCAGCTCTGGGTCTCATTGCTTACCCAGATATACAGGTAACCGTTCTTTGTCATCGGGATGCCCGTTTGGCCGGGGGTGCCGAGCGTGCCTGCCGTGTAATTACCCACAGGGATCGCACCCGTCTGCGGGTAACTG
>JAUZOD010000138.1 GCA_030706635.1 Bacteroidota bacterium
AGGATAAATAAAGTAAGCATCTTCGCCGCTTTTTATTTGTTTCCGGTAGCCGTTCATCCACGCATAATGATGAATATCCTGTAATGGCCCGATCGCCAGTATATTCAGGTTATACGGTTGCGCCAGGTAATGATCGAGATGCGCAGCCGGAAACCAATAGTCTGAGAGAATAGTCGCACCCGGTTTAATGGCTCCCGAACGCATATCGGCAAGATATAAAGAATCAAATCTCCTGGAAAAACCCTCCCACCCCGTCATGTCCAGCGTGATATCGCCTTTTCCAAGATTTTTTTCGTCTGCGGATCCGATGGAAACCGGCATAAAGTTTATGGCCAAAATGCCCATCACCACAACAAATAAAAATACTGTTCCGGAAACTTTCAGCAAGGAGGGGGATGATGCGGGCCGCGTAATCTTATCAAGGTAAACTCCTGCAAGAAGCAAAAGACTGGTATAGGCCGGCCCTGACCAATGAGGCAGCGTTTCGTTGAAAAAAGACATGACCAAAATAACCAGGATCAAGGGCAGGCTTAGCCATAAAAAAATCTTATACAACGGAGGAAAGACAATTTTACCCACGTATAAGCTAACGCCCATTAAAAGATAAAAAATAAAATTCACGGGGTTATTATAAAAAACCGATCCCAGCACCTGCTGAAGTAAGGAGGTAAAATCAAGTTTTTTTCCAAAGAAGCCGATGCGGCTTTTATGATAAGTATAGGTGATGAAATGATTGGCAAAATTCCAATAGAAAATGGGTGAAATCACAATAAGGGATACCAGCAGGCTAATATACAACCAGGGGCTTTTCAGCAGGGCTCTCCTCTCCGACAAGATATATCCTCCAAAGCCGATCCACAAAAAAACACCATGTATTTTGCTCATGATACAACATCCGATAGAAAGCCCAAGTAAAATCCAGTAAACTCCGGATACTTTCCCTTCAACAACAGAGATCATCAGACGTATGCTGAGCAGCCAAAACAAAAGCATGGGGGCATCGGGCAAAATAAAAGCGCCTGCAATAACACTCGAATAAAAAGAGAACGTAAATAAGCAGGCAGCAAACCAGCCGCTTCTTTCATTTCCGATCTTTTTAACTATCGAAAAGACCAGTAGCGTGTCCGCAGCAGCGCATAGAACAGCACCCAGACGGATAAATAATTCCCGGTGCAAAAGTCCGTTTAACGTGGTCGCCCTGATCAGCAAAGCAATCATGGGGGGATGATCGAAATAGTTCCACTGCAGGTGCAGGGCATACGTTTGATAATACACTTCATCGTTGCCCAGTTCAAGGCAGCCGGCGATCAGCAGCCTGGCAATCGTAGATACCAGTATTAAAAGCCACAATTTCTTTTTAAATTCCACGGCGTACATTAATAAGATAATTTGACCACTGCTAATATACCCTGTAAAGCTAATGCGAGATCAGATTTCCTGCTTCTCTCTGACAACAAAATGAGCCTCTGATTCCAGGACACAACCAATACGAAGGGGAAGTGGAGTATAAGAGGCGCCTTATGTCCTGACAGGCAGGCAACCGAATCCTGTGCTTTACCCTGCGCGCTTAGTGGTTCACTCCATTACCCACGTTAAAATTCTGCGCAATGCCGCCGGTGTCCGAATCATAAAGCAAAGAACCTTCCTGCATCTTATTCTTATAGTAGAATTGAAAGAAGACATAAAAAACGGAACACCACACCAGCGTTATAAAGAGGCTTCCCAATACATCTGTCGCGTAGTGGACATGCAGGTATATCCTACTCAATCCGACCAGTGTTCCAAATGCAATAATTACCAGGGAACAAATCCATTTCAGATAAAGTGACTTTTGAGTTTGCCATACCAGGTATAAAACGGTAAGGCTAAAAATAAAGCCGCCCAGCGCATGGCCGCTGGGAAAACTGTATCCGCCTGCACCACTGACCAGGGGGTACAGCGGCCTGGGCCGGTGAAATATCGCTTTCAACAGCCATCCCAGGATCAGGCTCGATAAGGCGATCACTAAAACCATCGTGGCATATTTTGTTTGCTTCTTCCGGACGCAATAGGAAACGATCAAAGCATACATAGGCACGAGAAAGGATCCGGTACCTAAAAAAGTAATCCCCATGGCAATCCGGGTGTCCCGGAGAGATACAAGCGGCTTCAGCACCAGGAATGTCCGGGCATCAATCTGATTCTGCCCGTGGAGGGAAATCAATTGAATCAGCAGGCATAAGAAGAATAAAGACAATAGGAATAGGCAGAAAGCCAGTAGAATCTCCAAAGAAATATACTTTCCCGAATTTGCCTTTTTTTTGCAGGATATTCTAGATGGTACCGACCCCAGTGTTTGTTTCAGCATAGCTCTCTTGCTACCTGAAATAGATGCATAACAAATTCAAACGGTTGGGTGGAAAAGGAAAATTAACTATTTATGAAACCGGTAACCGAGTATCACTTTAAAAATTTCATTGTCTGTAGCCTGGGTAAGGCCAAGGCCGTAACCCACATTCAGTTCCCAGTCAGGCGACCAATCCAGATCTACCGCCACAAACAACTGATGCTGCTGGCTTTGATAGGTCTCAAAATGGTCCAGAGGCCCTAAAGACCCATAATACTCGAGACCGGTCGCAATAACCTTAGTGATATTATAGGCGGCTTTAAGATTAGGCGAAAACACATAACCCAGATTCTTATTAACCCCATGAAAGGATTTGTCAAATGTGGGGTTAAAAGAGAGGTATAGCTTTCCGAGTTGTTTATCAACAATAGGTCTTATTTCAAGAGACCAATCGTCTTCACTGTACGCCCTTTTTTGATAACCCGCTTCCAGCGAAAGGCTTACGCCGACGGGCCAGTTCCAGCTGGCCGGGGCTCTCACCCTTGGCCTGATATGGCTCCCGACATACGTAGTCCGGTGATCACTGCCCAGGGTATTAAAAATATAAAAGCCCGTTTCAAACCAGGAATTCCAGCCATGCGTGATTTCCACTGTTTCATGAAAAACATGATTTGTCGGTAATACCCCGTTCTCGACTGACTTCTGCCCGTCGAAAGTAAAATTGCTGTGCAATTCAACCATGGTACTCTGTTTAGCGACCGTCTCGGAGCCATATACCTGAATCTCATAATTATCCTGGCTAAAGCCAGACAAGACAGATATGGAGACGATGAAAAGAAGGAATATTCTCCTCTGCCGCATAATAAAACCCATAATTTATACCAGGTCTAATCCTAAAATGATAAGTACTATGGCAAAACTACCAATGTAAAATCATTCCCGGTATATTTTAAAAATTAAAATTGGTGCTGACGCGGAGCCCCAAAGAGGAGATGTCCGGATGACCCAGGTAGGTAAATCGTTTGATCAGGTCCAGCCTGATGAAGGAGAATATATTGTAAATTCCCACGCCGGCTTCTACGTAGGGTTGATGGCCAAGCACAAAAGCAGAGACAGTTCCGTTGGTCGTTGGGAACAACAATTGATTGGGGTTGTGATCCGGGTTGTTCTCATTCCGCAGGCCGCCATACAATAGCCTGGCGGTGATCACTTCGCGGAGCCTTAATTTCTTAAGGAGGGGGATCTTGTTAAAAAAGAAACCGCCAAAAAAATGATCAATATTCACCCCGGCATAATGATCACTCACAAATTCCTCAACATTCATCAGATTGTATGAATTCTGACTATAAAAATACGACTGGTTAGACGGATGAATAATAAGCAGGGGGAAAGGAAGTGTACCCAGCAAACAACCAGCGTCAAAATTAATATCGGAATATCCCAGGGGCGAAAGAAAAACCCGCTTATGAATTCTGAAGCGAATGGCATCATAATCGTATTCCCCGCCATATAAACCCTTAATACCTTTTGCGTACTCCAGGGATATAATCGGATATTTATTGGCAATATTCCTCCGGGTTATTTTGTTTTGAAAGAATTGCTCATGAGGCGCCCAGCGGAGGCTGAAGGACAATTCCCCCGTGGTAATTTCGGGAATTGTATCCGGCTGCGAAGGATTGGGCTCATGCACGTAAACGAGAGAACCGGCAGGTTGCTGCTTCCAGTATTTCGTACCTATTGTATATTGAAAATGATTCCCAAATTCGCGGATATAGGTCAGCCTGAAAATATCATTATACAACCAATTCGAATTATATCCCCGGGTAAATGAGGTCAAAAAGGAATTACCCTGAGAAAGC
>JAUZOD010000139.1 GCA_030706635.1 Bacteroidota bacterium
GATCCTCCTGATTGTTTCAACCACCATAATACTTCAACAAACAAAATATCTGATCAATAAGAATCCCGGTTTCAATAAAGAAAATGTGATCGCTGTTGATGCGTCCGAAACTGACCCGGGCAAGATTTTTCCGTTGTTCAGGCAGGAATTGCTTAAACATCCCGCTGTCGTGGGAATAGCCAGCGCAGCTGCCGGTTTAGGCGCCGGACATGATTTTCTTGGCTATTCTGACAAAGGCATTTCTGCAGAGCTGAATATTGTAGATACCGGCTATATAAATGTACTGGGGATGCAACTGATAGCAGGTAAAAATTTAGCGCCTGCGCTGCTCAATGATTCCAGCAAGCCAATCGTCATAAATGAAACCATGATGCATGCTTTCGGATGGAATGCTCAAAATGCTGTTGGTCAGCAAATAAAAACTTTTCAGGGCAGCACAGCTGTCATAACCGGTGTAGTAAAAAATTTTAATTACCGGCCGTTGAGCGAAGGGATCAGAAACCAGGCTTTTGAAACATCTACGGATAAGGGGTATCAATATTTTTATGTCCGCGTCCGTCCCGGAAATCCTTCACAGGCTGTCGCCGCAATACAACATGCCTGGAACACTGCAATGCCCGGCATACCGTTGAAATATAGCTTTGTTGATGAAGATGTCAACAATTATTATAATGCAGAACAAAAATGGAGCGGCATTGTCGGCTGGGCCGGTGGAATTTCCATTTTTCTTGCCTGCCTGGGATTGTTGGGGCTTGCGGCATTGGCAGCAGTTAACCGAACAAAAGAAATCGGGGTAAGAAAAGTGTTGGGCGCATCTGTTCAGGACATTATCACGCTTCTTTCAAAAGATTTTGTAAAACTGATATTGATTTCTTTTCTCATTGCTTCGCCCTTAGCCTGGTACGTAATGAATAAATGGCTGCAGGATTATGCCAATCGCATAGATATACATTGGGCCATATTTTTATTCGCGGGTGCTTTTGTTTTTATTATTGCCCTGGCAACGATCAGTTTCCAGGCGATCAGGGCCGCAGTGGCCAACCCGGTGAAAAGTCTGAGAACAGAGTAGCCATAGCTCTAAAAATCCTTCATATTATCATTCGGCTGCCGGTCTATTAACTTGGCGTACGGATCAATTCCTGCGCTGACCGGCTTTCCCTGAACGATCATGCTGATGGTATGCCTTCCCATAGTAAGCTTATATTTCCTGAGATATAGCGGATTGGTCACGGATCTTCCTTCTTTATTATTGCTGTTGGCGGCAAATACACCGATGTCTATATAGTCATCCATGTTTTTGGCCGGAATATCATTCCCTTTTTCATCTATCCAAACCTTTCCAACCTCTGCCTGCAAGGTTACTTTGTACTCATTCTTCTTTCCGGTTGGCTGTGCGCTGACTTCAGTTATCTTGTTTTCATATAAGGTAATCTTTTGCCAGGTATCGGTTAAATAGTATTGCAGGGAATCCGGTACATGCTTTTGAAGAAAGCGATACAGGTCATTCGCCCCGGCAAACGGGGGTTTGCTTCTAAAGGCGTACGCTTCTTTAAACTCCCTCAGGGCAGCATTCAAACTGTCTTCCCCGATCAGGTCCCTTAATCCATATAAGGCAACGCTTGCCTTTCCGCTCCATTCAAACCATTTGTCGGCCCTGATGAGCGGATGCTCTTTATCCTCCATCCGGCGCCGGATGAATAAGTAAAACCACAACTGATCCTGCAATATGCCTTTGATGTTTTCTTTGCCATATTTCTTTTCCGCCATCACCAGGGCGCTGTAGTTGGCAAGCCCTTCCGGAATAACCAGCGAACCGGTGGTGCTGTTGGGCGCCACCTGGAAACGCCACCATTGCTGGGCGAGCCCGCGCACCGTGTTGAAATAACAATAGTCAAACTGATTCGGATTATTAAAATCAGCGTTCCATCCATTGTATTCGGCATAAGTTTCCAGGGTGGTCATGGATGCATCCCGGGGCCCGTAAATGGACGTCTCAGCCAGTCTTATATTTTTAAATGCATAAGGGCCGTACACGGAGCTAAAATAACGCAGGCCATCCTTGTATGCAGCAACAAACCGCTTGACATTAGCATTATGTTCCGGGTGATAATAGATGCTGATTCCAATAGGCCGATCGAGTTGCACACTATCTTTCATCTCCCTGTATCTTGCCGAGAGCATACCGATGGGTGCATACATGCCCGGCTGATCCTGAACAAAATGAAAATATTTCCGGCCGTTTACCT
The DNA here is from genome assembly GCA_030706635.1 of Bacteroidota bacterium. Taxonomy (GTDB): domain Bacteria; phylum Bacteroidota; class Bacteroidia; order Chitinophagales; family Chitinophagaceae; genus Puia. The sequence goes on from JAUZOD010000139.1 coordinate 2,247, forward strand.
GCCATTGACCGGTAAGTTCCCCCGGTGCAACAACCGTCTGATCCGGTGAAGTGCTCACAGTTAAATCAAAACTCAGCAGATCGGAAGCGTTTCCTGCTTTTAGCGTGCTGACGCCTTCGGGATCATCGGCTGCGATATCCTTTTCTTCTTTTAGGGGAAGGTTATTTTTTTTACGCACATAAGGACTGCCGACTTCATCATCCTCGTCATAGCCCAGCCCGGGCAGACCGCCTGTAAAAAAGGTTCCGTTGTGGAGCAAATTGGTCGAATATAATCCGTTCTCAAAGCCCTCATGAACGACGGAGGAGTTGATCTCAAGAACAGCAGAATCGCCCGGCGCCAGCGGGGTCGGAAACCGGTAGAGACGAAATTCAGCCGTATCCTGTTTCGATCTGAACCAGTTGAACATACCACGCGGGTACAATAACGGATATGTAAACGGCATGGCGCTTCCCTGAATTTTTATGGTGTAGTCGCTCAGTCCTTCCGCGTCGAGCAACAGGGTTGGAATGGGCTCTGTGGTTTTATTTACTATGCTAACAAAGGCTTTCACAAATTCCTGCTGCTTTTCAGGATAAAGATCAGCATACATTTTAATCCGGGTCGTCTTGGGCAGCGGAAGGCTTTGATATTTTTTTAATGTCTTCTCGTACAGTATGGCGCGATCATCTCGTTCCGTCTTCGTGAGAAAATCATTCAGATAACTTACATTATAATAAATATAGGCCAGTGCGGGCAAAAAGATCAGCAATAATACGCAGGTAAAAATCCGGGTCTTCTTATCAAACCTTTCCGCCAGCAACTGCAACCTTTCCTTAAAGGATGAAGTAACGCCCCGGTAATAAAACAGCCCTGATAAAATAACCAGCAGACCGCCAAAAAGCAACCAGTACAGGTTAAACCAGCTGACCGGCCCCATCATATGACCCATCCCGTCCATATCCGAAATCCCGAATGGCGGAACCGAACCGTACAATACCAGATTGTAATTAAAAATGGCGGTTATGCGCAAAAAGAACACGACGACCCAAAAAGTAATTCCTACCGCGTGCGCAACGAATTTATTGTTGATCACCACATGCACCGCATAGGAAAACAATACCATTTCCAGCAGGGAGGGTAAAATAACAATAAACAGATAAGTAAAATAAACGGGGAAATTAAAATGATAAAAACCTTTTGCCGTCTGAACCGTCAGGGCAACAACCACGGGTAAAAATGCTAAACCGGCTCCCAGTATCAGCAGTGAAATCAATTTCGAACCATTCAGCACCCAATTGGGCGGCGGCAGGGAATCGTTGATAAAAGCGTAGCGCGTCGTCCGGTCCCGGTGAAGTGTTTCGCCGGTATAGAAAATGATGATGAAAAAGATAAAGAAGGGGAATACGTCGTTGAAGATATTAAATAAAATAACCGTACGCGGGTAATCCGGCACACCGAATTGCCCGTTGCCCATCCAAAAAACAAATCCCAGGAAGATCATACCACAGGAAACGATGATCCAGAAATAATTGTCCCGGAAAATATTCCGCAGTTCCAGTTTGACCAGGTTTATCAGTGTAGACCGGTTATAGGAACCGGTAAAAATGGCTTTCCTTTTGGGAATCATGCTCCGGGGGACCTGGGAATCCACGTCATCTATAGCGGCTTTATCCCTTTTACCACTAAAGAATTTTTCAAAATTGAA
>JAUZOD010000014.1 GCA_030706635.1 Bacteroidota bacterium
CGACGATAAATCGGGCATTCCTTCCAGCGAACCGATCCCTTTTTACAAGAATAAGGCGTATATCGCCCTGATCGTGCTGGTTCTTTTTGTTTTGGGTGGTTATTACCTCGTGCAGGCAGCGGTCGGCCTGGGAAGGCAAAAGAACTATCAGCCTGCCCAGCCCATTTTCTTCTCGCATAAGGTGCATCCGGGAAATAACCAGATCAGCTGTTTATATTGTCACGGGGGAGCCTGGGACAGTAAACATGCCGGGGTTCCCTCTCTGAATGTTTGTATGAACTGTCATGCCGCCATCAATGATTATAAAGGCGAGCCCCTGCATCGCGCAGATGGCTCCGTGGTGGACGCCAACGCTGAAATTCAAAAATTATACAGTTACACTGGTTACGATCCGGCTTCCGGAAAATATACCGAGCCTGGCAAGCAGATCGAATGGGTGAAAATTCACAATCTCCCCGATCATGTCTATTTCAACCACTCCCAGCATATCCGCGCAGGAAAAGTACAGTGCCAGACCTGCCATGGCAACATTACCGAGATGAACGAGGTAAAACAATTTGCCGAACTGAGCATGGGCTGGTGTATCAACTGTCACCGCACCACCAAAGTGAACTTCCCGGATGATAAGGGGAACGGAAATAAATTTTATAGCATTTACGAAAGATTCCATCAGGACCTGAAGACGGGGAAGATGGACAGTGTAACGGTTGAAAATATCGGGGGCACTGAGTGTCAGAAGTGCCATTATTAATGTGTTAATGTGGAAATATGAAAATGTGAGAATGACTGTATTGTCATTTTCACATTTCCAAATTTTCAAATTTTCAAATTTGAACTTCAATGAGCGAAAAAAAGTATTGGCAAAATTTTGGAGAACGCAATAGTTCCGAATCCTCCAGGAAGTTGGCCGAAAATGAGTTCCAGGAAGATCTTCCCATGGAAAGTTTCGACAGCAAAGGATTGCTGGAGGTAAAAACGCCAAGAAGGGATTTCCTCAAATATCTTGGATTCAGCACAGCCGCAGCCACCCTGGCCGCCAGTTGTGAGGTTCCTGTAAGAAAAGTTATTCCGTATCTGAATAAGCCCGAGAATATGATTCCGGGAGTTGCCGATTATTATGCAACAACCTATGTATCGGGCGGAGATGCTGTTTCCATTGTGGCGAAAGTGCGCGACGGCCGACCCATTAAACTGGAAGGCAACGAATTATCCGGCATTACGCACGGTGGAACCTCTGCGCGTGTTCAGGCATCGGTACTGGATTTATACGATACGGCGCGTTTACGTTATCCGGTGCAGATGGTGAATGGTCTTCCCCAGGAAGTCACCAGCTTTGAAGCCTTTGATAAACTGGTTTCCCAATCCATGGCTGGCCAGAGTGGATCGCTGGTTTTGCTTACCAGCACCATCACTTCTCCCACCAGCAATCAGATCATCAGTGAATTCCTGGCAAAATATCCGGGAAGCCGTCATATACAATACGATGCCGATTCCTTCAGTGGTATGCTGCTGGCGAATGAAGCAGCCTACGGAAAAAGGTCCATTCCCTCCTATCATTTTGAAAATGCAAAAGTGATTGTGAGCCTTGGTGCTGATTTTCTCGGAACCTGGCTTTCTCCTGTAGAGTTTGCCCGGCAATACGCCAAGGGCCGGAAGATTGATGAGAAAGCACCCGAAATGAACCGGCATTACCAGTTTGAATCCCTGCTGAGCATGACGGGCGCTAATGCGGACGAACGGTTTGCGCATAAACCATCAGAAACAGGGGCCGTTGCCCTTTCCCTGCTGGCTGCCCTCGGTGGAAATGTTACGGCTCCTTCCATTTCAGATAAACTGAAAGCGGCTGTTGCCAAAGTAGCTAAAGATCTGTCTGCAGCCAAAGGCAAAGCCCTGGTTGTTTGCGGATCCAATGATATGCATATTCAGCTCATTGTAAACGCCATCAACGAGGCGGTTGGCGCCAATGGCACTACGATATCCTGGTCTTCCCCATTCTTAACCCGTCAGGGCATTGACAGCGAGTTCAGCGCCCTGGTTGACGATATGAATGCCGGCAAAATCAGCAGCCTGCTGATTTATGATGCCAACCCGGCCTATGATTATTATGATGCGAAGAAATTCAAAACGGGACTGGAGAAAGTAAAGACCAGCGTTTCTTTCAACGGCAGGCTGGATGAGACTTCCGAATTATGCAAATATGTTCTGCCTTCTCCGCACTTCCTTGAGAGATGGGGTGATGCGCAACCCAAACCGGGTTATATTTCTTTGATCCAGCCGGTGATTGCACCGCTTTTTCTGACGAGACCCTACGAGGATTCGCTGATGAAGTGGAGCGGTAATAGTACCGGCAGCTATGATGAATTCTTCAAAAAGTATTGGGAAGATAAATTAGGCGGCCTCGAAGCTTACGAAAAAGCCTTGCAGGATGGCGTGCTGGAATCTAAAACCACTGATGCCGGTGTGGTAAACCCGGCGGGTGTTACTGCGTCTTACAACGGGTCGAAACTTGCGGATGCAGTTACGGCGATCGGCTCCAAAAAAGGCAGCGATCTCGAACTGGTGCTTTACATGCAGGTGAGCATGGGGACGGGCTCACAGGCCAACAACCCCTGGCTGCTGGAATTCCCTGATCCCATTACCCGCGGCGCCTGGGACAACTACGCGATGGTGTCTCCCAAATTCCTGAAAGACAATTATGATATAGACCTGAGTGATGCGCATCAGGCAGATAGTTTTGAGGTGCATCCCGAACGCCCTGTTATCAGAATAAAAGCGAACGGCAAGGAAACGACCATTCCGATTGTGCCGGTTCCCGGCACGGCTGAAGGGGTAATCGCGATTGCCGTCGGTTACGGAAGGGAAAGCGCCGATCCGAAAAATACAGCCAGTTTTATTGGCCGTGCCGTTCCCGGCGCCGGCCGAAATGCTTATCCTTTTGCAACATCCAACGGAACTACGGTTGACTGGTCTGCCACAGGGGTGAGTTTTGAAAAAACAAACGAAGAATATCAGGTTGCTTTCAGCCAGACGCATAATTCCTACGAAGGCCGCACATCGGTGATCAAGGAAATGAGCCTGGAGGACTTCATCAAGGACCCCAACGAAGTACCGGAGGAAAGAGAGAATGAACTGAAGAAATTCGGGGGCATTGAGAACTATGAAAAGGATGGAACACTGTACGGCTATTATGATAAACCAGGTATCCACTGGGGCATGTCCATCGATCTGAACTCCTGTGTCGGTTGCGGGGCCTGCGTGATTGCCTGTCATGCGGAAAATAACGTAGCGGTTGTTGGCAAGAATGAAGTGATGCGTTTTCACGATATGCACTGGCTGCGGATTGACCGGTATTTTACCGGCAATTATGCAGATCCGGACAGCGTGCAGACCATTTTCCAGCCGATGCTCTGCCAGCATTGTGATAATGCGCCCTGCGAAAATGTTTGTCCCGTTTCCGCTACCAACCATAGCAGTGAAGGATTAAATCAGATGGTATATAACCGTTGTATCGGTACCCGTTATTGCGCTAACAACTGTCCGTTTAAAGTACGGCGGTTTAACTGGGCTGATTACACGCAGGCAGACAGTTTCCCCAATAACCAGGATCAGCATGGGGTGGGTGTGTTGAATGATTCGGTGCTGATGATGAATGATGATCTGACCCGCATGGTGCTTAACCCGGATGTAACCGTGCGTTCCAGGGGGGTTATGGAAAAATGTTCATTCTGCGTTCAGCGTTTGCAGGACGGCAAGCTGAAAGCTAAGAAAGAAGACCGGCCATTGCTGGATATGGTGGATGTTAGAACGAGTTGCCAGCAAGCCTGTCCGACGGAAGCCATTGTTTTCGGAAATATCAACGACAGCAAGAGTGCGATCGTAAAGGAAAGGGTGGATAATCACCATCGTCTCTATCACGTACTGGAAGAATTGCATGTACTGCCGAATATAAGTTACCTCGCCAAGGTCCGTAACCCGGAATCAGAAGCGAAGGCATAAAACGGAAAGATTTTTTAAAAAAACGGCTGAACCGATATTAAAAGTATTAACCGATTATGGCTTTATATAAGTACGAATCACAGGTGAGACCTCCGCTGGTGGATGGAAATAAAACGTATCACCAGATCACGGAGGATATAGTGCGCCCCATTGAGGCCCGCCCTTCCAAACTTTGGTGGACAGGCTTCCTGATTTCCGTTGCCCTCTTGTGTTTCGGGATCTTTTCGGTTACCCGGGAAGTGATCTATGGCGTCGGACAATGGAACCTGCATAAAACAGTGGGTTGGGGTTGGGATATCACCAATTTCGTTTGGTGGGTAGGTATCGGGCATGCCGGAACCCTGATCTCTGCGATCCTCCTGCTTTTCCGCCAGGGCTGGAGAACCGGTGTAAACCGGGCTGCGGAAGCCATGACCATCTTTGCGGTGATGTGTGCGGGTCAATTTCCGATCTGGCACATGGGAAGGGTATGGATGGCATTCTTTGTGCTGCCTTATCCAAACAGTCGCGGATCCCTGTGGCCGAATTTCAACTCGCCTTTGCTTTGGGATGTATTTGCGGTAGGCACTTATTTTACCGTTTCCGTTTTATTCTGGTACTGCGGACTGCTACCGGATCTGGCCACAGTCCGTGACCGCGCCAAGTTGAAGTGGAGAAAGTTCTTTTACGGACTCACCTCTTTTGGATGGACGGGTTCTACAAAACACTGGCAGCGTCACGAATATTTATCACTGATACTCGCCGGGCTGGCCACGCCGCTGGTACTTTCTGTACATACGATTGTATCCTTCGACTTTGCCACATCTATTGTTCCCGGATGGCATACCACCATATTTCCTCCGTACTTTGTTGCCGGCGCGGTATTCTCCGGTTTTGCAATGGTGCAAACCCTGTTGATCATCACCCGAAAGGTATTTAACCTGAAAGAATACATTACGCTGGAGCATATCGATGTAATGAACAAGATCATTGTGCTGACCGGCTCCATTGTGGGGATTGCCTATCTCTCGGAATTGTTTGTGGCCTGGTACAGTCAAAATCCGTATGAAGCAACGGCATTTATGCAGGACCGCGCGAATTTATTCACACCTTATGGATGGGCCTATTATATTATGATGAGCTGCAACGTACTTTCTCCGCAGGTATTCTGGTCACGCAAAATGAGACGGAACCTTACCGTTACCTTCTTCATGAGTGTGATCGTGAATATCGGGATGTGGTTTGAGCGGTTTGTGATCATCGTGTCGTCCATTTACCGGGATTATATTCCAAGCGCCTGGGCCACGTATTATTCTCCGTCTATCTGGGAGGTTGGATTTTACCTGGGTACATTTGGATTGTTTTTCACGTGTTATTTTTTATTTTCCAAATTCTTCCCGGTGATTGCCCTGGCAGAAATTAAACATATTCTCAAGAAATCCGGAGATGGGTTTAAAGAAAAGATGGGCGAAGCAGAAAAGGAAGCGCCAGAGGCCTTTGCACATGAAATGGCGCATGCGCATTGACGATTTGAACCACTGTTAAAGCAAAGTATATGGCTATAAAAAGATTCGTTGTCGGCAGTTTTGAGGAGGAGCCGGTATTATTCAGGGCCGTGAAGAAAGTCCGCACAGCGGGATATAAGCTTTATGATGTGTTTACCCCGATGCCGATACATGGATTGGATAAGGCCATGGGATTGAGGGAAACCAGTATTCCGACAGCCGGATTTATTTACGGAATTACCGGCACCACAACAGCCTTGTGCGGCATATCTTATACGCTGGTTTATGACTGGCCGCTGAATATCGGAGGTAAACCCCATTTTGCTTTACCGGCCTGGATTCCCATCATGTTTGAGCTGACCGTGCTGTTCTCTGCGGTAGGCATGGTAATGACTTTTTGTTATCTCTGCCAGATGGCACCCTTCGTGCGGAAACATCATTTCAGTCCCCGTTCCACGGATGACCGGATGGTGATGGTGATCGAGTGTACCGAAAAGACGAATGAAGAAGAATTGAAGACTTTTCTAAGCCAGACCGGAGCAGAGGATGTTCATGTGCAGAATGCGGAAACCGGCTGGTGGCTCGGATCATACAGTAAGAATAAAAAACCTTTTGAAAATCCAAATACCATTCTGGCATAAACGAAATGAAAGTTGCAATGCGGATCATAAAAATCATAATCCCTTTCTTTTTAGCAGTCATTATACTCGCATCCTGCAGTGATGAGGTGAGACGGACGCCGGGAAGAGTGTACATGCCCGACATGGCGTACAGCGTCGCATATGAAACGTATTCCGTTACACCGGAACAAAAGGAAGCATTATTGAAAAAAGGAATTCATTACAGTAATATTCCGGTTGCCGGAACAATTAAAAGGGGCGAGCTATTTCCATTTGCCATTCCGAAAGACAAGGAAGGAGACACGACCAATTACACAGCATCCAAAGCGGTTAAGAATCCGATTCCTGTAATTGACTCGGCTTCGATGGTTGAAGCACATAGGTTATACCTGGTGAATTGCGCTATTTGTCACGGTCCCAAGCTGGATGGGAATGGTCCGCTGTACAAGGGTGGTGATGGTCCTTTCCCCGCGAAGCCAGCCACACTGGTGGGGGATAAGAAATATGAAGCCATGCCGGAAGGCCAGATGTACTATTCTGTTACTTACGGTAAAAATAAAATGGGTAGTTATGCGTCGCAGCTGGACACCCGGCAGCGGTGGATGGTGATTGATTACATCAAATCCCGGCAGGCTGCGGGTAATACAGCAGCAGCTGCATCGGATTCAACGGCCAAGAAGAAATAGAAGTAAACTGAGATACGAATAAAAATTACTACGAATGTCACTTAAAGAACGTTTTGAAATACCTTCCGGTTTCAGGATGTGGTCACTGGGTTTGATCGGTGTTGGGGTTCTTTCCCTGATCATCGGATACATTTTATATGGTACCGGTGATGATGCACACCAGGCAAGGTTTTGGGGTGTGCTGTTGCACAACAGTATTTACTTTTTGCTGGTCACCAACGCCGTGATGTTTTTTTTCTGTGCCACCACTCTCGCCCTGGCGGGATTTCAGGTTTCGTTCAAACGGGTGACCGAAGCCATTTCGGCCTGTGTTCCGGTGATTGGCGGGATCACGTTTGTCGTGCTGCTTTTTATTATATTCGGTCATAAGCAGATGGTGTATGAATGGCTGGATAAGGGAAAAGTTTCCCGGGATGCCGCCCTCACCGGGAAAAGCGGATTTCTGAATCCGGGATTTTTTATGACCTGGACCGTGCTGGCCATCGGGCTGTGGAGCATACTGGGTTATAAAATGCGGAGCCTCAGCCGTAAAACAGACGACCATCCGCTGAGTGTGGAAGAAGGAAAGAAGTTCATGTTCAAGAATACCGTTTGGGCATCTTTGTTCATCATCTGGTATGCCCTGACCGTTGCCGCGGTAATACCCTGGCTCTGGCTGATGAGCATCAGCGCACACTGGTATTCCACGTTATACAGCTGGTACATTTTCGCGAGCACGTTCGTGGCCGGCATTGCCCTGATTTCCATATTCGTTGTTTACATGAAAAATCAGGGGTACCTGGAATATACCAATAAAGAACACCTGCACGATCTGGGGAAATTCCAGTTCGCCTTTTCTATTTTCTGGACCTATCTGTGGTTCGCCCAGTTCATGCTGATCTGGTATGCGAACATTTCTGAAGAAACGATTTATTACAAGGCACGGGCGGAAGGCGCTTATTCCGGGATATTCTACCTGAACCTGGTCATTAACTTCCTGGCGCCCATACTCATTTACATGAGCACGCCGTCCAAACGCAACTACGCCGTAGTAACATTTATGTCTGTAGCTTTGCTGTTCGGGCACTGGCTGGATTTTTATCAGATTGTGTTTGCCGGTATGCTCCCGGACCATGTGTCCATGGGTTTGTTTGATTTTGGCATTGCTGCGGGATTTGTGGGTGTGATCATTTACCAGACGGGCAGGGTATTCTCGAAATTTCCGACGCTGGCAAAAAATCATCCGTTTTTTAAAGAAAGTATCATTCATTATACTTAGTCGTTGTTTGTGCATTCGGAGAAGATTTAAAACGATTTAATTTTTTTAAGTATCATGTCAACTATTTTTCTAATTGCGATTTTATTGTTGGGTTTTGTGATCACGTTCCAGATTGCCAAAGCCAGCGAATATGTGGGCATTCTGAAAGGCGAAAAGAAAAATTTAGAGCAGAATAACCGGATCAACGGATTCCTGATGATCGTTTTTCTCGTCCTGGGCCTGATCGGTGTTTACTGGTGCAATGAGTTATTCAGGGGAAGGATATTGGGGGAAGCGGCTTCCGACCATGGAAAGAAGATTGATACGATGCTTTATATCACCATTGCCATCACCGGCGTGGTTTTCTTTATTACCCAGATCCTGCTTTTCTGGTTTTCTTTCAAGTATCAGTATTCTGAAAAAAGGAAGGGATATTATTTTCCGCATAATAATAAACTCGAATTGATCTGGACCGTAGTCCCGGCGATTGCCCTTACCGTACTCGTGGGATTCGGTTTGATGTACTGGTTTCAGATTACCGGCGAAGCGCCAAAAAATGCCATGGAAGTGGAAGTGACCGGAAAGCAGTTTAACTGGATATTCCGGTACCCGGGTAAGGATAATATTTTCGGAAAGAAATATTACAAGAACATCAGTGATAAGGACAATAACACCCTGGGTTTATTATGGGATGATGAGCATGCGCACGATGATATCGTGGTCCAAAATACCATGTACCTGATCGTTGGCCAGCCGGTCAAGTTTATTATCAATTCCAGGGACGTGATCCATGATGTGGGCATGGTCGCCTTCAGGATGAAAATGGATGCTGTGCCGGGCACACCCACGACCATTTGGTTCACGCCGCTATATACTACGGCGGAAATGAAAAAGAAAACCGGTGACCCGGATTTTGAATACGAAATTTCCTGCGACCAGATGTGTGGAAAGGGTCATTTTTCCATGCGGGGGGAAATCCAGGTAGTTACGCCGGAAGAGTTTATTTTGTGGCGCGCCAGGCAGCAGTCCAATTATGCATTGGTGATGAAAGACAAAATGCCGGCGGCGCCTGCGCCGGCTGCTGATTCCGCAGCAAAAGCAAGAATGAACAGCACGCCTAAGTTGGTGGCAGAGGTAAAGTAAAAAGATTATAGAAACAGAGATAAAATTTTTTCTGATGAGTAATGAATTGGCGATACACGGGCAGGGCGAAACTATGGTTTCGCATGATGCGCATCACGAACATGATCTGCATCATCACAAACAGAGTTTCATCACAAAATATGTATTCAGTCAGGATCACAAAACCATTTGCAAGCAGTTCCTGATTACCGGAATTATCTGGGCGATGATTGGCGGCCTGATGTCGGTAATATTCCGTCTTCAGCTTGGTTACCCCGATTCTACTTTTCCGTGGCTTGAGGATATTCTCGGTAAATGGGCCAAGGGTGGCAAACTGACCCCGGAGGCTTACTACGCGCTGGTGACGATGCATGGAACCATTCTCGTATTTTTTGTGCTTACGGGCGGATTGAGCGGAACTTTTGCCAACTTCCTGATTCCACTTCAGATCGGGGCCAGGGATATGGCCTCTCCTTTTCTCAATATGTTATCTTATTGGTTCTTCTGGCTGGGGAGTGTTGTGTTGCTTTCTTCCCTGTTCATCGAAACAGGTCCGGCCAGCGGGGGGTGGACCATTTATCCGCCATTGAGCGCACTGGGGGATGCGAACCTCGGGTCGCAGGCAGGCATGGATTTCTGGATTGTGGGGATGGCTTTGTTTGTAATCTCTTCTCTGCTCGGCGGTCTTAATTATATTACGACGATACTGAATATGCGGACCAAGGGAATGAGCATGACGCGGTTGCCACTGACCATCTGGGCCCTGTTGTTTACGGCCATCCTGGGTGTATTATCGTTCCCGGTATTGCTTTCCGGATTGATCCTGCTGATGTTCGACCGTCATTTCGGAACGAGCTTCTTTCTTTCTGACATATTCATCACAGCTACGCAAACGGCGCTACCGAACGAAGGGGGAAGTCCTATCTTATTCCAGCATTTGTTCTGGTTCCTCGGTCACCCGGAAGTGTACATCATTATTCTGCCGGCCATGGGATTGGTGTCTGAAGTCATGGCCATCAATGCCCGTAAACCGATTTTCGGTTATATGGCGATGGTGGGCTCGCTGTTTGCCATTACCATCCTGGCCTTCCTGGTATGGGCACATCACATGTTTGTGACGGGACTGAATCCATTCCTGGGATCGGTATTTGTTTTACTGACCTTATTAATTGCGGTGCCCTCGGCCATCAAAGTATTCAACTGGCTCACGACGCTCTGGCGGGGAAACCTGCGGTTTACTCCGGGCATGTTGTTCGCGATCGGATTTGTGAGCATATTTATTTCCGGGGGACTTACCGGTATTTTCATAGGAAACTCAACCCTGGATATTCATTTGCACGATACCTATTTCATGATTGCGCATTTTCATCTCGTGATGGGCGTGGCGGCATTTTTTGGAATGTTCTGCGGCGTATATCATTGGTTTCCGAAAATGTTCGGACGTTACATGAACAATACGATGGCGTATATCCATTTTTGGGTTACGCTGGCGGGTGCTTACCTGATCTTCTGGCCCATGCACTACGAAGGATTGGCCGGAATGCCGCGCCGGTATATGGATTACAGTGGATGGTCTTCCTTTAATAAGTTTGCCGGATTGAATCAGTTCATTACAGATGTTGCCCTGATTGTATTTGCCGTGCAGCTCATGTTCGTCTTCAACTTCTTTTATTCCATTTTTAAGGGACGGAAAGTGACAACAAAAAATCCATGGGGAGCGAATACGCTTGAATGGACAACACCGATAAGACCGGGCCATGGAAACTGGGTCGGGGAAATTCCTGAAGTGTACCGCTGGGCCTATGACTACGGCAAAGACGGAAAGGATTTTATTCCGCAAACAGAACCTCTTGGAGCCGATGAACAGCATCATTAGTTCCGGGAATAAATCCCAACAAGTGATGGAACAGGACACGGCCAGGCAATCCAGTTCTTATAGAATAGCGGCTAAACTAAAAGACTATCTGTTGCTGGTCAAGTTCAATCTGAGCTTCATGGTTGTCTTTTCCGCGGTGGTAAGTTACTTGCTTGCTCCGCTGGTGACCGGATTTGACCTGCAGGCCATCATGCTGTTATTTGTGGGAGGCATGCTGGTAACGGGGAGTGCAAATGCCATCAATCAGGCGCTGGAAAAAGATACGGATGCCATGATGAAACGCACGGCAGGAAGGCCGGTGGCATCAGGAAGAATGTCTGTAGCCGAAGCAATGTCCTTTGCAACCGTTTGCGGTCTGGCCGGGGTCATGCTGCTCTGGCACTTTAATTTCCTGACCGCCGTGCTATCCCTCTTCAGTCTCTTTTTTTATGCCTTTATTTATACGCCCTTAAAGAAGATCAGTTCTGTAGCTGTGCTGGCGGGAGCAATACCCGGGGCCATGCCCTGCCTGATCGGCTGGGCGGCTGGAAACGATAACCTGAGTGCCGGCGGCTGGATTTTATTTGCCTTGCAGTTCTTCTGGCAATTTCCCCATTTTTGGGCCATTGCCTGGATCGCTCACAAGGATTACAGCAAGGCCGGATTTAAATTGCTGCCTTCGGGTGAAGGGCAAACCAAATATTCTGCCCTTCAGGCAGTCATTTATTCACTCCTGTTGTTGCCGGTAGGTGTAATGCCCTACTTCAACGGCATGAGCGGGATGATAAGTCTTTTTATATTGCTTGTTGCCAATCTGTTTATGATCGGAACCTGTGTTAAGTTATACCGGGAAATGACCACAGCAGCGGCGAGGCGGGTGATGTTTGGAAGTTATATCTATCTGCCGGTGGTTTTGCTGGCCTTACTGATTGATAAAATACATGTTTTGAATTGAGCAAGATGAGCCATTCACTAGAATTTGCAAACGTGGTTGACCAGAATAAGAAAATACATCCCCATAAATTTACCTTATGGGTGGGCATAGCCAGCATTCTGATGATGTTTGCCGGGCTTACGAGCGCCTACCTGGTGAAGCGGGAACAGCCGGGATGGACCAATTTTCAGGTACCCTTGATTTTCTGGTATTCCACGGCGACGATCCTGATCAGCAGCCTGACCATGTATATCGCCCTGAAATCTTTCCGGGAGAGGAGCATTATAAAATATAAGCGACTGGTTGCCGTTACCGCTTTGCTTGGCATCCTGTTCATGGTCCTGCAGTTTTTTGGCTTCCGGCAGTTATGGCTGAGCGGAATGGTTTTAAGGGGGTCCGGTGCTGCCCAGTTCCTATATATTATTGCGGGCTTACATGCCCTGCACGTACTGGGTGGGGTGATTGCGGTGCTGACCTTATTCGTTAGGTCGGGCAATGCGCGGATACGGAGTTATAACATTATACCTGTAGAAGTAGTCAGCACGTACTGGCATTTTGTTGATTTACTTTGGATTTATCTGTTTATTTTCTTTTTATGGGTACAGTAAGTATGCTTTTTGTTAAATAAATTTGCGAACCAGACTAAAACAATCTCATGGCACAAGCAGTTCCTGCGGGTCAAAAATGGTGGAGTGGCGGAAAGAGCCCGTTTCATGTCGAGTATGGAAAACTCATGATGTGGTTTTTCCTGATGAGTGATGCTTTTACTTTTGGCGCTCTGCTGATTTCCTACGGAACCATCCGCATGTCTTCCAACGCCTGGCCCAACCCCAATGAGGTATTCAAGACTTTCCCCATCATTGGAGAAATGCCCGTGCCGCTGGCTTTTGTGAGTCTGATGACGTTTATCCTGATCATGAGTTCCGTTACCATGGTGTTGGCCGTGGGTGCCGGACACAACAACGACCGCAAAGCGGTATTGAAATGGCTATTCTGGACGATTATCGGCGGCCTTGCTTTCCTGAGCTGTCAGGCCTGGGAATGGACACACCTGCATATGGAGGGCGCCTGGTGGGGCCGGAATCCGTTTATGAATATTGACGGCACCCAGTCGTCCAGTAATTTTACCAACTTCTTTTTTACCATTACCGGATTCCACGGATTTCACGTGTTCTCCGGGGTCATTGTGAATATCATCATGTTTATCATGACCTGGAAAGGAACCTTTGAACGAAAAGGACATTACCTGATGATTGAGAAAGCCGGGTTGTACTGGCATTTTGTTGATCTCGTTTGGGTATTTGTGTTCACCTGTTTTTATCTGTTATAAATTAATTTATTCTGTATATGGATTCAGCCACAGCGGTTCAGCACACACAGCATAGCGACAAACACAGTTTTGATACCCGGATTATCTGGCGAACATTCTGGGTGTTAACGGCAATCACGGTGTTTGAGCTTTTTATTGCGATCCTTTATTATGAAACGGATTTTCTGCCCAAGCATATCCTGAATGGGGTTTTCATTATCATGACCCTGGCAAAAGCATTTTTTATTATTGCCGAATTCATGCATCTGCGTCATGAAATTAAGAATATGATTATGGTGCTTGCGGTTCCCGCTTTATTGTTTATCTGGTTCGTGATCGCATTCATGGGTGACGGGGTTTCTTATCGTCATCTGCGCAACCGGTACGACCGGTATCAATATGAACAAAGTAAAACGCCTGTTAAAAAGGCGGAAAAGCCGGAGGCAAAAAAGCCCGGGGTTGAATAGCGGGTGAGTGGTATAATATAAAAAATAATTCATAAACCATTGCCTGCAGGCGATGGTTTTTTTATCTGATAAACCTCGGGATATTGACTAAGAAAGCGCTTTTAGCCATTTTGATTGCCCTGCTGATTCCCATCGTCCTTTTCAGGATACTGACTAAAGCCAGTGAAAACGCCATTAATATGCCCGGACGTTTTTATCCTGATACAGTCATCACGCACATGAAGGATGGCAAGCAACTCACAGATACGGTGTGGCATGCGGTAAGTGACATCCGGCTGACCAATCAGCTTGGTCGTACTGTTTCGCTGCGGGATGATACGAAGGGAAAAGTGATCGTCCTCGATTTTTTCTTTACCCGCTGCCCCTCCATTTGTCCCTATCTCACGGCAAATATGAGAAAGCTGCAGGATGCCCTGCTGACCAAGGACCGGTTTAAAGAATTGAACCCGGCCTTTGTTCAATTCATTTCCTTAAGCGTTGATCCGGAACGCGATTCCGTGCCGGTACTCAGGGCCTATGGAAACCGGTTTGGTGTTGATCCGGATATGTGGTGGTTGCTGACCGGCCCTAAGAAGGAGATTTATGATTTTGCACTGAATGAATTGAAAATGGGTCTTGTAGATGGCGAGGGCGTGGACTCGAATTTCATTCATACCCAGAAAATGGTTTTGCTGGATAAGAGCCACGTGGTCAGGGGATATTATAACGGGCTGGACAGTGTGGATCTCCGGAAACTTGCAGATGATATTGTGTTCATCATGCTGGAAAAAGACAAGGACTACGTATCTCCTTTAACGGAATTAAAACCCCTGATGCCCATGATTCTATTTATTGTATTGGCCACGGGTGCGGTGGTATATTTTCTCTTCAGAACGCCGAAATATCCGGTCAAAAAGAAAGAAACATGATGAAACAGCGAAACCTGACTGTGCCTATCTTGGCGATCTCCATAGCGATCCCGCTGGGTGTGGCCGCATTGATCATGCTTCCGCATACCAGAATAAACCCGGGGTTTAATACATCCTCACTGCCTTTGTTTCACGCCATACTGAATTCCAGCACCGCCATTCTCCTGCTCGCGAGTTTATATTTTATAAAACATCAGCGGATCAGGGCCCACCGCGCTGCTAATTTGACAGCCGTAGTGTTAAGTGTCATTTTCCTGATCTCTTATGTGATCTATCACAGCAGTAACCCATCCGTTCGGTTCGGGGATATCAATCACGACGGCCTATTGAGTGCTGGTGAAAAATTGCAGGCGGGAAATATGAGATATGTCTATTACGTTGTGCTCAGCTCTCATATCATTCTGTCTGGCGTCATCATTCCCTTTGTTTTATTCACGCTCCAGAAGGCCTTCCAGGAAAAATTCATTCAGCATAAAAAACTTGCCCGCATAACCTGGCCGCTGTGGCTTTATGTTGCCGTATCGGGGGTGGCGGTGTATTGGATGATCAGCCCGTATTATTGATGTGCTGATGTGAAAATGTGTAAATGTGTAAATGATCGTCCTATTAATTTGATCACGTCGTATGCACAAGACATTTACACATTTACACATTTTCACATTAGCACATTACTCCCCGGATCCCAGAATTTTTCGCTGAAACCTACAACGGTATCGTCTTTGACCAGAACGCCTTCTCCTTTTAACAGACGTTCCATTTTTCCGGGGGGCTTAAAATGGAATTTTCCGGAGAGCAATCCGACGCGGTTTACAACCCGGTGCGCAGGAACCGTGGGATTTATTTTATCCGTTCCATTCAGGGCCCAGCCTACCATACGGGCAGAAAGTTTGGTGCCAAGGCAGGCCGCAATGGCGCCATAGCTGGTTACGCGGCCAGATGGAATCTGACGGACAATCTCGTATACCTGTTCAAAGAATGACTGATCCTGCTTTCCGGAAGGATTAACCTTTTTTAATTTCGATTGGGGAATGATTTTTTTTTTGGCCATGACTGCTTCTAATTTTTTTCTATCTCCTTCAGGAGTTCATTCAATTGTGCATCTGCCACGGGCAATGGTTCCGCGGGCAAGGTAAAGGTGAGGTAAAATATTTTCCGGCTCTGAGCAATGTCCAGCATTTCGTAATGTGTTTTTATGGCTAACTCCTCGGAAATATCCGAGTGCGCATAAACGTCTTCAGAGAAGGCCTGTGTGGGTAGTCCATATAATTCCAGGATCAGTTTGGTAAAATTGAACAGGACCGGAGAATCTGTTTTGAGGTGAATCAATCCTTCCCGCTTTAGAATTTTCTGATAGAGCCGGAGAAAACGGGGATGTGTTAATCTTTTCTTTGCCCGGGAGATGCGGAGATGGGGATCGGGAAAGGTAATCCAGATTTCGCTGACCTCACCCGGTAAGAAATACTGATCTATTTTATCTATCTGGGTACGCAGGAAAGCGGCATTGTGCAGATTATTCTTCAGGCATTTGGATGCACCCACATACATACGGTTCCCTTTCAGGTCCACGCCTATAAAATTCCTTTGAGGATATAAAGTGGAAAGGGCTACCGTATATTCTCCTTTTCCGCAGGCAAGTTCCAGGACCAGTGGGTTTTCATTTTTGAAAAAATCCTTCCAGTGCCCTGGCATTCCTTCCGGATATTGCAAAACATTTGCGAAAGAATTTATGGCCTGGAAACGCTGCAGTTTATTTTGTGCCATGGAAGGCAAAAATAAGGTTTGACAGAGAATCCGGAGTGGTTTAGGACAAACAGGAGAAATACTTAATTCTGGTGTTGTAGTCCGATTGAATGAAGAGATCGATCGTGTATGAGGGTGGGCTTCAGGTTTTTCTGAAGCAGGCTTTCGATCACGATCATGGCCGCCATGAGACCGGAAAGATTCTGGGACATGGAGGCAAGACAGCCTGTCCGGTCCATAATGGTCAGGAAGCTTAAATTCCCTACCATTCCCTCCGTAGCAATTTCCCAAAATTTGTAAATGATGCCTATGGTAAGGGTGGCAGAAACCAGCGCGGTATAGGAGATGGCCCTGGGAACGCGAAGTTTTATGGAGAAAAAAGCATAAAAACAAAGGGCCAGGAGAAAGCTCATGCCAAAATGCGCCGAAAAATGGAGCAGCTTATTGTGATCGGATAAGGAGTCCGGAAACACGAATCCGAAGCAAATAACCCCTAAGCTCAAACAGAGCAGGGTCAGCTTATCCTTCAAGGTATATTTCTCTTTCAATTCATTAACATTTTTCACGAAACAGGTTTCCCAATATAAACGAAATCCATGCCAAAAGAAACCGGAAAACTTCAAATGCTGTTAAGAAAGATCAGCGTCCGTCCCGTCAAAACCAAAAACCCCGAAGCTCAGATCCGATCTGAACTCCGGGGCTTTTCAAGCTGTAGAGGGAGGATTCGAACCTCCACGGGGCAGTTAGCCTTAGCACAATGTTAGTGGTGGTCAACCCCAGTCGGCCACGCCTTGCAGCGAGACCGGCATTATGCTATGTTTATCCTGTGATCCCCACCCCCGAGACAAGAGGGCATGTCTGCCAAATTTCATCACTCCACAGTAAAGCCACTGCCTTCCGACAGCGACATCGCAATATTAACGTAAATCGCCGAATTATTGGATAAATATTAATGAAATTTTTAAAATATTCGAATATATTCAAATATTTATTATATTTATTGAATAATATTAAAAACCATCTTTAAATGGCGGTCAAATTTAATCTGGATAAACTGGATCTGCAGATCATTCATGAAATGATGGAAAATGCAGAAATCTCCTATGCCGATCTTGGAAAAAAGCTTTTCGTTTCCGGGGGTACCATTCACGTGCGGATTAAAAAATTGCAGGAATTTGGTATTGTTAAAGGTACTAAACTGAATGTTAATCTAAAACACCTCGGTTATGATGTAATTGCCTTTATCGGCATTTACCTGGAAAAAAGTTCACTCTATGATTCTGTCGCAAAAGAGCTGCGCAGGATTCCGGATATCGTCCGGTTGAACTACACCACGGGGAATTACAGCATGTTCGCAGAAATTGTTTGTAAAGACATCACTCAACTGCGTTTTGTACTTCACGATGAATTGCAGAAAATAAAAGGCATTGAACGTACCGAAACATTCATTTCCCTGGATGAGAGCTTCAACCGCAATGTGCCGGTTTATAAAGAACCTTAATCTCTTTTCCTTGTGATCTTCTTTTAATTACTATTTCCAGGTCAAACGAAGTGCGTACTTCATTCCTTCACGTTTAATGCATCCCTTAATCCGTTTCCCAATAAATTAAATGAGAGTACCAGCAGCATGATCGCAATTCCGGGAACCAGTGCCAGCATCGGATTATGGGTAATGATGAAATTATAGTTTTCCTTGATCATCAATCCCCAGCTTGGCTGAGGCGGTTGAACGCCGATGCCTAAAAAACTCAATCCCGCTTCAATCACAATAGCGGAAGCAAAATTCGATGCAGCAATTACCAATACAGATCCCAGAATATTCGGGAGAATATGTTTTCCGATAATCCGGACGTCGGAATAGCCCAAGGCTCTGGCTGCTTCCACGTATTCCAGTTGCTTTATGGCCAGGACCTGTCCGCGTACCATGCGCGCCACATTCACCCACATCGTCAGTCCGATGGCTATGAACACCTGCCAGAATCCTTTGCCCAGAAGAAGTGTTAATGCAAACACCAGCAACAAGGTCGGTACGCTCCAGATCACATTCAGGAACCACATGATGATCTGATCAGACCTTCCGCCGAAATATCCGGCAATGGCACCCAGCAGAATGCCTATGCTCAGGGAAAGGATTGCTGTGATGAGGCCTACGGCCAGACTAACCCGTACACCAATGATCAGCCGGCTGAGAATATCCCGTCCATAGCGGTCTGTGCCCAGCCAGAATGTTTTTTTTTGAATCTGCAGGTTCGGATCCGATGGCAGATGAAGTAAAGCCTGGCGTTCGCTGATTCCCTCATCAATATATTTAAACACAACCAGGCTGTCTCCGCGCTGCGCATAATTTGTAATGGGCAGGTAGTCATAACGATCGTCCTCACCGGTAAATGATTCCGCGATTCTGGATTTTGCAGCAATGGACCGCTGCTTTCTGAGGAGCAGAAAAGTTTGCCTGAAGCCGGGTTTCCGACCGCCGATCTCCAGGGTCATCCGGTTGGCATCAGGACTGTGATCCGGAGCGAGCATATAGGCGAAAACAGCCAGGATCAAAGCAATGGAAATGAGCACCATGCCGAAAACTGCACCAGGGTTTTTTTTTAATCGCCTCCAGGTGGAGGGTTGTGGTGAATCAGCGCTTTTCAATCGGTTGACGGTTGACGGATGACAGTTGACGGACTTCCAATGTAAATTCGCACATAGAGATTGATTATAAAATAATATAAAAAAAATTAGCTAACTAAGATAACGATAAAAACCGTCAACCGTCATCCGTCATCTTTCATTTCACCCGCCTGTTCTTCCAGCTGTATTTCCCGAAGACGCCAAAAGTTCCGGCGGCTACGGTATAAATAATATGGAAGGGCTGACAAAGAATAAAATAAGACATCAGCGCGCGTTGCTGAAAAAAGGCGGCGACTTTGGAAACAAAGAAATATTCGGCGAAGGTTTTAAACATCAGGAAAGCGATCAGCCAGTGCCAGCTGTCATATTTAAAGCTTAAGAAGAAAAGCAGGAGTAAACAAACATTCAGCGTATAGACCAGGGCGAGGGTAATAAAAATTGCCGGATGTCCGTAATGGGAAATCTTACTCGCCCACCGGATGCGCTGCTGAAAAAAGGCAATTAAACTATCCGCTGGTTCTGTGCTTACAATGGCTTTTGAATTTTTCAGATAACCGGCTTTTCCGGGAAACCGGGCCTGCATTTTTGCCATGAGCAGCATGTCGTCTCCGGATGCGATATGATCAATACCTTTAAATCCATCAACGCTATAAAATGCAGCGCGGCCATAGGCCAGGTTTGCCCCATTGGCCATGGGATATAAATTTTTATGGATGGCGGCTCCGGTGATGCCCTGTAAGGAAATAAAATCGAGGGCCTGGAATATCGAGAGCAAGGAGCCGTCTGTTTCAATTTTCACCGGCGCCGCCAGGATTTTATAATCATTTTTCAAATAGGATTGAACCAGGGTTTCTATCCATTCCGGACCCGCTGTACAATCAGCATCTGTGCAAACAATCAGTTCCCCTGAAGCGTGAGCGATCCCCGTTTCGATGGCCTTTTTCTTATGGGCATTCAGGCTATTCTCCTCAGCAAACTGATGCAGGTTCAATAAAATGGCGCGTCCGGCGGTTTGCTCAACGACTGAGGCAGTGTTGTCCGTAGAAAAATCATTTACTACAATCACTTCTATTTGAGCGGCGGGATAGGATTGATTGAAAATGGATCCCAGGCAATCACCGATATGCAATTCTTCATTTCTTGCGGGAATAATGATGGAGACTTTTAACAGATGAGCAGATCTTTTTCCATTCGGAACAGCGGTTCTGGTAGCGATCAAATCCGGGGTTGCGGTGGGCTCGTTTTCTCCTGGCGTGATACGGTCCCATAACCGGTGATAATATAAAATCAGAAAGGAATATAATAGTAAAAATGCGCCGGTGAAGGCCAGGAATACATGCATTGTTTTAAAATCCAATTGGAAATATACGATGATGTGGACCCTCATCCAATTGAATTCAGGTGGGAAACCGCTTCACGGATGAGGATATAACCAGGGTCAGCATCCAAGCTGAACAACCCGAGAATCAAAATCAAACGGGGTATAGTCTAAAAGCCGAATGGGACAAAGGCATTCAATTATCCCAAAAAAGACACCTGGAAATTTGCTCTTCAATGGGGAAATGGGTAGATTTGGATAGTTGTTTAACTAACTATATGCAAAACAACCATTTCAAAAAAGGGGAGTTATATAGTTTCGTCACCGGCAAGGCGTCCATCGCCATCGCCCGCCGTCTGCAGAAAAAATTCAATCTGGCTTCGCTGAACATCACGATCGAACAATGGAGCGTATTGTATCAGTTGTGGAAACAGGATGGTCTGAGTCAGCAGGAACTTTGCCGGGCTACCTTCCGGGATAAACCCAGCATTACCCGGCTGGTGGACAACCTCGAAAAATTACAACTGGTCAAACGGGTCGCTTCTTCCGACGACCGGCGTATAAACCGGATTTATTTGACGAAACTCGCGGTGAAGTTACAGGAGCAGACCATGCTGATTGCCGAAGATACGTTGAATGAAGCCCTGCAGGGTGTGCCGGGAGAACAGGTGGAAGTATGCAAATCGGTTTTGCAAATTGTGTATGATAACCTTAAATAGAGCATATTAAAATAATACAAGATGAGTACAGCAATCGTTAAGCAGCAGCAGATCAGGGGCGGCGAATGGCTGATCCGTGAATCTGAAACCGCGGATACTTTTATTCCGGAAAATTTTAGTGAGGAACAACGCATGGTCAAAGACATGTGCGCTTCTTTCCTGGACAGCGAGGTATTGCCACTGATGGACCGAATCGAAGAACTTGAACCGGGTCTTATGCCATCCTTGCTTTTGAAAGCCGGTGAGCAAGGCCTTCTCGGTGCTTCCATTCCGGAAAATCTCGGGGGCCTCGGAAAAGATTTCGTTACCTCAACCCTCGTGAACGAAGGACTTGGCGGAGGATTTTCATTTTCTGTGGCCCTGGCTGCCCATACGGGAATCGGAACCCTGCCCATATTGTATTTTGGCACAGAAGCACAAAAAACGAAATACATTCCGAAACTGGCAACCGGAGAATGGAAAGCTTCCTACGGATTAACGGAACCCAACAGCGGAAGTGATGCCCTCAGTGCAAAAACAACAGCGACCCTGAGCAGGGATGGAAAATTTTATTTGCTGAACGGACAGAAATGCTGGATCACGAATGGGGGTTTTGCTGATGTTTACACTGTGTTCGCCAAAGTAGATGGCGAGAAATTTACTGCTTTCATTTTGGAGAAAAACTTTGCCGGATTCACCCGTGGCCAGGAAGAACATAAAATGGGCATTAAGGGTTCTTCCACCGTTCAGTTATATTTTCAGGATTGCCCGGTGCCGGTGGAAAATGTGCTGGGGGAGATCGGTCGCGGGCACATCATTGCTTTTAATATCTTGAACATCGGTCGTTTGAAGTTGGGCGCCGCAGCCCTGGGCGCCGGAAAACGTATTGCCGGTGTTGCCATAGATTATGCGAATACCCGGGAGCAGTTTAAGACGATGATCTCCGCATTTGGGGCTATTAGAAATAAGATTGCCGAAATGGCTGTTCAAATCTGGGTAGCTGAAAGCGCCTTGTATCGTGTGTCTGACTGGATCGAGCGTTGGAAAGCGGCATTAACAGAAGAGGGGAAACCTTTTAATGAGGCGGCATTAGGGGCTGCCGAAGAGTATGCCATTGAATGCGCGATGTTAAAAGTATTCGGGAGTGAAATGCTGGATTACGTAGTTGACGAGGCAGTGCAAATTCATGGCGGCAACGGCTTCAGCGATGAATACAGTGTTTCCAGGTCGTACCGGGACAGCCGCATCAACCGGATCTTTGAAGGGACCAACGAGATCAATCGGCTGCTGATCGTGGACATGGTTTTAAAACGGGCAGCGAAGGGCCGGCTCGATATTCTTTCTCATGCCAAATCCGTTGCCGGGGAGCTGGTAAGCATTCCGGATTTCGGTGAAGCGGAAGGCGGGCTTTTTGACCCGGAAAGAAAAACGGTCAGGCAATTTAAGAAAGCCATCCTGATGACCGCAGGTGCCGCTGTTCAAAAACTGGCTGCAACATTGGAGTCTGAGCAGGAAATCCTGATGCATATAGCTGACATGGCCACAGTAACCTTTCATGCCGAAAGCGCCCTGTTGCGGGTAGTCAAACTGGCCGAACTGAAAGATGAAAAAAATATCGGTTTTGAATTGGATATAATGAGAACCTATCTCTACGATGCAGCAGATCAGCTCAATAAATCGGGTAAGGATGCCATCAATGCATTTGCGGAAGGGGATGAGCAACGGATGCTCTTGCTGGGTTTAAAAAGATTCACCAAAATAAATCCGTTTAATTCGAAGGAAGCAAAGAGACGCATAGCCGGCAAACTCATTGCCGCGGACAAATATCCGTTGTAAATAAGTGCCCAAATACTTACTTTGTGCCATGCATGACCAGGTTGGCCAATGGGCGAGCATACATGCTGCGTATCTTTCATTTAAACTCCTATCAAGATGTCAGAAGACAAAAATGTGTTTATCCACCATGTATTTTTCTGGCTTGCCAATCCGAAAAGTACGGAAGACCGCGCCCAGCTTCTGGCCGGTCTCAGAAAACTCTCAAAGGCTGTAACCATCAAACGATTTCACATTGGCCGGCCGGCCGGCACGCTCCGCGATGTTATAGATACCTCTTATGCTTTTTCGTGGTGTATTTTTTTCTCAAATGCTGCGGATCAGGAGAGTTACCAGACTGATCCTATTCATCTCCGGTTTGTTGACGAATGTTCCCACCTATGGAGCCGGGTGACGGTATATGATTCGGTTGACATTTAAAGTTCTGCGGCAGCAGCTTCGTCAAGAAAAAAATGTAATTCTCCGTGCAGGGGTTCAATCACCTGAGACGGGTAGCGATCAGGATCGTATTGTCCTTCTAATACTTCGCGAAGGGCATGTGATTTGCCGGACCCGCTGATCATAAAAACGATGTAGTTGGCCCGGTTGGCTATATTTTTTGTTATGGTGATACGGAACATATCCTGCGCCGGAAGAAATAAAGAAGCGGCCCATTTGCGTTCTTCATGGATCACTGCCGTGCCTGGAAAAAGGGAAAGTGTATGTCCATCGTCTCCCATACCCAGCAGGATCAGGTCGAAGGTGGTTTCGGGGAAATTTTTTTCGCTGCCCCCGAAATATTGCTGAAGCACAGTTTCATATTGTTCCGCCGCTTTCTCCGGCGTGAGCTGCGTCTGCATGATGTGGATCTGGTCTGCAGGAATATCCACTTTATTCAGGAGGGTATCGAAAGCCATCCGGGCGTTGTTCCGCTCATCTTCCAGGGGAACGGCTCTTTCATCGCCAAAAAATACATGTATTTTTCTCCAGTCAATTCTTTCCCTGTAAGGTGAGGTAGAAAGTAATTCATTTAGTCTCTTTGGTGTATTTCCTCCTGAAAGGGCGATGCAAAAACGGGATTGAATCTGGAGCTTCTCCTCGATCAGGCTGGTGATCCATTCTGCCAGTTCCAGGCTTAAAATCTCCAGGTTTTTATAAACTTGCTTGTTCATAAGCGCAATCTTTTTTGACGTGGCCGGAAGTCCGCCTTAAGTCCCTGTTCACTTTATTTATCACATCACGATCCACTGATGACCATCTTTGGCGATCAGGGCCTCTGCATCTTCAGGCCCCCAGGATCCGGGCGCATAATTTGGGAAAGAAACCGGCGCTCTGTTTTTCCAGGCATCCTGGATGGGCATAATGATTCTCCACGCAGCTTCCACCTGATCTTTCCGCATGAACAGCGTGGCATTTCCTTCCATGATATCCAGGAGCAGGGTTTCATAGGCTTCGGGCTCGTTGCCATCGTAAGCATCTTTATAACGGAAAATCATGTCCACAGGGTTCAGCGTCATGGATTGCCCGGGCCGTTTGGACTGAAAACGAAGGCGGATATCCATCTCCGGCTGAATACTGATGGTGAGCCGGTTTGGACGCCAGGTTTCGGCCGCTTCCGGAGGGAACGCATAACTGGGTGCCGGGCGGAACTGAATATTGATCACCGTTGTTTTCTCGTGTAATCTTTTTCCGGTACGGATATAAAACGGTACATCCTGCCAGCGCCAGTTGTCAATATAAAACTTCACGGCGGCAAAAGTGTCTGTTGCAGATTTGGGATCCACATTCTTTTCTTCCCGGTAGGCTGGTACTTTTTCGCCTTCCATCCATCCGGCATCATACTGCCCGCGTACTGCATATCTGCTTACTTCATCCTTTCCGATCCTGCGGATGGCATTCAGCACATCTACCTTCTTATTACGGATCTCATCAGCGTCGAAAGACACAGGCGCTTCCATGGCGATCATGCAGATAAGCTGGAGGATATGGTTCTGAACCATATCCCGCAGGGCGCCGGCGCCTTCGTAATAAGCACCGCGGCCTTCCGAACCAACGGTTTCTGCCGCCGTGATCTGAACATGATCAATATAATTCCGGTTCCAAAGCGGTTCAAAAAGTGCATTAGCGAACCGCAGGGCGATAATATTCTGAACGGTTTCTTTTCCGAGATAATGATCGATGCGGTAGATCTGTTTTTCATCAAACATGCTCATGAGCAATTCATTCAATTCGTGCGCGCTTTCCAGATCATGTCCGAAGGGCTTTTCAATAACGATGCGCGTATTGGATTTATCGGGGGAGATATGTTTTTTTCCTAATTTTTTGGCAATATCGGGAACCAGCTGCGGAGCCACTGCCATATAAAAGATGATGTTCGGATGTGCACCGAATGCTGCCTGCTTTTCTTTGATGACTTCGCTGATCTGGTTGTATTCTTCATCTTTTTCAGCGTCCATTTTCAGATAAGACACATGCTGGGAGAAGGCTTGCCACTGGGCATCGGCCACATCCTTTCTCCTGCTGAATTGTTTGATCCCTTCCAGCAGGTGGGCCCGGTAGTTCTCATCCGAATATTCACTTCTCCCAATGCCGATCACGGTAAATTTATCCGGCATCCATTCGTCAATAAACAGATTGTAAATAGCGGGAGAAAGTTTCCGGTAATTCAGATCACCGCTTCCTCCAAAAATAAAGATGATGGTCGCGGAAGGTCTTTTATGATTTTGATTTTCCATGATTGCTTTAATTGTCAAATGATGCCCATTCGGTATGAAAGATGCCGGGCATATCCACGCGCTGGTAAGTGTGTGCTCCAAAATAATCCCGCTGAGCCTGGATCAGGTTGGTTGGTAGTTGCTCGCTGCGATAAGCTTCGAAATAACAGAGGGAGGTCATGAGACCCGCTACCGGAAATCCGGTTTGTACAGTATGCATGATCACGGTGCGCAGGTGTTGTTGTTTTGCCTGGATCAGGGCAGCTATATTTTTATCAAGCAGCAGATTGGGCAGGTTCGGATTTTCCTGAAAGGCGGTATAGAATATTTCCAGCATGGCAGCGCGTATAATACATCCCCCGCGCCAGATGCGGACCACCTCGGGGAGTGGGATATCCATCTGTAATTCTGAAGAGGCTTTATGCAGCAACGCCAGTCCCTGCGCATAACAAACGATCATAGAAAAATAAAGTGAATCTGCCAATTGCTGAATGAATACTTCTCTGGGAACTTCAATTTTAAAGTGGGTGGATTTGTACAGGGCAGCGGCCTGAATTCTTTCCTCTTTGGCAGCAGAAAGATCGCGAAGTGAAACCGCGATATCAATAACCGGAACGGGGATACCCAGATCCATGGAATCCTGGGAGGTCCATTTTCCGGTACCCTTGGCGCCGGCCCTGTCGAGAATCATATCCACCAGCCGGTTCTCTGTTTTATCGTCGGCCTGAAGGAAAATATCCCGGGTAATCTCCACGAGATAGGATTGTAGCTCACCTTCATTCCAGTTTTTATATACTTTATGCAGTTCGTCGTTGTTGAGTCCTTCTCCTTCGTGCAACAGCTGATAAGTTTCGCTGATTAGTTGCATAATAGCATATTCAATCCCATTATGAACCATTTTTACATAGTGACCTGCCGCGCCTTTACCGAGATGGGCAACACAAGCGCTTCCATTCACTTTGGCAGCCACAGCTTCCAGGATGTGTTTTACCTGGGCATAGGCTTCAGGATCCCCGCCCGGCATAATACTGGGGCCGGTGCGTGCGCCATGTTCTCCGCCAGAAATGCCAATGCCCATAAAATGAAAGCCTTTATCCCGGACAAAATTCACCCGCCGCAGCGTATCTGTATAATGGGAGTTCCCCCCATCTATGATGATATCTCCTTTCTCAAGCAGGGGAAGCAGGGAATTGATCACGTCGTCCACCGGTTTGCCGGCCGGAACAAGCATCATGATTTTCCTGGGGACTCCCAGTTGCTTCACCATTTCCTCCAGGGTATCAACACCCTTTACCGTTGTACCCGGCGTGGCCGAGGTTTCCAATAATTTTCCTTTTTGAAGGTCTTTGTCAAAGCCAATAGCCTTAAATCCATGATCAGCCATATTCAGCAACAGATTTCTGCCCATCGTACCTAAACCGATCATGCCAAAGTCGAACAGATTATTTTTTTCCATGCGCGTATTAAAAGGTCCCAAAATTAGGTATTTTATAGAAAGATCGTGATGGACCTCTGTGTAGCTATCCAAATCCGGGCCACACAGGCAAGCCGGCATCGCTTGTGCACCCGCTAAAATGCTTGGAGTTACAAGAAAAACTTTCTATTTTTAACTGCCCGTGCTAAGTTGTTTCACTCCGTTGCATTCCATACCTATTAAGAGCTTCACGTGTTCCCTTATATCCTTGGAATTGGTTCCTGAAACATTTCCTGAATTGATGAATGATTGTTATTGCCGTTGAATCTGGTTATGGAAAATTTTGGTTCAAATTCAACAAGCTAAGATGATGAAGAAATTTACCCGGTATGCTTCCCTGTGCCTCTGTTTTTTCCTGCACATTGGGCCTGGATATTCGCAAACGGATGTGTTGACGCAGCATAACGACCTGAACCGGACGGGATGGAATCCCACGGAAACCATTCTCAACCAATCCAACGTCACCCCAACCAATTTCGGTCTTTTATATAAACGGACGGTGGATGATCAGATCTATGCCCAACCTCTGATCGTTAGCGGCGTGACCATTGGCGGCGTAAAGAAAAATGTGGTTTATGTGGCTACGGTGAAAAATACTATTTATGCTTTTGACGCCGACGATGGTACCCTCGATCCCTACTGGACGCGGAATTTTACCCCTGCTGGTGAAACAGTTCCCAATGCTGGCGATGTTCATGCTTCTCTCTGCGGATTTGGTTATACCGATTTTCAGGCTGTTTATGGTCTTGGCCAGGCAGGAAGTTTTGGCATTGTGGGCACGCCGGTTATTGATAAGTCAACCAATACCCTGTATTTTGTCAGTCGCTACCGGGACCTGACCGTAGATAATACCTTGCAGGGTTCCAACGGGCACTTTGACGATCCCGACTGGTCTTCTGCAGGGTTTTATCAGCAGTTTCATGCTATTGATCTGAGCACGGGGGCTGATAAGTTTAACAGCCCGGTAACCATCACCGCTCAGGTCAATGGAACGGGTGAAGGCGGAACGGTAATTCAATTTGATCCACGCCGTGAAAATCAGCGGGGCGGACTTACCCTCTCCAACGGGATCGTGTACATTGCTTATTCCGGGCATTGTGACATGAACAATTACCACGGCTGGATTCTGGGATATAACGCGGCCGATCTCACAGATCAAAAGATTCGCTATGTTACCACGCCGAATGACGGCCGCGGCGGAATCTGGATGAGTGGAGCGGGTTTGGCGGCGGATAGCAGCGGGAACCTCTACTTTTCCTCCGGAAACGGGAGTAGCGGAAGTAATTCCGGAGATCCCGGCAACGTGGCATTGAGCGTGGTGAAAGTTACCCCGGATTTAACCAATCACACATTAACCAATGTTTCCTGGTTCAAACGAACCACTTACGACGGCGATAATCAAAGTGATCTTGATTTTGGAACCGGCGTCGTGCTGATTCCCGGATCCAATATGCTGGTTACGGCTCACAAAAGCGGAATCATCTATTTATTGAAACAAAATATCCCGGCACCCGGTGGTGAATACCACGAAGCGTCTCCCAATTTCCTGTCGTCCTATGATCTGGGTGTTGGCAGCTCGGCGCAAGGTCATTCCTCTCTTACTTATTTCGGAGGTGTTCCAACCCAGTATATTTACCAGTTTTCGGAATACACCCATATAAAGGCTTTCCCGGTCAATGCGGCCGGCCAAACATTGGGCACGCCGATATCCAATACCTCGGTGCCGACCAATATTAATCTGGACGGGGGATATATGTCGGTCAGTTCAAACGGCACCGATCCCTCAAGCGCTATTCTCTGGGTCAGTCATTTAACAGGAAGCGGGGGTGCTTTGCACGCCCTTAAAGCAAACGATATAACCCAGGAATTATGGAACTCGGATGCCAATCCAAATGATCTGCTGGGGCGTTATGCCAAAATGACCTGTGTTTCGGTTGCTAACGGAAAGGTATATGCGCCAACATTTACCAACAGCCTGAACGTTTATGGATTGCTGGCGGCCAATACCCGCTGTGTTAATAATGTGGCATTAAATAAAACAGTTACTGCTTCGTCTTCGGATCCTAATTTCCCCGCTTCCAATATAACCGATGGCAATCCCCCCGGCACACCATCCACCCGGTGGGCGATAAGCGCCTTCACGCATCCGCAATTCGCCTACGTGGATCTTGGACAGCGTTACGATATCTGTAAGGTGCAGATTTACTGGAACAATATCAATGACTTTGCCCAGGATTTTACGGTGGATATTTCGGACGATGCCGTAAACTGGACCACGATAAATACGGTGACCGGTAATTCATTTGCCGGAAGCCCGTTTTTAAATGAATTTAACGAGCACAGTACCGGCCGGTACGTAAGGATGAATGCCACCGGTTTTGCTTCTTTATCCATAGCGGAGATGCTGGTATTCGGATCTCCGGCGAGCAATTGTGTTCCGCCTGCCCTGGCCAATATGACGGTAACCAACATTACTCAAAATTCGGCTACCCTGAACTGGAAACCGGTTACCGGGATAACCGATTATATTGTTAAGTACCGGGGACCGACGGTTAGTAGTTATATTACCCGTCATGTGCAGGATCTTTCCGGCTCCGGAAATACTCTGAGTATGAATATCGCAGGTCTTACCTGCGGGTTCACTTATGAGTTTGATGCGCAGTCAGACTGCGGAAGCGGTGTGGTCAGCGCGCCCTCTGTTCAATTGTTTACTGCTTTGAATTGCAGCTCGCCCTGCACAAATCTGACGCGGTTTTACCATGGGGATCTGGGAGATATACAAACCGCTGGCATGTCTTGTTACAACAGTCCTACGTTTACGGTATCGGGTGCCGGAACCGGCATAGGTGGCAATGGAGATCAGTTCCAGTTCAACTATACCAGTCTGGACAAAGATGAAGAATTCATTGTACATGTAGCAACACAGGATCAGGTTGGCCCTTCGAATAAGAATCTGGCAGGCATCATGATGCGTGATAGCGTTACGGATATTTCCCGGTTTATATTCATTGGGAAAACGGGCGATAATAATCTTTCCCTGATATACCGGCCTGTTACCGGTGGCGCAGCCGTAAGCTCTGCCAT
Organism: Bacteroidota bacterium; assembly: GCA_030706635.1. Taxonomy (GTDB): domain Bacteria; phylum Bacteroidota; class Bacteroidia; order Chitinophagales; family Chitinophagaceae; genus Puia. Next base: position 30,081 of record JAUZOD010000014.1, read on the forward strand.
ACCCAACAGCAGCAATGCCAACTATTTCAGAATCGTTAAGGCTGGAACCACCTACAGTGCATTTTATGGGAACAGCAGTGCCGGACCCTGGACGCAAATGGGCACGATTCAGGATCTCGGATTCGGGACCCAGACCATTTATATCGGGATGGCTGTGTCCAGTCTGAACTCCACAACACTCTCCACAGCCACTTTTGATAATTTGCTGGAGAATTCGACGAATCTGCCCGTGCAGTTGCTGAATTTTACGGCTGTTAATGTCCAGAATCAATATATCTCGCTGACCTGGCAAACGGCTACGGAGGAAAACAATGATCACTTTGATGTGGAACGAAGCACCGATGGGATTACGTTCACTAAGATTGCTACCGTAAAGGCGGTCGGAAACAGCAGTACCCTTCAGTCTTACTCAGCCGCGGATAATGATCCGGCGCCCGGTATGGATTTCTACCGGTTGAAACAGGTGGATTCTGATGGTCATTTTGTTTATTCATCGGTGGACAGTGTCAAATTCGGTTCGGGAGATGGTCCCCTGGTATATCCGAATCCGGTTCATACGGTGATTACAGTGGTTCCAGGCACCGACCTGATCCGGGAAATAGTGATCTACAATGTTCAGGGCAGGGCCGTGCAATTTGCCATGGGCAATTCCACCCTGGAGGAAATGAAAGTAAATGTTTATGCCCTGCCTGCAGGCGTTTATATTTTAAAGGTCAAAACAGATCCGAAAATATACCAGTTTAAGATAATCAAAGACTAACAGCGCGGTTCATTTGGAAAGAGGCAGAATGGGAACCGGGTTGCCCTGATGACAGGTCTTACACCAGATCACCCCCCGGGTGGTCATGGTTCCTGTAAGCGAAGTATTGAAATATTTCTTGTTTAGCTTCATAGTCATTCGAAGCATTTCGCGGGCAATGCGTTTATTCCGGAGTTCATCGGAAACGTAATCAATGTTTAAAACATATCCGTTCTTTCTGCCGGGGTGACAGAATAAACAGTTTACGCCCAACTGAACACCAAAGCTTTCCATCACAAAATCCATATTATCGTCACTGATCTTTTTGGAGAGCACTTTCAGGTTTTTATAAACCGGCTTTTCTTCGTCCGGCGGCTTAGCAGCGAGTATCCCAAGCAGGGTGAACCCCAAAAGGCCCAGGAGTACATTGATTTTTTTTAAAGATGGAGGCATAAATGGAAAAATTCCCGGCACAGGTCGTCAATGATTGCCCGGATGTTCCCTTCCTCTGTGGCAGGTCATGCATTCCACGGTGGGGATTTGCTCATCTTCTTCGTTCCTGTTGTAGTTGAAATACTTTTTATTAATCTTGGCCGTCATTTTATACATCTTACGGGCAATATTCTTTTCCGGTTTTTCATCGCTGGCAAAATCGAGGTGATGGTTGCTGCTGTCCTTACTCGCCGCATGACAAAAATTGCATTTTACACCCAAAGCTTCTTTAAAATGATCCATCACTTTGTCCAGATCCTCCTTGCTGATGTTCTTCGGAAGTATTTTCAGATTTTTAAACTTATGCTCTTCCGGTGGTTTGGTAGCGGCTATACCGCCGATGATAACAAGACTTAATATTAACGCTACTCCGGTTTTTCTGCTGAAGATCATATCATCTGATTTTAATTCTAAGCTAGTTAATATTTCTGAAAGCCTGATACGATGGAGAATTAAAAAATGCAGTTGGGTGAAACGTTCTTCGGGAAATGCTGATCCCGATTGATTTTTTCCCTTATTTTGCATCCCCTTTATGGTAAAAAAACAGGCTGCCATCGGATTTATTTTCATCACCCTGCTGATTGATGTCATCGGCTGGGGGCTGATCATTCCCGTTATGCCCCAGCTTATTTCCGGTTTGAAACATATTCCGGTGAATCAGGCGAGCAGGGAGGGTGGCTTGCTGCTTTTTGTTTATGCTTTTATGCAATTTATCTGTGCTCCCATTCTGGGTAATCTGAGTGATCAGTATGGACGTCGCCCGGTACTGCTTTTTTCTTTATTTGGATTCGGGATAGACTATATATTTATGGGTTTTGCACCGTCCTTCGGATGGTTGTTCCTGGGCAGAACCATTTCGGGTATTACCGGGGCGAGTTTTACCACTGCCTCGGCCTATATAGCGGATATCAGCGACGAGAAAACGCGGGCAAAAAATTTCGGTTTGGTGGGTGCAGCTTTTGGCCTCGGCTTTATTATCGGTCCCGCCATCGGTGGTTTGTTAAGTGGCTGGGGTATCCGTGCGCCATTTTATGCTGCCGCCATCCTTACCCTGATCAATTGGTTATACGGTTATTTTGTACTTCCGGAATCCCTGAGCCTGGAACATCGCCGTCAGTTTCAGTGGAAAAGGGCAAATCCGCTGGGCTCCCTGATGCACCTGAAAAATTATCCTGCACTTGGGGGACTGATCTTTTCCCTCGCGCTGGTTTATCTGGGCTCTCATGCCGTTCAAAGTAACTGGAGTTATTTTACGATGTACCGGTTCAAATGGACGGCCAAAACGGTGGGTATCTCTCTGGCGGTTGTGGGTGCCCTGGTAGCCCTGGTGCAGGGCGTGCTCATTCGCTGGATTACCCCGAAAATCGGGAATAAAAGAAGTATTTATATCGGGCTGTTATTGTATGCCGGCGGAATGTTTCTCTTCGCTTTTGCTTCGCAAAGCTGGATGATGTTTGTATTCCTGATCCCGTATTGTTTGGGAGGAATCGCAGGACCTGCTCTGCAAGCGACTATGTCCGGTCACGTTCCACCCAATGCGCAGGGCGAACTGCAGGGCGCCCTTACCAGCGTGATGAGTCTTACGGCCATTTTCGGACCGCTGCTCATGACCAATCTGTTTGCTTATTTTACCAGTGTACAGGCCCCCCTGTTATTCCCGGGCGCACCGTTCCTGCTCGGTGGACTGTTAATGTTAATAAGCAGCATGGTGGCCTATAAAAGTTTAAAACAGTATTGATATTCCGGAAATTCCGCGTATATTTGCAGCGTTAAGTTGATAGGCATTTAGTAAGTAAACAAACATTCTGCTACGCAATCTTCAGTACGGTTAGTTGGTCTTCTTTACTCCTGCTTTTTGTCAGCTGTATTTTTTAATTAATCTTTTATTTAAGTATGAACATTTATGTTTCAAATTTAAGCTTCAACGTAACCGATGAAGACTTAAACGAGTATTTTGCAGAGTACGGTGAAGTTTCATCTGCTAAAGTTATTTTAGACAAGTTCACTCAGAAATCACGTGGATTTGCCTTTGTTGAAATGTCAGACGAAGAAGCTGCAAAAAAAGCAATCCAGGAACTGGATGGCGCTTCAGTAGATGGCAGAACAATCAATGTTTCTGTCGCTAAACCCCGCGAAGAACGCACTGGCGGCGGCGGTAACAGAACCGGCGGTGGCGGTGGTAATTTCCAGAAGAGAAATAACTTCAGCAACAGCAGATATTAATCTCCTTTAGTTAAATAGCCGTTGGTTCAGGAGATAATCCTGAATCAACGGCTATTTTTTTTAGAAAAACAATCCATCTGAAACCGGTTTTACCAGTGGCCCCTTCTCCATCTGTATCCGTTTCCATGATTTTCCCAGTGGCCTTCGTGCCAGGCTCTTCCCGGTCTGCGGCGATCCCAATGACCTTCGTGCCAGTGGTAAGATCCGCCGCTCCATATCCAGTCACCTCCAATCCAGATATAATCCGGACCCGGGGAAATGGTTCTGCTGTAAACGACATCAGCCGGACGGGTTGCAACTATTTCTGCGGTACACCCGGCCAGGATGAATATGAGGGCTGTTCCAAAGACCGTTAACCATTTTTTCATTTTTGTGTTATTTAAGTATAGTTATCGTAGCAAAATCTATTCTTATTTTGAGGAAAGAAATGAAGAATAGAAAGTAAGTAAATGGCTATCAATTGATTAAACTAATCCTGAAATAGCAGCTTTCCTTTTTAGTTTTTACCTCTTTCTTTTTAATTCAAGTCCCGGGGAGGCTTTTCTACAGTAACTGGCAGGGATATGCTTAATTTGCAAAAAATTTCAAGTGATGAGCAGTGCAGTTGGGGCGACCATCCCGTTAACGGCCAGAGACTTTACAACGGACCAGGAAGTGCGCTGGTGTCCGGGATGCGGTGACTATTCTATCCTTGCGCAGGTTCAGAAGGTGATGCCCCAGATGGGCATTCCACGGGAGAATATCGTGATCATTTCGGGTATTGGCTGCAGCAGCCGGTTTCCTTACTATATGAATACCTATGGCATGCATTCCATTCATGGACGGGCCACGGCCATTGCATCCGGCCTGAAAGCAAGCCGGCCCGAACTGAGTGTGTGGATCGTTACGGGTGACGGGGATTCCCTAAGCATTGGCGGAAATCATACGATCCATTTATTGCGTCGTAATTTTGATGTGAATATCCTGCTTTTCAATAACCAGATCTACGGACTTACCAAAGGGCAGTATTCACCTACGTCGGAAACGGATAAGTTGACGAAGTCCACGCCTTTTGGAAGCATTGATCATCCGTTTAATCCGTTGGCGTTGGCCATGGGAGCGGATGCCAGTTTTGTTGCCCGGAGCATGGACCGGGATCCGAAGCATCTGCAGCAAATGCTTACACGCAGCCATCAGCACAAAGGATCATCTTTTCTGGAAATCTATCAGAACTGCAATATTTTCAACGACGGGGCTTTTGGAATTTATACGGAAAAGGGTACGAAGGCGGCTGAAACTCTTTTTCTGGAACAGGGCAAACCCCTGGTTTTCGGCGCACAGCAAGATAAGGGTATCCGCCTTGAAGGCCTCAAACCGGTAGTAGCAGACCTGGGCAGCGGGATTCAGAGAGAAGATCTATGGATTCACGACGAAAAAGATTTTTACAAGGCCCAGATACTGGTTCGGATGTTTGATGATCCGAATCGTGATAACCACCTTCCCCGTCCTTTTGGTGTTTTCTTTGAATCGGAACGCCCTTGTTATGAGGACATGCTGAACCAACAGATTGAGGAAGTGATCAGGTCCAAAGGAAAAGGCGATCTCAACAAGCTTCTGCGTGGCCGGGAAACCTGGACTATTTCGTCCTGAATCTTACAGGACAGCGATAAAAATAAAAGTCCCGACAAAGCAGGACTTTTTATTGGTTGTTTCACGGAGAAAATAAGTTATCTATATAAAAATGCCGGCGATAAAAATCGCCGGCCTGAGCTTACCTCTGAAACCACAAAAAGAAATCGTTAATTGAAGTCATCGTATAAAATAACATGGAAATATACAGTCGTTAATGGATCATCAGCTCACAAGGCAGGAGGATTGGAAGTATTATCGGCAGTTATGCCGGATGCAAAGATTTTACGGGGTACAGGAAAGAATCTCATTCATATACAATATGAACAGGACCGGGTATCCGCAAGGGCGATTGGAAAATGGAAATTGGACGGGACGGTATCGGAAGGGCAGGGAAAAGGAAAACAGAGTGTTAAAAGTAAATACAAGTTTCCTATTAGCAAAGCGTTTTTTTAAAATTCAGGAAAAACCCGCACTGGCGTTTCCGGCATACGCATCCATTTCCTTGCCCGCATCCGCAAAAGTTTTATCTTTCTTATAATTATACCACCATTCCGGGGAAGTTTTTTTCATAAAAGTATCGATGTAGCGCATGCCGAACAGGTTCCAGGCCCCCTTAACTTTACCCAGGATCCCGGATTGCAAGGCGCGAAGACTCATGGCAAAACCACTGTCGATATATTCCATATGATGCCAGTAACCTGCCGGCATAAATAGCGTATCGCCGTGATCCAGGATCAGCTCATAACCCCTGGCCAGCCGGAGGGCGGGAAATTTTTCGGGGTCCAGCTTATTGCCGGAACGCTCGTAATAGCGTTCAAAGTTCACCAGGCTAAGTACTTCCCAGGGTTTTCTGTATAACTTATGCTGCTCTTCAAAAGGGAATAGCAACACCCGTTTTTTGCCCATAAACTGAGTATGAAAAATATGGGATAGATCAATGTCGAAGTGCATATGGGTAATAGAACCCTGGCCACCCGTAAAGAGCATAGGGTATTTTTTTACAAATCCTCCGCTGTATTGCTCAGGCCAGTTGAAATCTTTTATGATCTGGGGTGCGTGGTCAAAAAGATTAAATAAAAATATCCTCCATTCCGCCGGCCCTCGCCGGATCAGGTCAATGTAATCGCCAAATTTCATATAGTCATCCGCCGTATTGATCGGCGTATAAGCATCACTCTTTACATTATTGTATACCCCTACCTGCACATCTCCCACTACTGCTTTAAAAAAATCCCAATTCCATTTATCATAAGCCGGCCATTTCCTGGCAAGCCCGGTAATCACCAGGGGTTTAAATGGGTCGTAATAGTTAGTTTTGAATTCATCTGAGGAGATGTCTTCCACCCGGTCCACTGCCTGTAACACCATATCTCATTTTTTTAATACAAAATTAATATAAAGCCTGAATCCTGATTATTGTCGGGCATGCCTTTTTCATACATTGCCTTATGTTTCTGACTTTACATCCTACCAATCCTCAGCCAAGAAATATTAGAACTATTGTTGATTGTCTTTTGTCGGGCGGCGTAATTATTTACCCAACCGATACAATTTATGGACTGGGTTGTGACATATTTCAACACAAGGCTATCGAACGCATCTGTCAGATAAAGCAGATCAACCCGGAAAAAGCCCAACTTTCTTTTGTGTGTTACGATCTCAGCGATCTAAGCATTTATACCAAGAGCATTTCTACACCTTTATACAGGATATTGAAAAATCATCTGCCCGGACCCTATACTTTTATTTTGCCAGCCAGTAAGGAGGTGCCAAAAATACTGAAGAGCCGCAAGAATACAATTGGTCTCCGCATCCCGGACAACCTGATTGCCCGGACCATCGTAAAAGAACTGGGTCATCCGGTGCTGAGTACTTCTCTTCCGGGTGAAAATGTGGAAGATTATACCGATCCGGAAATCATCAACGAACATTTTAAAAATCAGGTTGATATCGTGATAGACGGGGGCCCCGGCCATACCGTGCCTTCTACCATTGTCGATTATACTTCGGGTGAAGGGATCATGCTGCGGCAGGGGGCCGGTGAATGGGCGAGCGTTGAGCTTTAACATGTTGTCTGCATTTCTCCTGGAATTCAACGGGTCTTTTGCGAAAGTGTTTGTTTGACTGTGCTTAACCATTCCGTTTTCAGTATGGAGAGTACTATAGAATCCCTTCTTCCTTCGGGGCAGGTCTTATTACTCCGCAAAACGCCTTCAGGAGTACAACCCAATTTTTTCATGGATTGAATTGATCTGTCATTTTTCAGATCTGCGCGGAATTCCACTCTTTCCATTCCCCATTGCTCAAAGGCATAGGTCAGCAGGAGTTGTTTACAGTGCCGGTTCAATCCCGTTTGCTGAAATCGTTTACCATACCAGGTATAACCCAGCTGAGTAGTTAAGTGATTCAGCTGAATATCATAAAAGCGGGTACTTCCTGCATAGGCATTGGCTTGCTTGTCAAAAACGATAAAAGGATATTCTTTCTGCAATTGGTATTCCCTGAAAGCCTGATCCAGGTAGCAGATCATTCCGTCTCTTCCGGCTGCGCTGGCGGTTGAATACTGCCATAGGTCCGGCTCTGCTTCCGCAAAGGGAAGAAGGAATTCAAAGTCCTCTTTCCGCAGAAGCCTCAGACGGGCTCGCTCATCCTCCAGTATAAGATCACGCGGAAAAAGGATCATGACGTTTGATGTTCGTTTTCAAAAATCTCCATCTGGGCGGGATCGATATTAAAACTGCGCCGGTGGTGAGGGCATAAGCCATATTTTTCGATCCCATTGCGGTGTTCCGGAGTTCCGTATCCTTTATTGTTGTACCAGTTGTAATGAGGAAACTCCTGATGCAGCCGCTGCATATATTCATCCCGGTACGTTTTTGCCAGAATACTTGCTGCAGCGATCGAAGCGTATATGCCGTCTCCTTTGATCACGCACAGATGCGGGATTTTTTTATAAGCCTTAAAGAGATGTCCGTCAATCAACAGGAATCCCGGAGGATTTTTTAATTTATTCAGGGCAAGATGCATGGCTTTGAAGGAAGCCCTGAGAATATTGATCCGGTCAATTTCTTTATTGCTTACCTGAGCAACGCCATAATCGAGGGCATGGATTTCAATAAATGCCCTCAACTCAGTCCTGGTCTCTGGCGGAACCTGCTTGGAATCATTAAGCAGGGGATGATAAAAATCTTCGGGAAGTACTACGGCCGCCGCAAATACCGGCCCTGCATAGCAACCCCGGCCCGCTTCATCACAGCCGGCCTCCCTTAACGAAATCTGATGAAATGCTTTGAGCAAAGAGAAATCTTTGATCAAAAATAAAGCAATGAACCAAGCTCCGGGCATGGAGGATGAAATAGTTATCTACAGGCGGCTGCGAATGAATTATTTTTGCCATATGCGCATACGGAAAACCGTTTCCCCTAATCGGGCTGTTGCTTACTGGGTATTGGGAGGAACCATCATGCTGATGATCCAGGTTATGCTTGGCGGTATCACGAGATTGACGGGCTCGGGCCTGTCCATCACCGAATGGAATGTGATTACCGGCGTGGTTCCCCCTTTGCATAATCAGGAATGGATGCTGGAATTTGATAAATACAAACAAACGCCGCAATACCAGCTTCTAAATACCGGTTTTAGCCTGTCTGATTTTAAATTTATCTTTTTTTGGGAATGGTTTCACCGGTTCTGGGCCAGGCTGGTTGGGGTTGTTTTTATTGTCGGATTTGTTTACCTGCTGTTGAAAAGGAAAATGAAAACGGAAATGATCCGCCCGCTGCTGATCCTTTTTTTACTGGGCGCATTGCAGGGCGCCATTGGCTGGATCATGGTGGTCAGCGGCCTCACCGGGGATGCTCTGTATGTGAAACCGGCAAAACTGGCGCTGCATTTTGTTTTTGCCATGGGACTGATCTCCTACGCCTTCTGGTTCGCCTTACAACTTTTATATCCGGTTACACGCATACGCAATGCCAGGAGCCTGCGGCGGTTTTCGGTTGCATTGCTGGTGCTGATCTTCATCCAGGTGAGCTACGGCGCCCTGATGGCCGGTCATAAAGCGGCAGCGGTTGCTCCCACCTGGCCAACGATCAATGGGGACTGGATACCGGCAAGCCTGTTCAAAAGTTCGCCCTGGGTTCTTAATCTGGTTGAAAATACCATCTGCATCCAGTTCATTCACCGGGGGCTTGCCTACCTGATCTTTGTGGGCATCCTGATATGGACCGTGCTGCTTTTCTCATCCGGGCTGCTTCGTTATGAGCGCACCAAACTGGTTGCACCGCTGGGCCTGGTCTGTATCCAGGTGTTGCTGGGCATCCTGACTCTGTTGTTAAGTCCCGGAATCGTGGCGAATCATTGGGTATTTTTCGATTGGTTCGCCCTGCTGCACCAGATTACGGGCATGCTGTTGTTATTGAGCCTGGTTTACGCAGTTTATATGCTGAGGCCGGGAAGAATAAAATAATTTTTCTGTGCTCCTTTCCGTTAAAAGGACTTCATGATGTTATATCTCAGGTCGGTTTATTATTCTTTTCCCGTTCAGCTGGTAATCCTTTACCTGAAGAAATTTCAGGTCCTCCTGATCTTCTGGTTTATTCTGTTCTCCACTTTTCATGGCGGATTCATGCATTCTTTTGGCGCGGATGCCTTATTCATGGCCCCGGAATACCTGAATAATGTCAATGCTCTCAGTGCCGGGATCGTCGGTGCGGCCCTGGGTGCGTTCATCATGAGTTGGAATGTAACCACCTTTATTCTGTTCAGCCGGCACTTTCGGTTCCTGGCCACCACCGGACGCCCTTTCTTAAAGTACTGCACCAATAATTTCATTCTCCCGGGATGTTTGCTGATTGACTATTTTATCCAGGCGGTGGAATTCGACAGAACCAAGGAACTGATGACGAATGGAGAAATTGCTTGGCTGATCGCGGGGTTTTTAACCGGCTTTTTTTTAGTGATCGGACTTTCCATGTTGTATTTTTTTGAGGCCGACCGGTCCATCATCCGCCAGATGACACCGCTGATCACGAATCCAAAATTATTTAAGTCGCAATTCAATTCGAAAGATACACAGCTCAATCCCAGCCGGCTGATCAAAGTGAAATGGTATCTCAATACGCCTTTCGCAGTGAAGCCCGTTCGGGATGTATCTCATTACAGCAAGGAGTTCATTGAAAGGATTTTCAGCCGCCATCACTTTGCGGCCATTATATCCATCATTTTCGCTTTTCTGATCCTGGTTGTGGTTGGGTTTTTTATGGATAAACCATTTTTCCAGTTGCCGGCGGCGGCCAGTATTTTTCTTTTCTTTTCCATTCTCATTTCTTTGTCCGGCGCCTTTTCCTATTTTATGCAAAGCTGGAGCCTCCCCATTCTCATCGTCCTTTTTCTCGTGCTGAACCTGCTTTACCGTTATGATGTGATTGACCCGACAAACAAGGCGTACGGGTTAAATTATACTAACCGGTCAGAACGGCCGGTGTACGACAGGGATCATTTACTGGCCCTGTGCACCACAGATAAATTGCGGCGGGATGAAGCTGGGATGATCCAGATCCTGGAGAACTGGAAGAAAAAGCAGAAAGAAGAAAAACCGCTGATGCTGATCATCAATACCAGTGGGGGAGGAAGCCGGAGTGCTGCGTTCACCATGAATGTTTTACAGAAACTGGATGCGCAAATGGAAGGGAAACTGATGGATAAAACATTCCTGATCACCGGCGCATCCGGTGGCATGTTCGGGGCTGCTTATTTCCGGGCCCTGGCCCGCCTGAAAGTAAATGATCCAACCATCAATCTGCAGGATCGCCAATACACGGATAATATTTCGGAAGATCTGCTCAATCCGCTTTTTTCTTCTTTTGTTGCAAGGGACCTTGCATCACCCGCTCAAAAATTTAAAGTGGGCAAGTATGAATATATCAAGGACCGGGGTTACGCGTTCGAGCAAAAACTGAATATCAACACCAGGGGTGTTTTGGACCGTCAGCTGCGGGATATAGCACCTGATGAAAAAGCAGCCCGCATCCCCCTGATGTTACTGAGTTCCGTTATAACGCGGGATAGTCGCACGATGCTCATCAGCAGCCAGCCCGTTAGTTTTTTGATGCGCCCGGTATATGACAGCACCAGGATCATGGGCATTGATCCGGATGCGGTGGACTTCAGCAGTTTTTTTTATAAGCAGGACCCGATGAATATCCGGTTACTCACCGCCCTTCGCATGAATGCCACATTTCCCTACGTTCTTCCCAACGTGTGGCTGCCGACTAACCCCGTTATTGATGTAATGGATGCGGGCTTCCGGGATAATTTCGGCGAGGAGGTGAGCATTCGTTTTCTGAATGTATTCCGTGAATGGATTCTCAAGAATACCCGTGGCGTGCTGATGATCCAGATCCGTGACCGGAAAGTGGGTGGCTGGGAAAGCCCCTTTGAATCCACGAGCATCACAGAAATTATTACCAAGCCGGTTCTCTTACTTCAGTATAACTGGTATAAGATGCAGGAATATAATCAGGACAACCTGCTCAGCGTATTTCAGGGGCTGATGGGCCCCGATTTTTACAAGATGACTTTTCAGTATGAACCGAAAAAAGCCAATGAGGGCGTTGCACTCAATTTTCATCTTACCCGGCAGGAAAAACTGGATGTGGCCAATGCATTGGATCTGCCGGTAAATCAGGAGATATTTCAAAAAGTGGATTCTTTGGTGAACCCTTAGTGGGTTGACGGATGACGGTTGACCGATCCCGGGTGCGAATCCGCAACTAAAGGCCGTCAACCGTCATCCGTCAACGGTCAACCCTTTGCTCGGGGCGCAACAAACGGAAACAATTCTTTATTATCCGGATGTTAAATTCCCCACTGGTATCCCGCGGGTCTCCATCAATATGCAATGGAGCATGGTGCGGATTCCGGATGCTGAGCCGGTCGGTTTGCAGATAGAGGATATTTTTATTCTTTGCATAGTCGGATACCGTCTGCATCGCATTGGCACCCGAAAGCTGGCGCAGAACAGAAAAAGGTAACAGCAGTTTATTCATTTTCTTCACGATAACGATATCCAGCAAGCCATCCTCCAGGCTTGCTTTTGGGGCAATGGTGAAATTATTTCCAAATTGATTGCCGTTGGCGACGCTGATAAAAAAAGCATCTGTTTTCAGAACGCTGTCGTTCAACCTGATTTCAAATAAGTAGGGCCGCGCTTTAAAAAAATGCATCGTGGATACCCGGATATAAGTTTGAAGTCCGCGTTTCTTCTGTTTGGCGAATGCATGTGCAACCAACGCATCAAACCCGATCCCGCAAAGCATGCACGAGAAATCCTCATTGATATAAAATGCGTCCGTTCCATATGACTTTCCATTGAAAATTACTTCCAGCGCCCGGACGGTCTGTTTTGGTATTTTAGCAGCAAAGGCAAGCCCGTTCCCGGATCCCAGGGGAATGATGCCGATATTTACCGGGATCTTCTGCAAAACCTTCACGACAGCATTCACGGTTCCGTCGCCGCCGCAAATGACCACATCGGTGATTTTTTCCTCCCTCACCTTCTTCTGCAGGAAATCATAATCTCCAGATGCATTGGTAGAAAGTATTTCAAAAGCAATCCCCCTTTCCCGTGTTTTGCGGGAAATCAGTTCTCTGACCTGCGCTTTTTTTTTCGTTCCCGAAATGGGGTTGATGAGATAGATGATTTTTCTGGGCATCATCGCAAGTTCCGTTAAAACATGGAAAACCGGCCGAAGTTTCCGAACTTGGGTTTCTTTTTTCATAGCCGCCATCAAAATCATTCCAATGACTGCTCCTAAACAACGTTTTCTTGCCCTGGATGTTTTCCGGGGAATGACCATTTGCTTTATGATCATCGTAAATACCACCGGAAGCCAGTTTACCTATTCGCCGCTTGAGCATGCTCACTGGTATGGTTTTACGCCTACGGACCTTGTTTTTCCTTCTTTTCTTTTTGCTGTGGGTAATGCGATGAGCTTCGTAATGAGCCGTTGGGATACCCTGAGCCAAAGCCAGGTGCTGGCTAAAATTTTTAAAAGGACTTTCATCATATTTCTTTGCGGTTTTTTGTTGTACTGGTTCCCTTTCTTTCAATACAATGAAGCCCATCACCTCGTGCTTTCTCCATTTTCCCATACCCGCATCATGGGTGTGCTGCAAAGGATTGCGTTGGCATATTGCCTGGCTTCCCTGCTGATCTACTACTTCAAGCCCGGCACGGTGATCAGCATTTCCATCGCCATTCTGCTTTTATACTGGGCCGTGATGAGGATGGGCGGAGATGCTCCGGATCCGCTGTCCATGACGGGGAATCTGGGTTATAAAATTGATGTTTGGCTTTTGGGGGAAAACCACATGTATCATGGAGAAGGCATTGCCTTTGATCCGGAAGGTTTGCTGGGCACCCTGCCTGCAGTGGTGAATGTAACTTTCGGATACCTGGTGGGGAGATTCCTGCAGAAAAAGGGAAAGACCTTTGAAGGGCTCACCCAATTACTCCTGCTGGGTTTCGCCTTTATCGTGATCGCCTATTTCTGGGACCTCGGGTTTCCGATAAGCAAAAAACTGTGGACCAGCTCCTTTGTCGTTTACACCGTGGGCCTGGATTGCATAATCATATCGGCTATTATTTATGCAGTCGATTTTTTGGGCAAAAGGCAATGGACAAGATTTTTCACCATATTTGGTAAAAACCCCCTGTTTATTTACCTCGTTTCTGAGGTAGGTGCCACCATTCTGAACATAACCCATCCCCAACCCGGTGTGGATACGATCTCCTGGCTATACACGAATATATTCCGGCATGCAGGTCTCTATTTCGGATCCTTCTTATTTGCCGTTTCCTGGATGCTTTTCTGCTGGCTGGTTGGACTTTATCTGGAGAAAAAGAAAATTTACGTCAGAGTCTAGAAGGTCGACGGTTGACGGATGACCGTTGACGGTCTCTTATTGCGGGTTCACCCCTGGATTCGGTTAACCCTCATCCGTCAACCGTCAACCAATTCGGCAAACCCTTCCAAAAACCGGGAAAAAAACGTACCTTTGCACGTCGAAAAAAACGGTGGCTGCCGACCAGCTTAAAGTAAGGATAATATGGAGATCAGGAACATTGCGATTATAGCACACGTAGACCATGGAAAAACAACTCTGGTTGATAAGATTTTACATGCCACTAAGGTATTCAGGGATAATCAGGAAACCGGTGAGCTGATAATGGACAGCAACGACCTGGAAAAGGAACGGGGCATCACTATTTTTAGTAAGAATGCCGCCGTTATGTACAAGGGCGTTAAAATTAATGTGATCGATACCCCGGGCCATGCTGATTTTGGAGGCGAAGTGGAACGCGTATTGAAAATGGCTGACGGCGTTTTATTGCTGGTGGATGCTTTTGAAGGACCTATGCCGCAGACCCGGTTTGTGCTGCAGAAGGCCCTGCATCTCAACCTGCGCCCCATCGTGGTGATCAATAAAGTGGATAAAGCGAATTGCCGCCCCGATGAAGTGCATGAGGCTGTGTTTGAATTGTTCTTTAACCTCGATGCTACTGAGGCACAACTTGATTTTCCCACTTTTTATGGTTCCGGAAGGAACGGATGGTTCAACGATTCGTTGACCCAGTCGGCAGACATTACTCCACTACTGGATGGGATCCTTAAATATGTTCCGGCTCCTGAAAAAAATGAAGGGCCGCTACAAATGCAGATCACTTCCCTGGATTATTCTTCTTTTTTAGGCAGGATTGCTGTGGGGAAAGTTGCCCGGGGCGCAATTAAGGAAGGCCAGACGATTGCCTTGATGCAGGCAGATGGCACCATAAAGCGATCTAAAGTAAAAGAACTATACGTGTTTGAATCTCTGGGAAAGAAAAAAACCACGGAAGTGGTTTGCGGCGATATATGCGCCGTAGTTGGATTGGAGGATTTTAATATTGGAGATACTATCGCCGACTTTGAAAATCCCGAGGCGCTTCCGGTGATCAGTGTGGATGAACCGACCATGAGCATGATGTTTTCCATTAACAACTCTCCTTTTTACGGAAAGGATGGAAAGTTTGTCACTTCCCGGCATCTGCGGGACCGCCTGATGAAGGAAACAGAGAAAAATCTTGCCCTGCGCGTAGAAGATACCGGCAGTGCAGATAGTTTCCTGGTCTTCGGGCGCGGTATCCTTCACCTGGGTATTCTGATAGAAACCATGAGAAGGGAAGGTTATGAACTTACCGTGGGGCAGCCCCAGGTTATTGTCAAAGAGATCAACGGCAAAAAATCCGAGCCCTTTGAAGTACTCGTTGTGGATGTTCCCCAGGAATACAGCGGTAAAGTGATTGACATGGTCACCCAACGCAAAGGGGAATTGCATGTTATGGAAACCAAGGGTGAGATGCAGCATCTGGAATTTGACATTCCATCCCGCGGTCTCATAGGCCTCCGTTCCGGTATGCTCACCAACACGGCAGGAGAAGCGGTGATGGCGCACCGTTTCAGTGAATACAAACCGTGGAAGGGCCCGATTCCCGGAAGAAGTAACGGTGTGCTGATCGCGAAAAACAAGGCTGCCACTACCGGATATTCAATCGATAAATTGCAGGACCGCGGTTCCTTTTTTGTGGACCCCGGCGAAGAAGTATATGTAGGGCAAATCATTGCGGAACACATCAAACCAGGAGACCTGATTGTGAATGCCACGGAAGGCAAGAAGCTGACCAATATGCGTGCAAGCGGAAGCGATGACTCCGTGCGAATCATCCCCAAAATACAGATGACCCTTGAAGAATGCATGGAATATATTCAGCAGGACGAATGCATTGAGGTTACACCGAAAAATATCCGTCTCCGCAAAACCATCCTGGATGAAGATGAAAGAAAGAAGCTCCAGAAGATGCTGAAGACGGAGGAAGTGGGATAAGAGGAAGTTGATGGTTAACAAATTTACTATCTTCGCTCTATGAAAGGGCTTACGATATTTTTGCTCATCCTTTGTTTCAGTTTTATATCACTGGAAGCAGGTGCACAGTGCTCCATTTGCACGCGAACCGCGCAACAATTGGGTGAAGGGCCCGCCAAAGGACTAAATGCCGGTATTATTTACCTCGCTTTTACACCGCTCGCCATTGGAAGTATCATTGGCTATCGCTGGTGGAGGCAGAACCGGGAATAAGTAAGCTGCCCGATATATCATGCAAAAGCCCATATTTTCTATTCTCCTTCCCACCTGGAATAATCTTCCGTATTTAAAATTATGCATCGAAAGCCTGCGCAGGAATTCTGCCTTCAGGCATGAGATCATTGTCCACATTAATGAAGGAAAAGATGGTACACGGGACTGGGTAGCTGCGCAAAAAGATCTTCTCTATACTTTCAGTGAGCAAAATGTGGGCGTCTGCTTTGCACTCAATCAGAGCCGGACGCTGGCGACAACGGAATACATCGTTTATCTGAATGACGATATGTGGCTTTGTCCGGGTTGGGACAGGGCCCTCTATGATGAAATTAATGCCATCGGCCATCCGCTGTTCTTTTTATCTGCAACGGCCATTGAGCCCATGAACACGGGCAACTCCTGTGTTATTGTAAGTGATTTCGGGAAAGACCCGGGCTCTTTTAATGAAACGGCACTATTGGAGAAGTTTGCAATCCCTGTGAAGCAAGACTGGTCAGGCGCCACCTGGCCACCCAATGTGGTGCACAAAAAGATCTGGGACCTGGTGGGTGGTTACAGTATCGAATTCTCTCCCGGCCTTTATTCCGATCCAGATTTTTCCATGAAGCTTTGGCAGGCGGGTGTGCGCATATTTAAAGGCGTGTCGGCCAGTCGCGCTTATCATTTCGGCGGTAAATCCACTTCCAGGATGGTCCGCAACCGGGGCTATTATACTTTTATCTCCAAATGGGGGATGACCTCCGGCACATTCACCAGAATCTTTCTTCGGAGCGGCGCACCGTATGCGGGCGCATTGAGCGAGCCAGAGTCCACATTGGGTTTACGCATGAAAAATGCAATAAAGCGTTTGGGCGCTGCCTGGCAAAAACCGGTTTCCTGAGTAAAATTTCAGGCTGTGCTCCCCTTGTATTGGGCGGCGAACCGGTGTATATTAAAACCGGGTTGTTCCATCGCCCGCTTCAGGGATTGGATTAGCAGACCGCGATCAATATCCCGCATCCGGCGATCCAGAATAAGTTGCCAGGCTTTCTCCGCAAGCAGGTCAAGGGATTGCTTTGGGGAAATATTCCGGATATTTTCCATGATCGCCGCATAAAGCTCCCCGATTCCTTTTTCTTCGCTTGCCACCGTTTGTAAAAAACGGAGATCAGTAAAAGATTTTCCGGACTGAAACTGAAGCGAAGATTTCAGGGATTGTAAAAAACGGGATGCCCCTGACCGGTCTGATTTATTCACGACAAAAATATCTCCGATTTCCAAAATGCCGGACTTCATGGTCTGGATATCATCGCCGGATTCAGGAACAAGTACCAGCACTACCTGGTCGGCAACACGGGCAATATCCACCTCAGACTGACCCACGCCAACAGTTTCAATCAGAATAAAATCAAAGCCGGCATTTGCCAGCAGATCGGTGATTTCGAAAATCCGGGGATTCAGGCCCCCTATAGCTCCCCGGCTGGCCAGGGAACGGATATATACCTGCGGATGGTTGTACCAGCGGTTCATCCGGATACGATCACCGAGCAACGCGCCGGAGTGAAAAGCAGACGAAGGATCCACGCAGAGAATTGCCAGTTTCTTATCATGGTCCACCCATTGTTTTGCCAGGGCGTCGACCAGCGTACTCTTTCCGGCACCGGGTGGCCCGGTTACCCCGATTACCGGGGCATGCCGGTTACCCAAATTCTGTAATAACGCATCCGATCCGGGCATTGTATTTTCGATAACAGTAATGGCCCTGGCTATGGAGCGAAAATCTCCCCGCCGGATAAGGGATAAGTCTGGAAAACGGGGAAGGTCGGATGAGGCCTGCATGCGTATTCAAAGCTAAGTTAAAATTCATTTTCCGGAAGGAAGCACAAGGCTGAATTTGCTTAATCTTGCGCTGAATGGAAACTTTTCATTTTTAAATAACAGATAGACATCGCGAGCGGCTAAATTTGCGATTTGATTCAAGTGTGGCAAACATATTTTTTGATGCATGACCAATTTTATTCCCATCTTTCCATTGTCTGTTGTTGTGTATCCCGGAGAAACGCTGAACCTGCATATTTTTGAACCCCGGTATAAGGAACTTGTAAGAGAATGTTTTTCGGGTAAAAAGAGCTTTGGCATTCCCACCGTGATCGGCGGCAAAGTAAGTGAAATGGGGGTATCGGTAACGATCTCCGAGATCGCAAAAGAATATGAGAATGGCGAGATGGACATAGTAACGAAAGGAACTTCCGTTTTCCGGATACTGGAGATCATCAAATCGGTTCCGGATAAGTTATACAGCGGAGCCATTGTAAACTATCCGCACAATACGGAAATTTATAAACAGCCGGAACTCATGCAGCTGGTGCTGAAGGCCGTTCGCGAATTACACCGTATGCTTAACATCAGCAAAGATTTTAAAAAACCAGATGAAGAATTGAATTCATACGATATTGCCCATCATGCCGGATTATCGCTGGAAGAAGAGTATGAACTGCTGACATTATTGAAAGAGGAACAGCGTCAGGAATATTTAAAAAGACACCTGGGAAAGGTGTTGCCGGTGATTATGGAGATGGAGGTTTTGAAAGAAAGGGTGAAGCTGAACGGCCACTTCAAAAATTTATCATCTTTTCGCTTCGGGGAATGACTAAATCAACCGCATGCTGACAACGCTTTGTTTTGATTTTGGCAACACGCGATTAAAATATGCGGTTTTTGAGGGTGCGGACCTCAAAGAAGTTCATGTTTTGAAAGATGACCGGGAAGAGACAATCCGGTCCGTCCTGGAGAAATACGGGCCCGTCAAGACGATTTTATCCTCCGTTATTGATCACAATCCGGACCTTGAACAATTATTGACTGCGGAAACCCGCTTTCATAAGCTGAATCATCATTCCATGGTTCCGGTCACTACACCGGTAGGAAAGCCCGAGACCATTGGTGCCGACCGGCTGGCGTTGGTGGTGGGAGCAAGTCATTTTTATCCCGGCCGAAATAATTTGGTGATCGGCCTGGGCTCAGCAATAACGTATAATTACATCAACCGCTTCCTGCAGTTTCTGGGCGGCAGCATTTCACCGGGCATGGAGATGCGGTTTAAATCGCTGGAAACATTTACGGCGAAATTGCCCCTGATCAATCCCCATTGGAATTTTCCCCTGGTGGGCTATGACACAAAAACAAATATTCAATCAGGCGTAATCGTCGGGATGGCCAAGGAAATTGACGGGATTATTGAAGCCTATGAAGAGCGATACGAAAATCTGAATGTTCTGATGACTGGCGGAGACGCGCAGTATTTCATGCCTTTTATGAAAAAGACGATCATTACAGATCCTGATCTTATATTTAAAGGATTGTATGTTATCAGTGAATTCAACCCATAAATAGTGAATCGGTTACCCCGGAACATCTTGTTTCTGTTATATTGCCTGACAGCGTGCGTAGTGCTTGCCGCTTGTGAGAATAATATGAAGGACCTGCCTAATTTCAGACAAAAGCATTTCGGCGTGGATGAGGGGAAACAGATCACCGCTTATATGAGTGAAAGCGCTAAAGTAAAAGCCAGGCTGACTGCTCCGTATATGCGCAGGAATGAGGTGGATTCACCCTACGTCGAATTCCCGCAATCTCTCCATGTGGATTTTTACAACGATTCAATGACCATCGCCAGTGTCATGGATGCCCGGTACGGGAAATGGCTGGAGCTGCAGAGCAAAGTATTGTTGCGGGATAGTGTCGTGGTAAAAAATACGCTTAAGGGAGACACCCTGTATTGCCAGGAGCTGTGGTGGGACCAGAAATCGGAGAAATTCTACACCACCAAGCGAGTCCAGATCCATAAAGCCGGTGGAACGGTTCTATATGGTACCGGGCTGGAAGCCCCCCAGGATCTCAGTGGATACACCATTTACCAGATTACAGGGCCCTTTGCATTCCCGGAGAATGGGATGCCAAAGAATTAGGGTCAACTGTAACCGTCAACGCTTTTGCGCGGGCCCCGCACATCAAACGAAAAAGCCCCGGATTACTCCGGGGACTTTTTGAATGTGTTTGTACTTTACCTAACCATTACCAAGTTGGTCATCAATAGGGTACAAATTTTAACACCTTCGTAGGATTTGGCTTTTCGCGGAATTTGGATTTTAACAGCCCGGGATTGAGTTCGGCAAATGGTTTTGGTGGTTCATAGATATTGGTTTTTTTCAAAGGAAATTGGATATCGGAACCATTTGAACGAGCATCAATCACATGACGGTGTAAACATACAAACTGGGTATTCTGGTACAAGCGGAATTGCGCTCGATCTTACCAATTCGGAAAATACGGTAATATTTTGCATTTTTACCCTAAATTACGCTGTGGATCAGCAAAATAGTAGGTCTGTATAAGGGTATCCAATTAGGCCGGGAATCGGTGGAGAAGGGATTTTTTTAGGCCAATTCAGCCGATTCCGGGTGCCCTCCCTAAGGCTTCGGCGTGGCAGGACCATCCACCAATTTCTCCGGCCGCATCTGTGGAAAAAGCAATACGTCCTGTATGGATGGCTGATTCGTCAGTAACATGGTCAAACGGTCTATCCCGATGCCTATGCCTGCTGTCGGCGGCATGCCGTATTCCAATGCCCGGAGAAAATCATGATCAATAAACATCGCTTCCTCATCTCCCCGTGCCATCAGGGCAGACTGCTCTTCAAAACGTTCCCGTTGGTCCAGCGGGTCATTAAGTTCTGAGTAGGCATTGGCAATCTCTTTTCCGTTAATGATCAGCTCAAATCTTTCCACGAGTCCGGGCTGGCTGCGGTGTTTCTTGGTGAGCGGACTCATCTCCACCGGGTAATCGGTGATGAAAGTAGGTTGGATAAACTGGTGTTCGCAGGTGGTACTGAATAACTCATCAATCAGCTTCCCCTTCCCCATGCTAATATCTGCTGCGATATGCCATTTTTTACAAAGATTCCTTAATTCTTCTTCGGTCATCCGGGACACGTCCGCACCGGTGGCTTCCCCGATGGCATCGTAAATGCTGATCCGCTTATAAGGCGCTTTAAAATCAATCTCTTTCTCAGCCGCCTTTACCATGGTGCTGCCATTAACCGATCTGGCCGTAGTCTCCAGCAAATGCTCGGTCGTTTCCATCATCCAGAAGTAATCTTTATAGGCTACATAAAATTCGAGTATGGTAAACTCGGGGTTGTGTGTACGATCCATTCCTTCGTTCCGGAAATTCCGGCTGAACTCATAGACCCAGTCAAACCCCCCTACGATCAGCCGCTTCAGGTAGAGTTCATTCGCGATGCGCAGATAGAAAGGAACATCCAGGGCATTGTGATGCGTGATGAAAGGGCGCGCCGCTGCGCCACCGGGAATGGTTTGCAAAACGGGGGTATCCACCTCCAGCGCACCCTGGCCATTGAGAAATTCCCGCATGGTATTGATCATCCTGGATCGTTTGATAAAGACTTCCTTTACCTGGGGATTAACAATGAGGTCGGCATACCGCTGGCGGTAACGGAATTCCGGATCTGTTACGGCATCAAAAGTTTCACCTTCTTTTTCTTTCACTACAGGAATGGGCCTGAGGGCTTTGGCCAGCAGAGTCAGCTCTTTCACGTGGATGGATATTTCTCCGGTTTTGGTCGTGAATACATAACCTTTTACGCCGATAATGTCCCCGATATCCGTGAGGTGTTTCCAAACCTTATCGTAGAGCGTTTTATCTTCAGCCGGACATATCTCATCCCGTTTTAAGTAAAGTTGAATTTTTCCGGTGCTGTCCTGGATAACTGCAAATGAGGCCTTTCCCATATCCCGGATGCTCATGATGCGGCCTGCAACGCAAACGGCCCCGAATTCAGCATTATTTTCTCCCTCTTTATAGTTGGATTTAATGAATACAGCGTTACTGTTTACCGGGAACGCAGGTGCAGGATAAGCCATAATCCCCAGCTCCTGGAGGGATTTCAATTTTTCACGCCGGATAAGCTCCTGCTCAGAGAGATTTGAGGTATGCATATTGCAATTTTTTTCGGGATTCTGGCAAATGTACAGGAATATGTTTTTCGAGGGGGTCCCACCGTTAGCCTGACGAAACTAAGCAATGGTTTTTTTGCCTTTTAGACGTATTTTTGGATATAATTAATGGTGATGAAGTTCGAGAAGATCAATAACAAGGGGCAAGCGCACTTATTCCGGAACCATTATATGGAAATGATGACGAAAACACATCCGCTTGTCATCTGGGGCATGTACCTGCCCGTCATATTTTATTTTCTTTACCTGAGTCATTTCAGATTTGAGATCAGTTACGGGATTATATTCCTGGTGTTTTGCGGCGGCATGTTTTTCTGGACCTTTTTTGAATACCTGATGCATCGTTTTGCCTTTCATGCTGTTGGAGAGAGTGAAAGGGCGAAGAAGTTTATTTACATCATGCACGGGAACCACCATCATTTTCCGCGCGATAAAGAGCGGCTATTTATGCCCCCCGTGCCCAGCATCATTATTTCCTCCGTGATTTTTGGTATTATGTTCCTGGCATTGAAAGAATATGCCTTTATTTTCTTTTCCGGGTTCATTCTCGGCTATCTTTTTTACGGAAGCATCCATTATGCCATTCATGCCTGGAACCCGCCCTTTAAGTGGATGAAACCCCTCTGGAGAAATCATCACCTGCATCATTATAAGGATGATGAAAAGGGTTTCGGAGTGAGCACCACCATCTGGGACCGGGTATTTGGCACCATGTTCAATCTCAGCAAGGAAAAGGAGGACAAGGATAAGGTGAGGGAACTGATGTATAAATGACCCTGTCGCAGACTACTAATATTTTTCAAATACCCCAAGGCCGAACAGGGCAAAATCAAATTTTACCGGATCTTTTTTATCCATTCCCCGGAGGGCGTCGGTCAGTTCCACGGCGGTTGCCCAGTCAGTTTGTTTCCGCGTGATAAGACCGAACCGCCTCGCCACCCGGGCTACATGCAGGTCAACCGGACAGATGAGGTCCGCAGGGGATATTTTCTTCCACAAACCAAAATCAACTCCCCGCTTATCCCGGCGAACCATCCAGCGCAGGTACATATTCAGCCTTTTACAGGCTGCGTTTTTCTGCGGAGTGGCAATGTGTTTCTGTGTGCGGCGGGGCGCATCTTCCAGTGAAAAAAAGCGGTTATAAAAAGCAGAAAGGCCGTTTTCCATACGATTTTGCCTGGAGGCTTCGGGCTGGAAGAAGGCGGATTCCAGGGAAATATTTTCCCGATAATGAGACTGTAAAAAACGGATAAAATAAAGAAGGTCGGTGGCGTTAAACGTCCGGTGTTTGAATTCGAGCATTTTCCTGAGATCCTTCGGGCGGTGCTGCAGGCAGAAATCATGCGGGGCATTGTCCATAAGCTGCATCAGTTCATTTGATTTCCGGATAATGGTGCTGCGGTTTCCCCAGGCAAAAATAGCCGCAAATAACCCGGCAATCTCAATATCCTGTTTCTTGCTGAAACGGTGCGGCACGGAAACAGGATCAGTGGAGATAAAAGAGGGACAGTTGTATTGCAGCACCTTGCTTTCCAAAAAATCCTGGAGATTATCAATGGACAATTGACAATGGACAGTTGACAATGGACAGTTGACAGTTGGCAATGAATAAAATAATTAAAGGTTGATGCCAGAGATATACCAGTCAGATTTCGGATAATACATTGGTCATTGAAAATTAAATGTTAACGATTTACAATAAAGAATTGTTAACTGTCCATTGGATCACCCTATAGCATGCTCAAGGTCCTCGATCAGATCATCCGCATCTTCAATGCCCACGCTCAAACGGATCAGGGAATCGCTAAGCCCGTTTTTGATGCGGTCTTCCCGCGGAATGGACGCATGCGTCATACTTGCGGGATGACTCATCAGAGATTCCACACCACCGAGACTCTCCGCGAGGGAAAATAATTTAGTGGATGACAAAACTCTTTTGGTCTCTTCCGGAGAATCATTTTTTAATTCAAAACTGAGCATGCCGCCAAAATCATGCATTTGTCTTTTTGCAACGGCATATCCTGGATGATCTTCAAAACCACACCAGTAAACCCGGTTAACCTTAGGGTTTTTTCGCAGGTAATGCGCGATCTTTTTCCCGTTCTGACAATGTCTTTCCATACGGACCTGAAGCGTCTTTATGCCCCTTAATACAAGAAAACAATCCTGCGGTCCGGGTACAGCCCCGCAGGATTTCTGGATAAAATATAATTGGTCACGCAGGCCCGGATCATTCATCATTAAACAACCGTGAATAACATCGCTGTGGCCGCCCAGGTATTTTGTGGCGGAATGAACAACGATATCTGCGCCCAGGTCAAGCGGATTTTGAAGGCAGGGGGAGGCAAAAGTATTATCTACACAGAGCAAGAGGTCTTTTTCTTTCGCAATAACAGATACCGCGGCAAGGTCCACAATATTCATCAGTGGATTGGTCGGTGTCTCCGTCCAGATCAATTTGGTCTTGCTATTAATAAAAGGACGCAGGTTTTCCGGGTTCTGCATGTTCACATAATGAAACCGGATGCCGGCCTTTTCAAATATTTTGGAGAAAAGACGGAATGTACCCCCGTACATATCGTTGGCTGCAATCACTTCATCGCCTGGAACCAGCAAACGGATAACGGCATCGGAGGCGGCCACCCCGCTGCTGAAGCTGAGGGCAAAGCGGGCATTTTCGATGCTGGCCAGGGCCTTTTCCAGCGCTGTGCGCGTCGGATTCTGGGAGCGTGCATATTCATAGCCCTTGTGGTTTCCCGGGGCTGCCTGAACGAAGGTGGACGTCTGATAGATGGGTGGAATAATAGCACCTGTACTGGGGTCTGGCTCCATACCTGCGTGGATGAGCCGCGTAGCAAATTTCATGTGTCACTATTTTTTGATGTTCACCAGCTGATGGGTAAAAGGGCCTCCTGGTCGTCCCAGGCCATGAGCAATTCTGTTTTATTTTTTTCATTGCCCGTAAAGCAAATGGTCATAACATCGAGCGGCTCTCCCTGTTTTTTAACCGGAACATTCACCCGGAGCACGTCCTTTTTATTATCATAGTCAAATGCCCCCCAGGTATCTGTTTCCCTGTTGAGGATAACGGTCCATTTACTGGTGTCCGGAATGGCATATAATGTATACTCGCCTTTGGGCACTTTCTTATTGTTGATTTTTACATCTTTGAAAAATTCGATTTCCGTGGCCTCATTGGCGCCCAAACGCCATACACTGTGGTATGGAACGAGGTCTCCGAAAATAACCCGGTTGTTTTTTTGGGGACGTCCGTAGATGACGCGGGCTATCAGCGGGGCATCCGCTTTATGCTGGATTTTAAGAATGGGATAATTTACGGGGTAATAACTCATGTCCATCGGCGACTTATCCAGACCGGGAAGAGAATCCTGCGCCCGAACGGAAATAAAACACAACATCGCCAGTATTCCAAAAAGAAAAGATTTCATGTCATTATCGATTGACGGCAAAGGTACAACTAAGTCGGCCCGCTTAGTTTTCCGGCCGAAGATAGAGCAACTCGTTGTAAGCGAAGGTCTTTACATTGGGAAAAAAGAGTTCATAACAATTCTTTAGTGCTTCGTAATGGGTAACGAAAGCCAGGTAGGGCGGCTCCGCATCCTGAATGTATTTTGCACGATGGGTCAGGCCTTCGAAGCTCCGCCGGATTCCTTCCAGGGAACGATAGTTCAATAACCAGTTTTGGGTGCGCATGTGATGCAGAAAACGGTCAAATTTATCGGGCAGTAAGTCTTTGTACGCATCCAGCTGATCATAGGTTTTGCCCGCAAAAACTGCAAGGGCGCCTTCCTCGAATTCATGCGAATCGTTCGCCAGAAAATGGTCATACACAATGTCCATAAAGCTCCCCGCATATATGCCGGCGGCCGCTTTCAGAAATTGCTTTGCATCCCGGGTTGCGGGATGATGGTCAGTATATTCATCTATTTTGCGGTGGAGCATGATGCCGTTCTGAACCTTCGGGGGATAATCGAATTTTTTTTTGCCTTTTATAAAATCACTGATCATGTTTCCCACGAGAATATCCGGATCGCCAAAAGACAGATAAGCGTGTGCGAGATAGTTCACTTTATTTTACATTTTTATCCAGCCAGTCGCCCATTGTCGCCAGAGCTTCCGGTGCAAAAGTTTCTTCAAGTTTGCCGTATTCTTCTGCTGTGCAGGTTTTACATTGCTGAAACAAATGGTTCAGACCCGGAAGTTTTTCTGTTGAATAAATTTTAACGCTACTTTTCTTTAAAGCGCTGTCAATGGCTGCGAGGTTTTGGTCGGGCAACACCTGGATATCTTTCGATCCATTCAGGGCAAATACCTTGCAATGCAGTTTGACGATGAAGTCCGCCGGGTCGGTTTTAAGGAAATAAATTATCCATGGATTGTTCAATTGGTCAAGTTGCGCCTCAAGGAATTTTCTGGCGCTGGCTTCATCGCCGCAACCCATCAGGGTCACGGTCACGGGGTTCGTATTTTTCTTCCAGGACAAAAAAGTTTTCCAGGCTTCCTCTGATTGCAAGCTGCGTTCGTTGGAGAATAGAACGGCATGATAAAGCAGTTTATTTAATCCTTTGGTTGCTTCGGCCATCTCTTCTCTTTCACCATGAGAGAGGGCAACAGCTTTATTTTGCAATGCCAGGACATCTGAACCTTTTAATCCGGTACCGGCCAACATTACAATAAAGTTTATGCCAGGGTCTCCGGATGCTGTAATGGCAGCTATCAATCCGCCCTCGCTGTGGCCGATCAGGCCGATCTTTTTCTTATCAATATCCTTCCGGCTGCGGAGTTCTTTTACCCCTGTTTCCACATCCTCAGCAAAATCCTTGCTGGTTGCCCTGAGCACATCTCCTGTGCTTTTGCCGATCCCGCGATCATCTACCCTTAGTATGGCATACCCCCTGCGGGTAAGATAATCTGCAATAACGGCAAAGGGCTTGTGTCCGAACAAGCTTTCATCGCGGTCTTGCGGGCCGCTGCCGGTAATGAGTATCGCCGCCGGAAAAGGTCCGCCGGATTTGGGATAGGTAATTGTTCCGGAATAATGTATTCCGGAAGCTGCATTGTCATATTCCAGATTTTCAATGTTATAGGGAAAAGGCGGTTTAGGCGTTTGCGGACGGTTGAGTACTACCACGGTATCTGTTGTACGGGAAAGGCCCGCAAAGGAGTGTGTCCACGAAAAAAAGGGATTTGAAGCAAGGACGAGGATCAGCAATTGTTTTTTCACCGGAATGGTTTTAATAAAATTACAGGTAAAAAAATTCAACCGGGAAAAATCGTTGAAAACAGTATGGCCCGGCTGCGATGCCGGATTGTTTTGAAGGGGCGCCTAAAAAAAATTATTTTTGCCCCTCAAGTTTACAAAAAATCATGAATAAAGGACCGGTTTCTCAGTTTGTTGCCCATCATTACAGGCATTTTAACGCTGCAGCCCTGGTGGATGCGGCAAAAGGGTATGAAACCCACTTAACGGAGGGGGGAAAGATGATGGTGACCCTGGCAGGGGCCATGAGCACCGCTGAGCTGGGTGTTTCGCTGGCGGAAATGATCCGTCAGGATAAAATTCACATCATATCCTGCACCGGGGCAAACCTGGAAGAAGACATCATGAACCTCGTTGCCCATTCCCATTATAAAAGAGTTCCGCATTACCGCGATCTTACCCCGCAGCAGGAATGGGAACTGCTGGAAAAAGGATTGAACCGGGTAACGGACACCTGTATTCCGGAGGAAGAAGCATTCCGTAAGATCCAGCATCATATTGTGCGGCTCTGGAAAGACGCAGATCAAAAGGGGGAAAGATATTTTCCTCATGAGTTCATGTACCAGCTGCTGCTGAGTAAGGTGATGGAGAAAGATTATGAGATTGATGTGAAAGACAGCTGGATGATTGCGGCCGCGGAAAAAAACCTGCCGATCGTTGTGGGTGGATGGGAAGATAGCACCATGGGAAATATTTTTGCTTCCTATATTGTCAAAGGCGAAATGAAACCCACCACCATGAAGAGCGGCATTGAATATATGGTATGGCTGAGCGACTGGTACCGAAAAAATTCCGGAGGAAAGGGGATTGGGTTTTTTCAGGTTGGCGGAGGCATCGCCGGTGATTTTCCCATCTGCGTGGTGCCCATGATGTATCAGGATCTGGAGTGGCACGATGTCCCTTTCTGGAGTTATTTCTGCCAGATCTCCGATTCTACCACTTCTTATGGATCATACTCCGGCGCAGTGCCCAACGAAAAGATCACCTGGGGCAAACTGGATATCCATACTCCGAAATTCATCGTGGAAAGCGACGCTACCATCGTAGTCCCGCTTATATTTGCCTGGATTCTGGGCTGGTAGTCACTTCCGCCGCAAGAGCGGAAGGCTGGAAAATTTTAGGGCAGCAGATCCATCCAGTAAAAAAGACAACTTCAACGGATGAAAAAGCTTGGAAATTATATTGCCGGAAACTGGGTGGAAGGAGAAGGTGAAGGGCAAACCCTGTTTGATGCAGCTTCCGGGAAAGCGCTTTACCAGGCGGGAAGCAAGGGAATTGATTTTCAGGAAATGCTGGACTATGGACGCAATACCGGCAATCCGGCATTACGCAAAATGAGTTTTCAGGAACGGGGCCGGATGCTGAAGGCTCTGGCCCTTCATCTGCAGAGCCATCTCGAGGAATTTTATACGATCAGCTATCAGACCGGGGCTACCCGTGCCGACAGCTGGATAGATATCGAGGGGGGCATCGGCAACTTATTTTCCTACGCTTCACTACGCCGGAAATTTCCGGATGAACCTATTTGCACGGACGGTGAGCCCGTCAATCTCAGTAAGAATCATAGTTTTACTGGTCATCACCTCCTTATTCCGAGGGAAGGGGTTGCCCTGCACATTAACGCATATAATTTTCCGGTATGGGGCATGCTGGAAAAAATCGCAGTCAACCTGCTGGCGGGCGTTCCGGCCATCGTTAAACCAGCAACGGTCACTTCTTTCTTAACCGAAGCGGTCGTTCGTGAAATCCATGCCTCCGGCATACTTCCTGCCGGCGCTTTGCAGCTGATCTGCGGAAGCACGGGCAATTTGCTGGACCTGCTGAATTCCCAGGATACAGTTACGTTTACGGGTTCCGCTTCCACCGGACTTAAACTGAAATCAAATCCCAATATACTCAGGGAGAATGTTTCATTCACCATGGAAGCCGATTCCCTGAATTGTATTGTACTGGGTGAAGATCTGGATCCTTCGAGACCCGAATGGGATCTTTTTGTAAAAGAGATCCGGAAGGAGATGACCGTAAAAGCAGGACAGAAATGTACAGCCATCCGCCGGATTTTTGTTCCGGAGAACAGGCTGGAAGAAATGGGTAAATCCATTTCTAAGGCGCTTGCGCAAACGGTAATTGGAAATCCGTCGAATGAAAAAGTGCGGATGGGCTCGCTGGCGGGGCAGGATCAGCGTAAAGAAGTGCGGGGCCAGGTGCAGAAACTGTTGGCCTCTTCACAGATCATTTATGGTTCGATGGACGAGGTGGAACTAGTGGACGCGGATTCCGTTAAAGGAGCTTTTATGAGTCCTCTCCTGCTTCTGAATGAGCACCCCTTTGCAGCGGAAGATGCGCACGGCATTGAAGCATTCGGTCCGGTGAGTACGCTGATGCCCTATAAACACCTGGATGATGCGATTGCCTTATCAAAAAAAGGCAAGGGATCTTTATGCAGCACTATGGTAACAGCAAATGACCGGATTGCAAAACAATATGTGGTTGGAGCCGGAACCCATCACGGAAGAATATTGATATTAAACCAGGATTGTGCAAAGGAAAGTACCGGTCATGGCTCTCCGCTGCCCATGCTGGTTCACGGAGGGCCTGGCCGGGCGGGGGGCGGGGAAGAAATGGGTGGTGAACGCGGGGTAAAACATTACATGCAAAGAGTGGCCATTCAGGGTTCGCCCACAACCCTGACGGCGATCACTTCCATTTATCAGCCATATGCCAAACAGACGCTGGATATAAAACACCCGTTTAAAAAATATTTTGAGGAGTTGCAAATCGGAGATACGGTCGTCACCCATAAACGTACGGTAACGGAATCGGATATTTCGCAGTTTGCCAATCTGAGCTGGGATCATTTTTATGTGCACACGGATCACACATCACTGGAGGGAACCATCTTTGAAAGACCCGTTGCCCATGGATATTTTATTCTGAGTGCAGCAGCAGGATTGTTTGTGGATGCGGCAAAGGGACCGGTGCTTTTAAATTACGGAATCGAGACCTGCCGGTTTTTAAAACCTGTTTATGCAGGAACAACGATTGGCGTGCGATTGACCTGCATGGAAAAGACAGGCCAGGAACTGAAAGAAGGAGAATCCATTCCGAAAGGCATCGTGAAATGGTATGTAGATGTATATGATGATTCAGGTGAATCTGTTTTGATTGCCAGTATTCTCACTATGGTCAGGAAAAAAACATCAGCAATATGAACGGACATTCAGCGGGCTATGTAAAATCGGAAAGGCATGGCCATTCCATGACCATCGAATTTTTCCATCCGCAGGGTAATTCGCTTCCCGGCAATCTGCTTTGGGAACTGGCATCACAGATACACGACGCGGGCCTTGATGTCGAAATCCGCGTGGTCCTGCTTTGCTCGGCAGGGGAAAGAGCTTTCTGCGCTGGTGCTTCTTTTGACGAATTATCTAAGATCAAAAATGCGCAGGAAGGTGAGGATTTCTTTAATGGATTTGCACATGTATTGAATAGTATGCGGAAGTGCCCCAAGTTTATTGTTGCGCGGATCCAGGGGAAATGTGTTGGTGGCGGCGTAGGTCTTGCTGCTGCAGCAGATTACGCCATTGCCCTGACCGGCGCGGAAATCAGGCTAAGCGAGCTGGCTCTGGGGATCGGACCATTTGTTATTGGCGCTGCCCTGGAACGCAAAATTGGTTCTTCCTTTTTCTCCCAGTTGGCCATAGATACGGCTTCCTGGAGAACAGCGGAGTGGGCAAAATCGAGAGGGCTCTATTCGGAAGTGCATGCCACGAAAGAGCTGATGGATGAATCAGTATCCCGTCTTCTCCATCATCTGAGCCATTCCAATCCGGAGGCGATGAAAGAAATGAAAAAGATGTTCTGGGAAGGCACTTCGCACTGGGATCATTTACTGGTTGAACGGGCCAAGATCAGCGGGAAGCTGGTGGCGGGAGCGTTTGCACAGGGGGTGATTAGTAAGAGCCGGTGATAATCAGGTTGACGGATGACCGTTGACCGTCTTTTATTGCGAATTCGCACCTGAAGTCCGTCAACCGTCAATCGTCAACCGTCAACTTTCATATCATCATACCTGTACAAAGAATCTAAAGGGCTATCCGGCCCAAGCCTGAATACCGGATTCAGGATACCATCGCTCAAGCCATATACCCAGCCATGAAGTTCGGGGGATTGGGTGAATTGCCAGGCGCGTTGAATGATCGAGGTTTTGGCCAGATGCAAAACCTGCTCCTGCACATTGAGTTCAGTAAGCCGGTCCTCTCTTTTTCCAGGATCGGCAATGGCTTCCAGTTCATGCCGGTGCAGCCGGTAAACATCCTTGATATTTCTCAGCCACATGTTCAGCACCTGCTTGAAATCGTGGTTGGTCATGGCTGCTTTGATTCCCCCGCAACCATAGTGACCACACACGATCACGTGTTTTACTTTCAGGTGAACAACGGCATATTCCAATACGCTCAAAAGATTGACGTCAGTATGGATTACGAGATTTGCTATGTTGCGGTGAACAAAAATCTCTCCGGGATGTGTGCCGGTGATCTGATTGGCCGGCACGCGGCTGTCGCTGCAGCCGATCCATAAGAATTCAGGGTTTTGAATTGCCAGATTCCGGAAATAATCCGGAGCGGCCTCTACCGTTTTGGTTGCCCAGGATTTATTATTGGAAAGTAATTTTTCGTAAGCATTCATTCTTTTCAATTAAATATTTAATCCGCCACAAATACTGATCACCTGGCCGGTAATATAACTGCTCATGTCAGAAGCCAGGAAAAGCGCCGTATCGGCAATCTCTTCCGCACTGCCAAATCTTCCCAGGGGGATTTTTGCCAGAAAGGATTTTGATCCCTCTTCATCTTTAAGATAATGGGTCATGTCTGTTTCAATGAATCCCGGCGCAATGGCATTACAGCGGATATTACGGCTGCCCAGTTCGTGGGCGACCGATTTGGTAAACCCGATAATGCCTGCTTTGGAAGCGGCATAGCTCGACTGTCCCGCATTGCCCCGAATGCCTATAATGGAACTCATATTAACGATGGATCCTTTTTTTGCTTTCAGCATAGGCCTGATCACGTGTTTGGTCATATTGAACACGCTCTTCAAATTGGTGGCCATCACATCGTCCCATTGTTCAGGGGTAAGACGCAGCAACAGGCTATCTTTGGAGATCCCGGCATTATTTATGCAAACATCCACTGTTCCATATTCTTTCAGAACATCATTAACCAATTGCTCGCAGTCTGCATATGAACCCGCATTACTCTTGTATCCTTTGGCTTTAACTCCGAGAGACAGGAGCTTTTGTTCCAGAACCCTGGCTTTTTCATCGCTGGAAAGAAAGGTAAATGCAATATGCGCACCCTGGGACGCCAGCTTCAGGGCAATGGCTTCGCCGATTCCGCGGGCAGCGCCTGTTATGATGGCTATTTTACCTTCTAATAGTTTCATGTCATTGCATTAAAGATTGTCAAATATATACACTCGAAAGTTTGCAGGTAAATAAAAATATTAATTTAATGCCTTTCACCCGCCATGGATCGTAAAGTTGCAAAGAACTTATTATTGATTTCATTTGCCGCAGAAACATTTTTTGCCAGCTTCGGTCTTATGCTGGGTTCAGATGCATCGCTCGCTTCCATTGCGTATCTGATAGCCGGTCTGGGTCTGGTATTTTCAATATTATTCCTTCCCGAAGCCCGGTTAGGTATTGTCACGATATCCGAACCCGGAAGCATCTGGATAAAATGCGGCTTAACTGCGGCCATGCTGTTCCTGGCTTATGTTACCGCACGCTATTGGTTTAATGAGATCTCTGTTGATCCTGATTACGCTGACATGCTGCCGGTGATCAAAGAGATGAATGAACGGTTTCTGGCTGGCCATTGGAAACAGGTATACGATCCCATTCAGGGCATCTGGAAAGGTCTGATGCCGGGTTATCTTCCGGCTATGTGGATTCCTTATTCAGCTGCTTTGTGGCTGCACCTGGATATGCGATGGGTGACGGTGTTGACCATTCTGCTCAGTTTCACCGGTTTTCTGCTTGTCCTGCGAATAAAAAGGAAAGTCTTTTCCACCTATCTGCTCGCCGGTATTGCCGGAATGCTTTTCTGGTGGATCTTTTCGAAAGATGATGTGCATGGGGTGATCAGCCTGAGTGAAGAAGGCCCGGTTATTTTGTATTATGTGTTGCTGTGTTTTGCGATTGTATCCGGGAATATTTATTTTATTGCCGTTACCGCTTCCCTTTGCCTCCTGAGCCGGTACAGTATGATTGGCTGGGTAATTCCTTTTCTGATGTTTTTGGTAACGCGCAAAGCGTTCAGGCAAATGCTGATTTTTTTGCTCATCGGCCTGCTTTTTTTCCTGTTGGTTTTTCTGATTCCGTTTGGCACTGAACCTCTTTGGCAGTTGTTCCATCTTCCCGGTAGTTACGTGGCTTTTGCTTCCAGGGTTTGGGCGGCTACACCGGAGGTGTTCTGGCTTAACCTGGGACTCGCCAAATTTTTCGGGCCACACAGAACCGCCATCCTGCACCAGGTCCTGATCCTTGGAAGTTTTGGAGTGCCGGTTATATTTATGCTGATCTGCCTTTTCCCAAAGAGAAGGAAATTAAACAATGTGCTGCTGGCCACACTCAAACTAAGCCTGCTGATGTTTTATCAGTTTATTGATGTTCCCTACGGCTATCTTTTTTACACCGCTACTTTTGTGAGCCTGATGATAACGGTTATCCTGCTCGCCGGGGATCAGGAGAAAGAAGAAATCTACCATTCACCGGATTCCAGCATACGGTGAATCTCTTCCATATACTTCCGGTCGTTGCATAATCGCGGAACTTTATGTTGCCCGCCCAGCTTGCCTTTTTTTCGCAGCCAGCTGGTGAATAATCCTTTGGGAACGGATTTTACCACCGGCAAGCGCAGGGCAATATCCTTATACCGCTTGGCCTCATAGTCGCTGTTCACCTCCATGAGGGCCCTGTCCAGTTCGTACGTAAATAATAAAATATCCGGGGGCTCTTTTTCAAATTCGATAAGCCACTCATGGGCGCCATTGGAATGATCTCCAAAATAAACCGGCGCCGCTGTATAGTCATTCACCACGGCTCCGGATTTCGCTGCGGCTGCAACGATGGCTTTGTCAGCATTGTCAACGATCAATTCTTCACCAAAAGCATTGATATAATGTTTAAGCCTTCCGCTCACCCTGATCCGGTAAGGTTTAAGTGAGGTAAACTGAATAGTGTCCCCCAGCAGGTACCGCCAAAGACCCCCATTCGTACTGATCACCAGTGCATAATTTTTTCCGGTCACCACTTTGTCCAATCCAATGGTTTGCGGATTGGCATTACCATATTCTTCCACAGGCATGAACTCCATAAATATGCCGTGATTCGTAAATAACAGCATGCCATCCTCTCCGGGATAATCCTGCGCCGCAAAAAACCCCTCGCTGGCATTATACATTTCCAGGTAATTGATCTTTCCGCCGATCAGTTTGGCAAACTGCTCACGGTAAGGCGTAAACGAAACGCCGCCGTGAATGTAGAGCTCCAGGGAAGGCCAAACATCCAGCAGGCATTTTTTTCCGGTCATCTCCAGGATTCTTTTAATCAGCACCAGCGTCCAGGTGGGAACACCGGAGATGGACGTCACGTTTTCCTGGATGGTATTGTTCGCCAGTTTTTCAATTTTGTCTTCCCATTCGTCCAGTAAGGCAATGTGCAGTTCGGGGGTTCTGATCCAGTTACTCCATAGAGGAGAGTTTTGAAGGAGCACAGCGCTCAGGTCGCCATATTGCACCTCTTCATTGAACTGATTGATGGTATGGCTTCCGCCGATCACCAGGCCTTTACCAGTGAGCAGGTCAGAATCCGGATGGAACTGGTAATACATGGTGAGTACATCCTTGGCTCCGCGATAATGGCAATCCTGCAGACTTTCTTCACTCACCGGGATGAACTTGCTCTTATCGCTGGTTGTTCCGCTGCTTTTGGCGAACCAGTTTATAGGCGTGTTCCACATGAGGTTTTCTTCCCCCTGCATAATCCGGTGGATATATGGCTTCAGGTCGTTGTATTCATGGATTGGGACCGCCTGTTTGAATGCTTTGATGGAGAATAATTTCGAGAAGCCATATTTACGGCCGATCTCGGTATACTGGGCAGAGGTGACAAGGTCCTGCAATACTTCTCTTTGAACGGCAACGGGGTCAATCACCCACTGCTCGATTTGCCAGAGTCGCATCCTGGCCAGTCTTGATATGGCAGGACTTAATAATTTCACTGCAAGTCACTATTAATTTCAGCGGTTTTGTAAAGGTCGCGAATCCTTAAAGCGTCGGTCTGGATGCTTCTTCGTGAAGATAGTCTTTTCGTTTCAATTCGAAATTTCGTCCGAGATAAAGACGTCGTACCTGCTCGTCGTCGGCAAGTTCTTCCGCCGTCCCATGCTTGAAAATCTTTCCCTCGATCAGCAGATAAGCGCGGTCGCAGATGGAAAGGGTTTCATTCACATTATGATCGGTGATCAGGATGCCGATGTTTTTATATTTTAGACGGGCTACCACGGCCTGAATGTCTTCCACGGCGATGGGATCCACACCCGCAAAGGGTTCGTCCAGAAGAATGAATTTAGGATCCACGACCAGGGCCCGGGCAATTTCCGTGCGCCTTCTCTCACCGCCGCTGAGCGAATCACCGTTATTTTTCCTCACATGGTGAAGACGGAATTCGTCCAGCAGGGCCTCCAGTTTTTCCCGTTGTTCCTGTTTGGGCAGGCTGGTCATTTCCAGAATGGCCTTCAGGTTGTCTTCCACAGAGAGTTTACGGAAAACGGAGGCTTCCTGGGGGAGATATCCGAGACCCAGCTGCGCTCTTTTATACATCGGGAGTTTGGTGATATCCTGCTCATCCAGGTAAACCCGGCCTTCATCCGGTTTGATCAAACCCACCACCATGTAAAAAGTAGTCGTTTTCCCGGCGCCGTTCGGGCCGAGCAACCCGACGATTTCACCCTGTTTTACGTTTACGGAAACATGATCAACCACGGTCCGGCTGCTGTATCTTTTAACGAGGTCTTTGGTATGTATCGTAAGGCTCAACGGAAGCGATTTAAAACAAAAATACCTTAAGAAACCGGAATCGGTCCATTTTAAAATAGTTTAACATCCGCTTGTGTTCTAGCGCTATTGAAGTAAGTTTGCAAACCATAAAATAAACCGTTTTGGGCATTTCTGATGAAGGTTATTGAACACATCCAAAAGGCAAAAGAAACCGTAGTCTCCTTTGAAATACTCCCCCCCCTGAAGGGGAAGACGATCAGCTCCATATACGACCACCTGGATCCCCTGATGGAGTTTAAACCGGCGTTTATCAACGTGACCTATCACCGGAGTGAAACGATGTTTAAGAAGAAGACGGATGGCACATTTGAAAAAGTGGAAGTGAGAAAGCGGCCGGGTACTGTTGGTATTTGCGCAGCCATCATGAACCATTATCAAATAGATGCCGTTCCGCACCTGATCTGCGGTGGTTTCGGAAAACGCGAGACGGAAGACGCATTGATCGACCTGCACTTTCTGGGCGTGGACAATGTGCTGGTATTACGCGGGGACGCGGCCCGGAATGAAGCTTCATTTAATCCTGAACCCGGAGGTAACCGCTATGCCATTGACCTGCTGAAGCAGGTGGTGCGCCTGAATCACGGATTGTACCTGGAAGAAGATATCCTGAATGGCGGCAAAACCAATTTCTGCATCGGCGTTGCCGGTTATCCGGAAAAACATTTTGAATCCCCCAACCTGGCCACTGACCTGATGAATCTTAAAGCCAAGGTGGATGCCGGTGCGGAATACATCACCACGCAAATGTTTTTTGACAATCAGAAATTCTTTGATTTTGTGAAAGCCTGCCGGGAAAATGGCATTGAAATTCCAATCATACCCGGCCTTAAGCCCATCACGAGTAAAAAGCAGCTGGGTATGTTGCCGAAAGTTTTTCATGTGGATATTCCTGCCGATCTCTCCAATGCGCTGATGAAGTCTAAAACCGATGAAGATGCGGAGCAGATCGGGACCGAATGGCTTCTTCAGCAAAGCCGTGAACTGAAAAAGGCCGGTGTGCCCGTGTTGCATTATTATACGCTGGGCAAACCAAAA
The DNA here is from genome assembly GCA_030706635.1 of Bacteroidota bacterium. Taxonomy (GTDB): domain Bacteria; phylum Bacteroidota; class Bacteroidia; order Chitinophagales; family Chitinophagaceae; genus Puia. The sequence goes on from JAUZOD010000014.1 coordinate 67,783, forward strand.
GCGATCTGGAATGTTGTGAAAGAACTTGTTTAACAGAACAATTTTGTATGGCTTTTACGGACTATTATAAGATCCTGGAAATTCAAAAAAATGCATCGACGGATGACATAAAGAAAGCTTACCGGAAGCTTGCCAGGAGATATCATCCGGATCTTAACCCAAAAGACAAGGATGCGAATAAAAGGTTCCAGCTTATCAACGAGGCAAACGAAGTGCTGAGCGACCCTGAAAAAAGAAAAAAATACGATCAATACGGGGAAGACTGGGCACATGCGGATCAGTTTGAAAAAGCCCGCCAGTCCCAGCAACATGCATCCAGGCAGCAAACAGAAGATCCCTTTGCCGGAAATTTTGGCAGCGGAGAATATTCTGATTTTTTTGAACAGCTCTTTGGCGCAGGCGCCGGACGGCGTTCTGCAAAGTTCAGGGGGCAGGATTATCAGGCTGAATTGCACCTTACGTTGCGCGATGCCGTTAAATCCCATCAGCAGACGCTAACCGTTAACAGTAAAAATCTACGGATAACCATTCCTGCCGGGGTCGAAGACGGACAGGTGATCAAGCTCAAGGGCCATGGCGCTCCGGGAGCCAATGGCGGCCCCAACGGGGATCTGTATATTACCTTTGTCATAACGCCTGATCCGGTTTTTAAAAGAGCAGGAAATGATCTGTACACTACGATAAACCTGGACCTGTACACGGCTGTACTGGGCGGGGAAGTAAATGTGGAAACCCTGGACGGGAAAATAAAGCTGAAAGTAAATCCCGAAACACAGAACGGCACAAAGACGCGATTGAAAGGCAAAGGGTTTCCGGTATATAAACAGGAAGGTGTTTCCGGCGATTTGTATATAACATACAATATTTTGATTCCGCAGAACCTGACACAGAAACAGAAAGAACTGTTTACTGAACTTTCGAAACTGAAATAAATCGAGATGTCTGATCAAGAAATCATACCGATCGAAATCTGCTGTTCCTACTATCATATTGAACAGGAGTTTGTTCAAACACTGGAAGACTACGGACTGATCAGCATCCGTTATCAGGAGACCAAAAGATTTATTCATCAGGACGACGTACCGCAACTCGAACAATTCAGCAGGCTGTATTATGAGCTGAACATCAATGTGCCCGGGATAGATGCTTTGCAGCATTTGCTGGAAAAGATCAAAAAACTCCAACAGGAATCAGATGGGCTCCGCAACCGGCTGAGGATTTACGAATAGACCTGTTTTCTAATCAAATCTGCTTATGACGAAAAAAATACTTTTTCCGGCCCTGCTGCTTTTTTCCTGTGCTGTTTTCTCCCAACAGCCCATCCCCCTGCAGTATGATAAAATCAGTGTGATGATTCCGATGCGGGACGGCATTCAGCTGAACACGATTATCCTCACCCCTTCAGATCATTCAAAAACCTATCCTTTTCTCATCCAGCGCACCCCATACAGCGCCAATTCCCGGTTACCGGAAGATGGCGAGATTTTGCTTACAGATCAGTTCAGCTATGCCTCTTTAGCGGCAGACGGATACATATTTGTTTTTCAGGACATCCGGGGGAAGTTCAAAAGCCAGGGATCCATGCAGATCCATCAGCCCATCACTCACCTGAAACAGCCGGGTACTGTGGATGAAAGTACCGACACCTGGGATACCATTGACTGGCTGCTCCATCATGTAGAGAACAACAATGGCAAGGCTGGCATCACCGGAATATCCTATCCGGGCTGGCTGGCACTGGTTGGGGCGGTGGACCCGCATCCTGCTTTGAAGGCTTCTTCCGAACAAGCCTGCATGGGAGATCTTTTTCTGGGAGATGATTTTCATCATAACGGGGCTTTCCGGCTGAGTTACGGAATGGAATATACCTACGAAGTGGAGGTGGATCCCACCCGGGACAGTGATTTCCCATTTCCCCGGTTTGACTTATTTGACTGGTATCTCAACCTGGGGTCTTTAAAGAATGTGAATCAAAAATATTTCCATGGCCGGGTGCCCACCTGGAACAATTTTGTGAAACATCCGGACTATGACAGCTTCTGGCAAAAAAATTCTCCCCTTAGTTATGTACAGTCTCCCGAGATTCCTCAATTGCACGTTGGTGGCTATTATGACCAGGAAGACCTGAACGGGCCGCAACTGATGTACAGACAGATGGAAAAGAAAGATAGTTTTAACCGGAACCACATCGTATTGGGACCTTGGTACCATGGTCAATGGGGAAGCCGGAAAGGAGACAGTATCGGAAGGATTTCCTTTGGCAGCAACACGGGTGACTGGTTCCGTGAACTGCAAAAAAGATGGTTCGACTACTATCTTAAAGGAATCGGGGACGGCAAATTTGATGAGGCCTATGCTTTCCAAACGGGGTCCAATGAATGGAAGACTTACGATAGCTGGCCGCCGAAAAAAGCGATCACAGAGCATTTATATGCCGGCCCGAATCAAACGGCGGGATTCGTCAAACCAAAAACAGAAAAGGGCTCCGTTAGTTATGTGAGTGATCCGCAAAAACCCGTTCCCTATCGCACACTGCCCATCGAGGCAACCTATGGAGCCGGAAGCCGGTGGAGACCCTGGCAGGTGGAAGACCAGCGGTTTGCTTATACCCGCCCGGATGTTATCAGCTTTTCCACCGATTCCCTGGCGGAAGATCTTACGGTCACCGGCGCCATAACGGCCCATTTGTTTGCTTCCACTACCGGAACGGACGCGGATTGGGTGGTTAAACTCATAGATGTATATCCCGCCTGGGATCAGGAGAACTATTTAATGAGTGGTTATCAGTTTCCCGTTGCCATGGAAGTATTTCGCGGCAGGTACCGCAAGAGTTTTTCGAAACCGGAAGCCCTGGTTCCAAATAAACCGGAGGAATTTGTGATCGGATTACACGAGGTGAATCATGTTTTCAGGAAAGGGCACCGGCTGATGGTCCAGGTCCAAAGCAGCTGGTTTCCCGTCATCGACAGGAACCCGCAAAAATTTGTACCGAATATTTACGAAGCGAAAAACAGCGATTTTATCAGGGCCACCCAAACGATTTACTTTTCCGCTAAATACCCTACACATATCGATATCCCGGTGATGGGCCCTATGGAGGAAAAATAACCGGCATTTGGATATAACGGCGGAAGCGCTGACGCAATCCTGCTTATGCCGGCTTGCTGAGCAATTCCTTTACCGCCGTGCTGATGCTTTTGCCATCGGCCTTTCCGGCCAGCTGTTTTGAGGCGGCGCCCATCACTTTGCCCATATCTGCCGGGGAGCTGGCGCCTGTTTCAGCAATAATTTTCCGTAAAATAGCTTTTAATTCGTCACCGGAAATCTGTTTGGGAAGAAATTTCTCTATGATGGCTATCTCTTCTTCTTCTTTTTGGGCAAGGTCTTTCCGTTGCTGACCCTGATAGATCTCTAAAGAGTCTTTTCTTTGCTTGATCAGTTTTTGCAATAGCCTGATCTCCTCTTCCTCCTTAATTTCCCCTCCCGCACCTTCCGAAGTCTTTGCCAGAATGATGGCAGCTTTGATGGCGCGAAGGGAACGAAGGGACTTTTCATCCTTTGCCAGCATGGCGGTTTTCAGGTCGGCCATCACCTTTTGTTCGAGGCTCATATTAGAAAATTATAGTTTGTTTTCTTTCATTTGTCTGGCCCTGGATTTGTTATACAGGTTGCTCGCGAACGATTTGATCTCTTCACTCAAATCCTTATACCCTGTAGCGCGCTGATAGGTATCTGCCATGGTGATCAGGGTCTGATAGAAGAAGTCTTCCATTTCATCCACCATCATGTCTTTGGTCCACAGGTCAATACGTAGTGCGTTTTTTTCCTGGCCGTCCCAGAGGGAAAGCAGGAAGGCCTTGGCTTTGCGGGTATTGTCGGCAGAAGAATCGCTGGCATTCCAGTTGATTTCTTCCGGAATCTTATGATCGTCCAGGGACACCTGTATCTGAATCGTGGATTGTTTCATTTTTATTGCAATAGACAGGGTAAATCCGGAGGATGAGGCCTGTTTTTGTGGCGAAGTTAACGCGAAAATCCGGGCAAATCCCATCAAAACGGGTTGTTAAAGAACTACGGAAATTACGATACCCGTCTTCGCGTAGTAACGCGCTGGTATTGCTGCCCGATCTTGAATAAATTTACAGTTGGTTCGTTTTCCGTCAATCCGTCAATCCGTCATCAAAATCCGTGTCTATGAAACACTTTTACCTCCGGGGCTCTGTGCTGTTGGCATTCATGGCCTTTTCCCTCATTCAGTCATCAAATGCCCAATGCTTGTGCTCAGCCGGTGTTCCGGCAACAGCCATTGACCAAACCATTACGATAGCCCCCACTAAACAGAGTTCTCTTAATTTTGCATTTCAACAATTCGACCCCGCCATTGGCAATCTGAGTTGCGTGACCTTGCATGATACCATTACCGGAACCTCGGTTACTGGTGCGGGTAACACCGGCCCTGACAGCGTCGACGCCCTTTTCCAGTTGACACTGACGAATAAGGTTTCCGGTCCGGGCATAACCCTTACCCACGTGTACAACTCATTGCATGGATATGACTCCCTGGCGCCATTTGGCGATCCGGGGGACACGATTACGTACGGACCCGAAAACATCATTACATTTCCAAACGGGTTGGCAACGACTGGCGGTAATGCGGGCTATCTCGGCGTGGGCACTGTAAATTTAACCTACACCATTACCGGTGGTATGATCCCGCTCGACGGAGGTTCCAATTACAATTTTTCGGTTACTACGGTGATTGGCGGCACGCTTAACCTCACCTATTACTGGTGCCCCGCAACCCCGCTGGGAGCCAATATCAGCAATTTTTCAGCCTTTAAAAAAGACGGGCTGATCTCATTACAATGGATGGCCACAAACGATCAAAGCAATATAACCTATGAAATCCAATACAGTAAAGACGGGGAAAACTGGGCAGGCGCAGGCACCGTACCCGCTGGATCTGCTCCAATTGGTACTGTTGCACAATACCAGTATCAATATCACCCTGCTTCAGCTGATGTGGGGGAAATATACTTCCGGATCAAAAGAAAAGACCCGGAAGGGAATATAGTCTACTCAGCCGTTAAAGTGGTCAATCTGCAGCAGAATGATCAGCGTCCGGGAATTCAGATTTACCCGAATCCGGTGACTAATCTGGTTACCGTTCAGTTTGACGAGCTGCAAACGGGAGCTTTTGACCTGGAGCTGATCAGCACGACCGGTCAGATCGTCCAGAAAAAGCAGGTTCAAATGGGAGGCAACAGTCTGGCCAGCATGGAACTGAGCAGCCATCCGGCCAGGGGAATTTATTTCCTCAGGGCCAGGGATACTGGCAACAACCACCAGTTCCTGACCAAGGTCATCGTGGACTGATTTTTTTTCCGTAGGTTTGTCAGCTTAAAGCTCTACAAGTAATGGAATATAATACTACGCGTAATCATTTGATTATGCGCGAATACGGCCGCCATATCCAGCGGATGATCGAGTACCTGCTCACTATTGAAGACAGGGACGTGAGGGAAAGGAATGCGCAATCGGTGATTGAGCTGATGGGATTTTTGAATCCCCATCTGAAAAACGTGGAGGATTTCCGTCATAAATTATGGGATCATCTTTTCCTGATTTCAGATTTTAAACTGGAGGTTTCCTCTCCTTATCCGATTCCCACGAGAGAAACCCTGCGTCCGAAATCAGAACCGCTTCCATATCCGAAAAGATATCCGAAACACGCGCATCTCGGCAAGAATCTCGAACTGATTATTCAGAAAGCACTTCAGGAAGAAAATACCGATAAGAAAAATGGGCTGGCTAATGCCGTTGCTTATTACATGAAACTGGCCTATGCCAACTGGCACAAGGAAACGGTACACGACGATGCGATTCAGGGAGAACTGAGCTCCATAACCAATGGCCAGCTGGAATTCACCAATACACCCTTTGTGAGAAGTTTCCGCCCTGTGGAAAACAGGGAACGCAGCGGTAGCGGATATGGTGGCGATTATCGCAATAAACGCAATCAGAAATTTCAACGAAATAATAACAACCGGAACAATGACCGGAATAATAATGATCGCGGCGGCAAGTTCAAAAAGAAAAGATATTGAATGAATGCCTTTGAAGTTACCGGTGGCGGCCGGCTGAAGGGAGAGATCATTCCCCAGGGAGCAAAAAATGAAGCACTTCAGGTAATCAGCGCAATCCTACTGACCAGGGGGAAAATAACCATCTCCAACATTCCCGATATTCTCGACGTCAATCTGCTCATCGAACTTTTGGAAGAGATGGGCGTGAAAGTAAATCGCTCATCACGGCATACCTGCAGTTTTCAGGCAGACGATGTAAATGAAGATTATCTCAGCAGTCAAACGTATCGCAACAAAAGTGGAAAACTTCGCGGATCGGTGATGCTGGCCGGCCCATTGCTTGCACGCTTTAAAAAAGCTTTTGTGCCTAAACCGGGAGGTGATAAAATCGGCAGGAGGAGACTGGATACACATATTATAGGATTTGAAAAACTCGGCGCCCGGTTCTCTTATGATACAGGCGACGATTATTTCCGGCTGGAAGCGCCGGAGTTAAAAGGCACCTACCTTTTACTGGAAGAACCATCTGTAACCGGAACCGCGAATATTGTCATGGCCGCCTCCCTGGCCACGGGAATTACTACTATTTATAATGCAGCCTGTGAGCCCTATATTCAACAGCTTTGCCACATGCTCAACAGCATGGGCGCCCGCATCAGCGGCATAGGCAGCAATCTGCTGGAAATAGAAGGCGTAACGGATTTGAAAGGAACGGATCACCGGATACTCCCGGACATGATCGAGATCGGCTCTTTTATCGGCATGGCAGCCATGACCCAAAGCGATATCCTGATTAAGGATGTCAGCTTACCCAACCTGGGCATAATACCTGACAAATTCAGGCAGCTGGGCATATGGCTAAACATACAGGGAGACGATATCCATGTGCCCGCGCAGGATCTGTATGAAATACAAACTTACCTGGATGGTTCGGTGCTGACCCTGTATGATCATCCCTGGCCCGGACTTACGCCGGATCTCCTGAGTGTAATGCTGGTTGTGGCCACACAGGCAAAAGGCAGCGTACTCATTCATCAGAAAATGTTTGAGAGCAGGTTGTTCTTTGTAGACAAACTGCTGGATATGGGAGCCCAGATCATTCTCTGTGATCCGCACCGTGCGGCGGTGATTGGTTTGGGCAGGGCGCACCGGTTACGCGGCATCACGATGAGCAGTCCGGATATCCGTGCAGGTGTTTCCCTGCTTATAGCAGCCATGAGCGCTGAAGGTAAAAGTGTGATCCAGAATATTGATCAGATTGACCGGGGATACCAGTATATTGATGAACGCCTGAACCGGCTGGGGGCTTCCATTAAAAGAGTTTAAGCATTCAGGAATAAAACTTCAGAACCCATGCTGATCATTATAACGGCGCCCTCCGGTGCTGGAAAAACGTCTATCACCCGCTTCCTGTTGCAGCATTTTCCCCAACTTGCTTTCTCCGTTTCGGCGGCTACGCGCCCCCAACGCTCAGACGAGGTCAACGGGGTGGATTATTATTTTATGAGCCTGGAGGAATTTCATCAGAAAATCCAGAACAACGAATTCATAGAATGGGAAATGGTATATGAGGGGAAATATTACGGCACCCTGAAAACCGAATTGCAACGGATTAAGGACATGAACAAAATCCCCATTCTGGACATTGATGTAAAGGGAGCCATTCATGTTCAGCAGCAATACGAGGGTCGCACCCTGTCCCTGTTTGTTCAGCCGCCCTCCATTGAAGAATTAAAGCGCCGTCTCGAGCTCCGCGCAACAGAATCACCCGAAGCGTTACAGGACCGTTTGAACAAGGCGGCCTATGAGATTTCTTTCCGCCAGCATTTTGACAGGATCATCATCAACGATGATCTGGAAAGGGCCTGCCAGGAAGCCGGCGCCATCATTTCCGGATTGTTTAAGGAAGAGGGAATCCCCGCTCCAGGCTGGTAATTCTGGCTTTTTCCATCTATATTCGTACTTCGATGATCAATACCAATACCCTTATCTGGATCATCATCGCCTGGCTGATGATCACTTTTTTCGCTGGCATCGAGATCGCTTTTGCCAATGCGAACCGATTGACCATTGAGTTGAAAAAAAAGCAGGGCTTACACCGCAGCATCCTGCTCTCCCGTTTGCTGGATCAGCCTTCCCGTTTTATCAGCGCCATTCTCATCGGATTTAATATTTTCCTGGTTATTTTTGGTTTGCTGGTTGGCGAAACCCTGTCTCCCTTATGGGAATTCATTATAAAAAAAACCGTTGTTCCCCAGGCCTGGGTGGATATCTTCCGGCTGCTTTTTGAGACGTTCATGTCCACCCTGTTCATTCTTTTTTTCGGAGAGTTAATTCCCAAGGCATTTTTCAGGGCGAAGGCAGACAGTCTTCTGGATTTCTTCGCCGCGGTCAGTAATTTCTTCTACAACCTTTTATATCCGGTTTCTGTTTTCTTTACCCGGGTCAGCGAATGGATACTGAAGTATGTCTTCAACGTTCGTATTGATGAAGGCAAGGATCTTTTTGCCAAAGCGGATCTGGGTAATTTCTTCCGGCAGACGGGCGAAGGCGATGAGCCACAGCAGGAGCTGAATACGGAACTCTTTGAAGCTGCACTTTCCCTGCCCAAAGTGAAGGTTCGGGAATGCCTGATTCCGAGAAAGGAGATAGAAGGGATTGATTTGCGTCTTTCGATTGACGACGCCCGCAAGAAATTCGTCAGCAGCAAACTGAGTAAGCTGGTGGTATATGAAGGAAACATCGATCACGTGCAGGGTTATATCCATCAGCTGGATCTTTTTAAGGCGCCCGCACAGATCGGGGATATCCTGCTTCCGATACCTGCAGTACCGGAAAGTATGAGCGCCACGGATCTGATCAGCAAATTCAGTAAGGAAAGAAAGAGCATTGCCTGGGTGGTGGATGAATTTGGCGGTACGGCGGGCATTGTAACCATGGAAGATTTGCTGGAAGAGATCTTTGGCGAGATCCGGGATGAATATGATACGGAAGAATTTGAGGAAAAGAAATTATCCAATGACGAATTTATCTTCGCCGGAAGGCTGGAGCTGGATTATCTGAACGAGAAATATAATATGGAGTTTCCGGAAAAGGAGTCCGAGACCCTGTCTGGTTTTATCATTAACCGCCACGAAGCCATTCCACGCCTGAAGGAACACATTATTATAGACGATTATGAATTTGAAATCCTCAGCGTAAGCGATACCCGGATAGAAATGGTTAAAATGAAGTTGCTCAAGTGATTTTCGGGCTATTTCCTCATGTTTAGAAATCTTTAGACTCCCTTTCGACGTAAGTCCTTTTCAAATTACCTTTGCGTCGCCTTTACAAATGGCACCCCAGTGAAATATGGCTTTGAAATTTTTTAGCAGGAACCCCGGGCAGTCGGAAATGTCCTTTATTGAGCACCTCGAAGCATTGCGCTGGCATATCGTGAGATCGGTGCTGGCCGTGGTTATTCTTGCCGTCCTGGCATTTATTAAAATTGACTGGATCTTCGAGCACATCATCATGGGGCCATTACAAAGCAACTTTTTGTCGGTGGTTGGGCTTTGTAAACTGAGTCATCTCCTGCACATGGGAAATACGCTGTGTCTGCCGGCAGCCAATGTGCAATTGCAAACCACTGCTTTCGGTTCGCAGTTCATCTCCAGCATCACCATTGCGTTCGTTTGCGGGTTCATCGTCGCCTTCCCCTATATTTTCTGGGAATTCTGGCGATTCGTGAAACCGGCTTTATCCACCAAGGAGATCAAAAGTACCCGGGGTTCCATATTCTTTGTCACTTTCTTTTTCCTGCTGGGCATTTCTTTCGGATATTTTCTGCTGGCCCCGTTTACGTTCAGTTTTCTTTCCAATTACAAACTGGGTATGTCAAACCTACTCATTACGCGGCCAACGCTTGACGATTACCTGGATAACCTGCTGGATATCCTGATTGGCTCAGGCATTGCCTTTCAGCTTCCGCTGATCAGTTATGTGCTTACCCATATCGGCCTGATCACCCCGTCATTCCTGCGTACTTACCGTAAATATGCTTATGTGGCCATCTTATTTGTTGCGGCCGTGATCACGCCATCGCCGGACTGGATGAGTCAGACCATTGTGGCACTTCCGCTGATCTTACTGTATGAAATCAGTATCCGGATTTCCGTTCGTGTTGAGAAAGAGTTGAAGAAGAGAGATCTGGAGTTTTAAGATGACGGTTGACGGTTGACGGTTGACGGTTGACGGTTGACGGTTGACGGTTTACGGAATTAAGGTGCAACAAGGTAACTGAATTCAGGCGTAATGATTCACCTAAAGTCGGTCAACCGTCAACCGTCAACCGTCATCCTTTTCTCGATTTCCGTGCTCAGTTTCGCAAAAATTTCGTCCACAGATCCTTCGCCTGGAATGAACACCACTTTGTTAAACTTCCTGTAGTGATCTGCAACTGCTGCAGTCTTTCTTTCGTATTCTTCAATGCGGGATCCGATAATGGATTCATCGCGGTCATCTGTGCGGTCTGAGGTGAGTCCGCGGTTTAACAGTCGCTTTACGAGTTCCGATTTGCTCACCTGAAGGGCAAGAACGATATTAATGGAAGTCTTTTTTTCTGACAGCAACGCATCGAGTGCATCCGCCTGCGCATTGGTCCGGGGAAACCCGTCGAACAGGAATCCTTTTGCATTCGGATTGTGGTCAAGTGCTGCTCTGATCATGCCGATCACCACCGCATCCGGAACCAGTTTACCCTGGTCCATCAGACTTTTTGCTTCCAGCCCGAGGGCAGTACCATTCCTGATCTCGCTGCGGAGAATATCGCCAGTGCTCAGATGCTTTAAACCAAACCGGGCGATGAGTTTTTCGGACTGGGTGCCTTTGCCACTTCCCGGAGGACCAAAGAGGATCAGATTGAACATGTTGTTTAGCTTAGAAACAAATATAGTGCAGCATTCTTATAATTCCTTTAACAAATACCTGTTTTCATTATGGGAATCCCTGATTAAAGGCTCATTTTTTAGCATAAAATAAATTCCAAAACCTTTATGTTGTCAGAATCTTGACAATCCAAACGAACCACTGCACCGTACATTTGTTACATAAATCGCAGGCCATGAAAAGACTCATAAAAATCTCCGGAATTTTGCTGCTGGCATTTCTTTTCCAGCAATGCAGTTACTCGCAAACTTCAACCAAAAATAAAATAGCAATGGATAATTCAAAACCAGGTTTCGATACCTCCGGTGTTAACCGCACGGATGCCGAATGGAAAAAAATCCTGCCAGAAGATGTTTATTATGTAGCCCGGTTAAAAGGTACGGAAAGACCGTATAGCAGCAAGTATGAATTCTCCAAAGACATCGGCACCTACTATTGTGCTGTATGTGGTAATCCATTATTTAAAAGTGATACCAAGTTTGAGAGCGGCTGCGGCTGGCCGAGTTTCTATGAGCCCATCAGCAAGAACAGCGTCATCTTCTCAGAAGACAATACCCTGGGGATGCAGAGAACAGAGGTGATGTGTGGTAAATGCAAATCCCATCTCGGTCATGTGTTTAATGATGGGCCGCCGCCCACTGGTTTGCGCTATTGCATAAATGGCGTGGTGCTGGACTTTCACAAGGCTCAGGAAGCGCAGAAGAAGTACGACGCAAAAACAGGGGGATAAAGATTTTTATAGCATAAGACAGGCAAACTGCTTCAGGAGAAGCAGTTTTTTTTGACTTCATTCATGCGGCAGGGCATTTTCTCCATTGGATCAATTGCTGGCCCATCAGCTGTTAATAACGGAACCTTCGTCAAGAATATCCCCGACCACGGTATTGGAATTATTGCGCATATTCTCTAAATGAAGTATGACTTTGTCTTCATCGAGCTCAATTTTCTAAATGTTCACCTTTAATTTATTCGCGAGTGTGCTTGTTTAAAAAACCTGGGAACTGCGATGAGGGCGCTAAGAAAGTGTGTGAGTTTATTCACTTATTCGATAAGGAGATGAAAGTGCAAATTTATAGTATCGATGAAAATTGGAGAAGAACCGGCATGCCACCGTAGGAGTGGTTAAGCATTGCAAAAAGGCAAAACTGCGCTTTATGTGTATAGTCAAAGCCTGATGAACCGCAGCTCTGACGGAAAAGTGTTGATGATAAAACATTTTTTCCTTCAGCTGCATACTAAAAAGACCGGGTTTGCGTTGCCTCCAATAG
>JAUZOD010000140.1 GCA_030706635.1 Bacteroidota bacterium
GTCTTTGGGGTTGCCGGTGCTGAGCTGAAGCGGAATATTCTTCCAGGTTTCGCCGCTACGCTGAAAAACATTTGCATTCATAAGCACGTTCAATGGTTCGGTGATCTCTGTAACGCGCACATCATAGGTCGGATACCAGCCCGCATCCTGCACATTATACATCAGCTGAAAATTCACAGTCCTGCTTTCTTTACTCTCCACCAGAACGGTGACAATATAATTTATGCTGTCCCGTTTTTTACTGTTCTCCTGCATCTGCGCTTTATTTCTTTCCAGATCCTGTTGTTCGGAGGAGAGACGTTTTTTGATTTCCAGTTCCTTTTCATACAGATCCGTCAGGTGCTGACGCTGAAATTCCAGGGCATCTTTCAGGTCAATGGTCTTTACGCCGGCCTGTCCGCCGATCGCCTGATTTTTGATCAGCATGGCTTCTTCATTTTTACTTACCTCCAGTAATTTCTGGTCCAGATCGGATTTGTCCTTCAGGGTATTTGTCCGGTCAATAAATTCCTTTTCCTGCTGTTCGATCCTGCGTTCCGTCAGGAAGTCCCTTGTTGTTTGTACTGAGAGCAGGGTAATATCGGCATCTGCTTTTAACTGCACTGTCTGCGGATCCAGCTGGTTGCTGAGTCCGGCAAACGATATTTCCGAACGGCCAGACCCTACATTTACTACGGCGGTTCTTTCCACACGGGCGCCGGAGGAAAAAATGGTCACATTTTGAATGCTGGTTTCTGCATTTAGTTTTTTTGACTGGCTTTGGGCGGCAAAATAAAAGATCAGGGTCAAGGCGGTTAAGATCGTACGCATAATTAAATTTTAGAAGTTAAAGCGGTTCATTGTCTGAATAAATGCCTGCTGCATGGTGATTCAGTGCTAATGATGCAAAAACTGCTTTCATTGCATAAGCCAAAACAGCCTTGCGGAAGCGTGTCATTTTGGCTGTCAGGTTATCAGATTCCTTTCATACAGCTTTTGGTTTTGTATCCAAGTTCTGTCGGAGTTCTTTCAGGTTTCTCTCAGCGTGCTATCGGGAATCCCGAAAGAACTCCGACAGAACTGTGGGAGAAATGCACCAGAAATATAAAAGGAATATTGAAGAAGGACCCTTGATTGCCAGCGTATTGTATTGAAAAAACGGCTCGACCACAGGTAGCCAATGGGCTGGCGGCCCAACAGCGTGAATCTAGCGCCAGAGTGGCAGTGGAGTTTGAATTTGCGAAAGTTTTATCAGAAAAATGTGTGTAGTTAAATAGCTACATATATATTTGTAGTCAAATAGCTACACAATGAACTTAAGACGGGACGTATTTCAGGCCATAGCAGACCCGACAAGAAGGGCGATCCTGCTGCTGTTGGCTTCACAATCCCTGACGGCCGGTGCGATAGCCTCAAAATTTGACACCGCAAGACCGACCATTTCAAAACACCTGCAGATACTCACCGAGTGCGAATTGCTTGGACAAGAACAAAACGGCAGGGAAATCTATTATCACCTCAATGCAAAAAAAATGAAAGCAGTAGCTGACTTTATAGAACCATTTCGCAATATGTGGGATGACCGGTTTAATAAATTGGAAACGATAATGAAAAAATACAAACCAAAAAAATAGAACACCATGGAACGGAAAACAAAAATCAATGCCGAAGATGGCAAACAGGAATTAGTGATCACCAGGGAATTTGATCTGCCCGTGGAATTGCTTTTTAAAGCGCATGCAGACCCTGAAATCCTTGGACAATGGATGGGAACGAAAGTGCTGAAACTGGAAAGTAAAAAGCACGGCAGTTATCAATTTGAAACAACCGATGCGCAGGGGAACCCGGTATTCCGGGCCAATGGGGTGATCCATGCGTTTAGCCCTAACGCAAAAATCATCCGGACATTTGAAATGGAAAATGCGTCTTTTGGTGTTCAGCTTGAAATCCTGACTTTTGAAAAACTCACGGACGATACGAGCAGATTAAACATTCACTCCATCTATGAATCCAATGCACTCAGAGACCAGGTGATGAAGTTACCCTTTACTCAGGGCATAAATTACGCACATAACCGGTTACAGGAGATTGTAGGCAAATTAAAATAACGAACTATGACAAAGCCGAATAAAATTATCTATTGGATTTCCACCCTCTGGCTCGCCCTGGGCATGCTGTCCACCGGAGCGGTGCAGTTATTCAAAGGGAAAGCGGGACAGGGGGGAGTGGATATGATTACCCAGTTAGGCTATCCGGTCTATTTTCTGACCATACTGGGTATCTGGAAGATTTTGGGAGTTGTGACCATTCTTATTCCTAAATTTCGTTTACTGAAGGAATGGGCTTACGCCGGGTTTTTCTTCGTCATGTCCGGAGCGGCATTTTCACATATCGCTGTCGGTAATTCCGTGAGCGAAATATGGCCCTCGCTGCTTCTCCTGGTCCTGACAGCGGTATCCTGGTATTTCAGACCTGCGGACAGGAGAATCATTTCAGTTAATCAATAAATGAATACAATGAATCCGCAGGTTGACAAATATTTAAGTAAAGTCAGAAACTGGCCGGAAGAAATGAAGAAATTGAGAACGATCATTCTGGACTGCGGGCTGACCGAAGAATTGAAATGGGGCAAACCCTGTTACGCGTTTCAAAATAGTAATGTGGTGGTCATACAGGGCTTTAAAGAATACTGTGCACTGATGTTCTTCAAAGGAGTGCTGTTGAATGATCCGGAGGGTATTCTTGTGAGAATGGGGGAGCATACCCGGGTGGGACGTCAGATCCGGCTTAAGGATGCACGCGAAATCGTACGCATGAAATCCGTTCTGAAAGCCTATATCCATGAAGCGATCGAAGTGGAAAAAGCCGGATTGAAAGTAAAGCCCCGGGAGAAGACAGCGCTTAAACTCCCGGAAGAATTTCATAAGAAATTAGATAAAGATCCTGCCCTGAAAACTGCTTTCGGAGCGTTGACCCCGGGACGGCAAAGAGCATACGGTTTTTATTTCTCCCAACCCAAACAATCCAAAACCCGGGAATCAAGGATTGAAAAATATAGACAGCAGATTCTCCGGGGAAAGGGATTGAATGACCGGTAATACAATGGCTGTATTATCTTTACCGGATAAAATGCTACGTCACCCGATACCGTTAAAATATAAATTTGAGCATGCACGCGGTACCAGGTGTATGTTGTGGAACTGACCAAGAGGGTCTTTACGGAAAATACAAAATTCAGAGCGGCCAACCCGCAATTTAACGGCGTGCTTCCTGCCGCTAATGGCTGTTTGCGTGCGGCTGAAAACAACCTTGCACATATTGACGATGAGTTGCGCCAATACGAAGCCATCAAGGGTCGTCTGAATCTGTAATTTTAATTTGCGCATAGAGATCGTTTTTAAAAGTGATTGTGTTTTTTCCATTACTAATATCTGCAGACTGTTTAGCATGTTGCGGTTGTAATTACGACAAATCAGGAGGTCGTTTCTGCCAAGAAAGATTGGTCCTTACCGGAAGCGGCTATTTTTTCAGAAAGAGTAAGATAAAACCGAATGTAGCGCCAATCTGTCCGACCCAGAACAGAAACATCCATTTGATCATTTCTGCTTTTGCGACGCTGATTTCTGTTTTTGTGTTCTGTATGGTAGCTTGTATGTCGGCTTTTGTCGCCAGGATCTGTGACCGGTCTTCCATCTCATTTTTTATCCGGCCCTCAATATAGGAAGTAAGATTTTCCGCCGTTTCCCTGCCCATTTTTACCGCGAGCAGGTCATATAATTTTGTGATGGAGATGGACGTCATGAATATATAAAGATTCTGAATACAAA
>JAUZOD010000141.1 GCA_030706635.1 Bacteroidota bacterium
CATTCGCAAGAATTCCGTTTTTCTGGGCAGCCAGGAACTTCCTTTAAGCGATCACTATAAGGATGACCTGCTCCGGATGGTAGATCCCGGAAACAGGTGAAAATGATTTGGTCGCAGGATTATGACTGCTTGTCTCAATTCACCTGATTTTTAAGACGGCCGGAGTAGATTTGCGGGTCAATACCAAACACGTTTTATGAAAATACTCTTGTTGTTCATGGTCTCTTTCACGTGTTGCTTTACGCTCCGTGCGCAATTTCCGGGAGGAGGCAAGCTTCCCAATATGGGCCATATTTATGGAAAAGTCATAGATAGCGCCGGTCACCCGGTGAATGGGGCAACCGTGATTGTTCTGCAGAATAAAAGAGATTCCGTTTCTAAAAAAAATAAGTTTGTTTTATTGAAGGGGCTCAGCACGAAAGCCAACGGAGATTTTAATTTCGAAGATCTGCCCATGTTCGGCGGTCTGAAACTCAAAATTTCCGCTACCGGCTTTAAGCCTTATGAACAAATGGTGATTTTCCAGATGCGAATGCCCGCAGGGGGAGCTCCGAAACCGGGCACTGATCCTGCTCAGGCCCTGAACGCGATGAGCAGCGCCATCAATGGGTTCGACAGGGATCTTGGAAATATCAAACTGGAAATTGACGTTACGCAATTGGCTTCCGTAACCGTAACTGCCGTAACGCCCACGTTGAGAATGGATATTGACAAGAAAGTGTACAATGTGGAGAAGGATATTGTGAATGCGGGCGGCACTGCGCTGGACATTATGAAGAATGTGCCATCCGTGAATGTGGATATAGATGGTAATGTAACACTACGCAACAGTACGCCGCAGATCTACATTGATGGCCGGCCTACTACATTGACACTCGATCAGATACCGGCAGATGCCATCGAGAGCGTGGAGGTGATCACCAACCCTTCCGCCAAATACGATGCTTCCGGAGGTGGTGCGGGTATTCTGAATATCATTTTGAAGAAGAACCGGAAAACCGGCTATAACGGGAATGTACGGGCGGGCGTGGACAGCCATGGAGGTATGAATGGCGGGGTGAATTTCAATCTTCGCCAGGACAAATTTAATTTCACTGCTGCAGGATTTTATAATCAGAACCGCGGCGTTTCCACAGGCAATACCAACCGGGAAAATTTTACTGACACGGCGACGGCAATACATCAATCCAACTATGATAAAAACAAAGGGGCTTTTGCTTTTGGCAGTGTGGGATTTGATTATTTCATGACGCCCAGAACAACTTTCTCCCTTACCGGAATCAAGGTGCATGGGGCATTTAAACCTTATGAGCTTCTCGATATTCAGAACGACATCATGTTCCCCAGCGGGATCAGTACGTTATTCAGCCAGCGTAATTCCAATACGAACAGGGTATTTGATGCGGACGGTTTTCGGTTTGCGTTTAAACATCTCTTCCCGAAAGAGGGAGAGAATATTACGGCAGACGTCAATTATTTTCAGGGAAAAAATCAGAATGATGCCCTGTATGTGACCGATTATTTTACCGGCCAGCCCGGTTCTGCCATTTCCCATTTTCAGCAGCAGAAAGTGAACGGCAGCGGGAATAATAAATTCTTTACTGCGCAAACAGATTATGTGCATCCTTTCGATCAGAAGACGAAACTCGAAGCAGGACTGCGTGTAAACAGCCAGCATCTTTTGAACAATACGAATAACTACTATGATACGGCCGGAAATGGAAATTTCTATCTGGTGCCGGCGGCTTCCATCAATTATGAAAATACCAATAATGTTTATGCCGGTTACGTTTCTTTCACCAGTGCGGTGAAGGATTTCGGTTATCAGTTGGGCCTGCGTGCAGAAAGCTCAAGTTATTCGGGAGATCTGTTCAATACAAAGCAGCATTTCAGCAATTCTTATCCGCTCAGCCTTTTCCCGTCCGTATTCCTGAGCCAGAAACTTAAAAATAAGCAGGAGTTGCAGATCAGTTATACCCGGCGGATCAACCGTCCGAATTTCTTCCAGCTGATTCCCTATACAGATTATACTGACAGTCTGAATATCACACGGGGTAACCCGAGCCTCGTTCCGGAGTTTACCAATTCATTTGAGATGTCTTATCTGAAAACCATGAAGGGAAACAATACTTTCCTGGCTTCACTGTATTACAAACGTACAGATCACCTGATCACCCGTTACCTGGATACTTTTACAAACGCTTTATCGGGTAAGAATGATCTCGTCAATACGTATATCAATGCCAGCTTTAGTCAAACGATGGGCGCGGAATTCACAGCGGTGAATAATTTAACCAAGTGGTGGGATCTCACCAGCAATGTAAACATTTACAATTCGAAGATCAATACAGATAATATTACAGCATCGCAGAACGCATTATGGAGTTGGTTTGGAAAGCTGAACAGCAATTTCAAGCTGCCCGCTAAATTCAAATTACAGATTACCGGGCTCTATCAGTCAAAAACCAATCTGCCGGTAAACACAGGTGGAGGAGGATTCGGAGGTCCCGGCGGTGGCGGCGGAGCGCAGAGTGCCTCGCAGGGATATATTTCAGCTTTTTGGGCTGTTGATGCAGCCGTGAGCCGCAGCTTCCTGAAGAACGACGCTGCTACCCTCAGCGTTTCCATCGGAGATATATTCAGAACAAAATATTCCAAACAGCATTCGGAAAGCGAATTCTTTTTGCAGGACTATGACCGGCTGCGTGATCCCCAGCTGGTCAGGGTAAACTTCTCTTATCGCTTCGGGAAACTGGATGTTTCCCTTTTCAAAAGAAAGAACATGAATACATCGGGTTCCCAGGATGCGATGCAGGGAATGCAGTAGGCAATGGACAATGGACAATGGACAGTTGTCAACTGTCCATTGATTTTACCAGAATTTAATATATAAGGCCGCAAGCAAAAGCAGAATGATCACGATCATTGCCGTTGTTTGTGGTTTTAATTTGAACATGGTTTTATCCAGCACAAACGCTTTCGGATTTATTTTTGGTCCTGCCAGGCTGATGGCAACCATAATCGCCACGGTAAAGAAAAAAGAAAGCCCCATGCAGATCAGAAACGGAATTTCATATCCGCCATGACCATTGGGATAGGCCGTGTACAGCCAGGTTTCGTGCCCGAATACCCCCGGCGCTTTTTCGTTAAAGAAATAGCATAGCACGAGCCCGGTGATCACGCCCACAACAGCTGCGGCGCCGGTGGTTCTTTTCCAGAACATGCCCAATATGAACATCGCAAAAACGCCGGGACTGATGAATCCGGTATATTTCTGAATATAGGTAAATCCGCCTTCGCTGCTGATGCCCAATACGTCTTTCCAGGTGAACCCGATGGCGATGATCATGGCGGAAAGTGCAACGATCCTTCCGATCCAGACCAGCCTTTTCTCAGACGCTTCTTTATTGATATATTTTCTATAGATATCCAATGTATAGATCGTCGAGATGCTGTTTACCTTTCCGGCAAGGGAAGCCACGATGGCTGCTGTTAAGGCGGCGATGGAAAGCCCTTTTAGTCCGGCAGGCAAAAAACCCAGTACGGCCGAATAGGCATGATCCATATTTGCATGTTCCATAGACGGGAGGTTGCCCTGTTTCATCAGCACATAGGCTGCAATTCCGGGAAGCATCACGATGAGGGGCATGATTAGTTTAAGCAGGGCTGCAAACAACAAACCGGTTCTTGCAGTATTTAAATTTGCGCCGAGTGCCCGTTGGGTAATGTACTGATTACATCCCCAGTAGTTCAGGTTCACGATCCACTGACCTGCGGCATAC
>JAUZOD010000142.1 GCA_030706635.1 Bacteroidota bacterium
ATTCATCGAAAGGATTACACTTTGTCTGGTTTGTTTTGCAGCTTTACATCAGATCACAAACGATATCCTTAGAAAAACAGACCAGATCCTTTTGAAAACCGAAACCCGATTTTAATCCGTATCCTGTTGAAGACAAGTTGAACGTCCTGCAGTTAACCTTTAAGCCCTAAAATATTGCTTTGGACGGCAAGAGCTACCGAAATGGTGGCTTTTTTGTTGTTGTACCCAATACGCTATTCAGTTCGCTTTTCAATTGTTCATTAGATTCTGCGCTAAAGCCTCCTCCAAATTTTTTTATGATCCGGAGTTCTTTGTCCAGGAGAATAAAAGTTGGAATGGAAAGTACTCCATAGGTTTCTGAAATGGATTTACCCGATGGATTCTTAACGACAACCTGATCATTTTCGAGAATTTGTGGCCATGACATGCCGTCCTGCGCGATGGCCCGTTTCCATTCGCCTTCCTTTGATTCGTCTGAGATACTTATTATTTCAAGCTCGGTCTTATACTGCTGATAAGCGGTTCTCAGGGTTGGCGTCATTTCCCGGCATGGACCGCACCAGGACGCCCAAAAGTCAATAAGAACATATTTTTTGCCCTTAAAATCTGTAAGATTTATCTCCCTGCCCTTACTGTCTGTCGCAATGAAATTATGGGCATATCCGCCAATGGGCACGGTTTCCTCTTCCTGAATTTTCTTAAGAATCTGTTTTCCGGGAACGCTCCCTTTCAGGGTTTCCGGCATCCTGTTATATAACCAGGCCAGGGACGGGAAATTTATCTCTGTCTTTTTCGTCTTTGATAACATATCTGCCGCTACAAAGGAATTGGGATGTTCGATTATAAAGGCGGAATCTATCTTGTCCAGCTGTTTATACAGTGGATCAATCCGGCCAAAATAAATGGAATCCCCTTTGCTCTTTAAATGGATCCAGATTGTTGAATCCGAGTCGTCCTTCTTCGCCTCTTTTTGCAGATCACGAACTATGTCCAGGCTATCCCCCCATCGTTGAATGACACGTCTTATGGGTAACTGCAGTTGCATCAGGTGTTGCCGGTCGAGATCCGTGGCAGAACCGGTTAGCTGAATATCTGTGTAGTCCCGGTTCAGCAAAAGATTCATTTCACCGGGTTCGATATAAAAGTCGCCCGAAATATCAGACCTGGTTGCCTGGCTTCCCGGAGGAATTGTTGTAATGTAAGCTAATATGGGTTCAGCAATTTCCCCTTTGAAGATAAAATGACCTTTTTTTAAGAAGCAACTGTCAAGGCCCGGTGTATGATATAAGAAAAAATAAACGATGCCCGTATCCTTTCCCTGCATGCTGCCTCTCAGGACAAATGGTTTTGGACTCTGGGAGACGCCCTGGCTTTGGAAAAGAATAACCGATATTATGGCCAGTGCCGTTTTCATTCTTGTCAGAAATTAGTTCAGAATGAATGTTTGGGTCCTTGTCAATTTCATACGCCGAACCGAAAGTATTCAGGTCCTGGCACGCGTCTTATTTTTCAGAAAAGTAACCAGTCTGTACAGCGCACCGGTGAATATGGACAGGATAAGAACTTTTTCGGCTATTGGCCAATTAAATCCTTCGCCATTAAAATAATAAACGAGGCCGGCGATTAAAGCGACGAGAATGCCAACGGCAAATGCCATGGTCACCGCGTTTTTACGTTTGAATAAAAAAAAGATCAGGATGATCAGGGCGATGATGCCGAGTGCATTCCAAATAATCATAGATGTTGGTTAGGCGGGGTTAATGCCAAAACCTTCTTCAAGGTAATATTATATTTTCATTGCTTATGCCCGACCTGCATAATTTCCGTCCGCAATCCCCACAGCACAGCTATTTCTCCGCCAGCTCAATAGCACGTCCTACCGCCTGAACAAATTCCTGTGGCAACAGCTCTTCATCTTTGGAGGTAATCCTTTGCCGCCAGAACACCGCCGGCCCGTTGCCCGATCCGGCATAGACCTGAACCTTTCTGGGGGGATGGACATACGGAATCAGGGAATAATAGACATCATACATTATCTTGCCTTCCAGATCGAAGGTTTTAACCTCAGCCTGATAGCGGATATGGTTGTCGGTGAACCGGATGACGAGCTGCTCTTTCACTTTATAAATCTACTGAATTATTATTACCGGCAGCTCAGCCTGGCTTTAGGCTACCTGAAGCAGATGCCCGACTATACCGCCATCACGGTTACTGTTATGATCTCTGATAGTTTGTTATGATCCATCAGTTCAGTGTTCAATCTGCATGGAGACCAGGGCGAAGAATAAGGATAAAAGACCATGTCATCACCGGGCTGGCTGGGCGGTGGCTGAATCCGCTTTCTGAATCATATTCAGATGCATCTTCAGCCTGGGCAGATATTTTTTTGCGTAAGCTATTGCATCCGGGTCTGTTCCAGTCGTCAGCTCTTCCGTGAACAGTGAGACGGCAGCCTGGTGATCCGTGAGCTGGCTTTTTATATAAGCGGAATCAAATGCATTGCCAGACAGGCTGGCCAGTTGTTCCTTTAAGGCCTGGTGTT
The DNA here is from genome assembly GCA_030706635.1 of Bacteroidota bacterium. GTDB lineage: Bacteria > Bacteroidota > Bacteroidia > Chitinophagales > Chitinophagaceae > Puia. The sequence goes on from JAUZOD010000142.1 coordinate 2,543, forward strand.
CCGGATCCGGTTCCTTTGGAATTGTTGTATTTTCTTTCTTCGCAAGCGCTACCAGTTCGGCCTGGGCGGTAGTATGATCGGCAACCATTTTCTGCCCGTACTTTTTAACCACCGCACTCGTTCCTTTATAAGCGGCCAGCTTTCCGGCTTCAATTTCGGCGAGATTGGCCTGACTTGCTCTGGAGAGGAACGAGGGATCGTCAACGATGGAAAATGCAAGAAATGCCACAGAACAAAGCACGATGCTGACTCCTGTAACGGATTCGAAATATTGTTTCATGATTTTATTTAGTGGATGTTTCAATTTCCATACCAGGCTTGCCGATGCCGGGGGTACGCATATACTTTGAGGGAATTCCGCTACAAACCGGCAGGATGACGGTTGCGATATGATTAGCCGAGGTCAATGATGCAGGCAGGAGACGCATAAAATTTGTGAGATTTTAAAAAACTGAATTTATATTCTAATATTGTATTGCTAAAAATTAGCTGTTAAAGATTGCCTGTGTTGCCGAAAGATGCTCATAGCGAACTGCTTGCCAGGATTGCCACCGGGGATGAAAATGCCTTCAGGCAGATTTTTGACACCTATTGGGACAGCGTGTACGGCGTAGCGCTTACCCTCACGAAATCAGCTTCCCTGGCCGAAGAAATGGTCCAGGAAATTTTCCTTCAGATTTGGTTAAAACGAGATAAACTGGCCGCGGTCGAAAAATTCAGCGGCTATTTGTTTGTTGTTGCGCGAAACCACATATTCAATGTGTTGAGAAAAAAGATAAGGGAAGAAGCTTTTACGGAACATCTGCGGAATTATTTCCGTGAAACAGGCGACTCACCGGCAGAGCAGCTCGAACTACGGGAAACCGAAGAGTTATTCTGTCAGGCCATTGAAAAACTTCCCCCACAGCAACGTCTCGTATTTGGTTTATGCCGCAAACAGGGATTGAGCCATGAAGAAATTGCCGTCCGGCTTAAGATTTCCCGGCATACCGTAAAAAGCCATATGCATAAGGCCCTGCAATTCATTCAGCATTATCTGCTCAGCCACGCCGAAATGTAATTTTTTTTCTC
>JAUZOD010000143.1 GCA_030706635.1 Bacteroidota bacterium
CAGACGCTGGAGGTGATGGCGCCGACAGGTAATTTTCAACTTAACCTGAATGAAACAAATAAAAAACAGTATATCGCCTTCGCGGCAGGCAGCGGAATCACACCCGTGATCTCGCTCATTAAAACAATCCTCAGGGAAGAACCCTTAAGCCAGGTTACGCTTGTGTATGGAAATCGTACCCGTAACGATGTTATTTTCCAGGATGTGCTGGAGGATTTGAAAAATGATTTTCCTGAGCGGCTTCAGCTCATTCATATTTTCAGCAGGGAAAAGGCGGACGCACCCATTCACGAGGGAAGGATAGATGCTGCCAAATGTGAATTGCTTTTCAAATATCTTGTTCCCTTAAATGCTGACGCGGAATTTCTGCTTTGCGGACCTTCACCCATGATCTTTGGCGTGCGCGACTGGCTTTTGCAGAAGAAGGTGAATTCATCCAGAATTCACTATGAACTGTTCGCCGATCCCGGGGATCCTCAGCAACCATCTTCAAAAACAGACTCTCCTTCCGCAGGAATAAGCAGGCAAAAAAGTCATGTAACGCTCCGGCTCGATGGAGTCAGTCATGACTTCCAGCTTCCATTTAAGGGCGAGAGCATTTTGGATGCGGCCATAAAACAAGGCGCCGATCTCCCTTATGCCTGTAAAGCCGGAGTTTGTGCCAGCTGCCGCGCCAAACTGCTGGAGGGCAAAGTAACTATGGATCACAACTATGCCCTGGCGGAAGAAGAGCTGGAGGATGGCTTTATCCTCACCTGTCAGTCGCACCCCGATTCCGAGAGGGTAGTAATTGACTACGATATCCGTTAGAAGATTTATACCGGACTTATAAGTGAACACGGTTGTATCAAAAACGGGCAATCTGAAGCGGCTAATCTTTTAATAAGCCATTGGTTTATAAGGATATAATTTCCGGCATTTTATTAGGGGCGTAGGGAACAGGCTCCGGTTTTCGCCGCTGAATACATAAGCTAAAAAATATGTTTAAGAATTACTTTAAGATCGCGTGGAGGCATTTCAGGAATAATAAGATTTTTTCGTTTATTAATATCCTTGGTCTTTCCCTGGGCCTTACTTCCAGCCTGCTGATCTTTTTATGGATCCGGGATGAACGCAGCATAGACCATTTCCACAAGAACGGAAACCGTCTTTATATTTTATACGAACAGCAAATGGTGGATGGTAAGAGAGGCGCCGGGTACTACACCCCGGGCTTGCTGTCGGCTGAACTGAAAAAATTTATCCCGGAAGTGGAATATGCCAGCGGGTTTATGCCGTCTGACGGGATCACTTTCGAAGCCTCAGGCAAAATCTTAAAGGAGTCCGGTTGCTTTGCGGATTCCGATTATTTTAAAATGTTCAGTTATCCTTTATTGCAGGGCACCACGTCCACAGCATTAAATACGCCGGCCAGCATGGCCATTTCCAATAGAATGGCAGAACAGTTTTTTGGCAGCGCGCAGACGGCCATCGGAAAAACCATTCGATACAAAAACACAAAAGGTTTTACCGTAACCGCTGTATTTGCCGACCTGCCGGACAACGTTTCCCAGAAATTTGATTTTGCTATCAACTGGATGGCCATGCTGGATGAATATTCTTTGTTTAAGGACTGGCGTAATAACAGTCCGCAAACCTATATGCTGTTGCATGAAAATGCAAGGCCTGCACTGGTGAAAGCAAAAATTAAAAAATTCCTGGATGGATACAATAAAACGCAGAATGCCAATTTCCAGCTTCGGCTGGGAATGCAGCTTTACCATGAAACCTACCTCCATGCACATTTCGAAGATGGCGAAATAGAAGGCGGACGCATTGAATACGTCAGGCTTTTCAGTCTGGTAGCCATTTTTCTATTATTGATCGCCTGCATTAATTTCATGAACCTGACCACCGCCCGTTCTGCAAAGCGAACAAAGGAGATCGGAATCCGGAAGGTCTCCGGGGCAGTCCGGGGATCTTTAATAAGGCAGTTTCTTAACGAGGCTATGCTGATCACCCTGCTCTCCGTTTTATTTTCCGTACTGCTGGTTAATCTATTGCTTCCTTCTTTCAACCTGTTGACCGGCAAGCAAATTCATTTCCCATTTTCAGATCCTGATTTCTGGATGGCCCTTGCAGTCATAACGATGATTACCGGCCTGATCTCGGGAAGCTATCCCGCCTTATTTCTCTCGTCCTTTAAACCGATCCAGGTATTGAAAGGGCCGCTTAAATTCAGCGGAAGCACCATTTTATTCAGAAAGGGCCTCGTGGTTTTTCAATTTGTTCTTTCCATCGTATTGATCATAGGCACCATCGTAGTATCTGAACAGATCAATTATGTGCAGCATGCCAATCTGGGTTATGACCGCGAGAACCTGCTTTATATCGACGTGGAAGGAGAGCTTGCCAAACAATATGACGTATTTAAGGAAGAATCGCTCCGGTCGCCCGGTATTAAAAATATTTCCTCCTTATCGGAAGTTCCGGCACATATTGGCGGAACCATAACGGCAACTGTTAAATGGAGTGGCCGTGATCCGGATAAAAATACCATGTTCACCATTACGGCAGCGGGTTATGATTTTGTAAAAACCATGGATCTGAAATTGCTGGCAGGGCGTGATTTTTCCGCCAGTTTTCCTTCTGATTCCGCGGGCTACCTCGTAAATGAATCAGCAGCTGCCTTAATGAATTATAGGGATCCCGTTGGAAAACCACTTGAACTCTGGGGGAAAAAAGGAACCATCATCGGTGTGGTAAAGGATTTTCATCTCACCAGCCTGCAGGAACCCATGAGTCCTTTGATTGTTCAGCTGTCTGGCTCTTGGCCCGGCAGATGTATTCTGGTAAGAACCGTAGCCGGCAAAACAGATATGGCCATTGCCAGCATGGAAAAAATCGCGAAAGACCTGAATCCAAAATTTCCTTTTACCTATCACTTCACCGATGAAGAATATCAGAAACTTTATAAAAGTGAGGATATCGTCAGCAGCCTGTCTGACTATTTTGCCGCGCTGGCTATTTTTATTTCGTGCATGGGTTTGTTGGGACTTGCCATGTTTACGGCCGAACAACGCAGAAAGGAAATCGGCATCAGGAAAGTATTGGGCGCCAGCGTAATGTCCCTGTTCAGCCTGCTATCCAGAGAATTCATCCTGCTGGTTATGATCGCTCTGCTGATTGCCTCGCCGCTAGCCTGGACAGTCATGCATAACTGGCTTATGGATTATGCCTATCGAATTCATATCGGAGGATGGATATTTGGTTTTGCCGGGCTGATGGCCATATTCATTGCTTTGTTAACGGTGAGTTTCCAGGCGCTTAAATCTGCTTTTATGAATCCTGTGAAGAGTCTTCGCACAGAATAAACCAGACCCACCGCCTTACCTGAACAGACCGGGCGAACAATCGAAGATTTATTCGCTTTTTGTCGCTGATCGACATTGCTTTAATTTTATCTTCTTCCCATAAGAAAAATTGAAACAACCGATGATCAGAAAAAACGCCATTACCGCTATTTTTCTCTGCTTTATTTTTTCCGCAACAGCACAAATCGGCTGGAAAGATCTGAACGTGGGCTG
>JAUZOD010000144.1 GCA_030706635.1 Bacteroidota bacterium
ATTTAATAATTTTCCCATGACTGAAAATCTTAGTGTATTAAGTAAACGGAGTATCACCATTAAGATACAGAATTAACAGTATAACCAGAATATAATCATAATATAATAGGTATAAAACAAGAGTTTAACTATCAATTTTAAAGGTTTATCTCCTGTTATATTCCAGTTATACTCCTGTTATACTCCTGTTACGCTGACTCACATATGGCTAATGACCGGGTTTTAAAGGCCGCACTTTGGCCTCATGGATCGCTGGTAAATTCCCGATAAAAGAGGAAAACCGGCCGGAATTAGGGGCCGGAATCGTGAAACGGGTTGATTCACTTTAAAGGAACCTTTCACTAACCCGCAGCTCCCTGGATCCGGGACTGTATTTATAAAAACCTTCCCCGGATTTAACTCCCAGGAATCCGGCATTCACCATATTGACCAGCAGGGGAGAAGGCGCATATTTCGGATTCCCGAATCCTTCGTGCAGTACTTTCAGAATGGAAAGGCAGATATCCAGCCCGATAAAATCAGCCAGTTGCAAAGGCCCCATTGGATGGGCCATGCCGAGCTTCATCACCATGTCTATGGCTTCCACCCCGGCTACGCCTTCATGGAGACTGATGATGGCTTCATTGATCATGGGCATCAGGATGCGGTTCGCAATAAATCCGGGATAGTCATTCACCACGCAGGGAACTTTATCCAGTTGCCTGGCAATCTCTGTAACGGTATGGGTAACCGAAGTGGAGGTGGCATACCCGTTGATCACTTCCACCAGCTTCATCACGGGAACGGGATTCATGAAATGCATGCCGATCACCCGGGAAGGATGGGATGTGGCGGCGGCTATCCGCGTGATGGATATGGAAGATGTATTGCTGGCCAGGATGGCATCCGGCCGCGCATGCTGATCCAGTTCACGGAAAATATTCAGCTTGATCTCCGCATTTTCCGAAACGGCTTCCACAATAAGATCAGACCCGGCGACGCCGGACTGCAGATCGGCTACAGGTTTGATCCGCTGCAGGGTTTGCTGTTTTTCTTCAGCAGTCACACTTCCTTTCTGAACCTGCCGGTCCAGGTTTTTGCCGATGGTGCCCATAGCCTTTTCCAGTTGCGCAGGATGCAGGTCCACCAGGTTTACCGGGAAGCCGTGCTGACTAAACACATGCGCTATACCGTTACCCATGGTGCCGGCTCCGATGACTGCTATTTTTTTCATAACGCGGAAGCATTTTCAGACAAGTTTACGAAGCTTCTCTCAACTTTTTCGCCTTATCTTGCAACTCCTATGTATCCCAATCTCTACTACGCATTCAAGGATCTTTTTGGCGTTGACTGGAAGTTCCTCCATTTTATAAATTCCTTCGGTTTTTGGGTCGCGATCTCTTTTATTCTGGCCGCCGTGGTGTTGGGCAGCGAACTGAAACGCAAGGAGGGTCAGGGATTGCTTCAGGCTGAAGATGAGATCAGGGTGGTGGGAAAACCCGTAAGTCCCGGCGAAATACTCACCAATTTCATTCTTGGATTTTTACTGGGATATAAGATCGTCGGCCTCTTTATTTCTAATGCCCCGGTATCCCAGAATCCCGCGGATTTTATTTTTTCCTCAGAAGGAAACTGGGCCGCAGGCATTGGACTCGGATTGCTATTCGCCGCCATGAAATGGTGGGAGAAAAACAAACAAAAACTGCCGCAGCCGGAAGAAAGAAAGATCCGGATCTGGCCGCACGACAGGGTAGGGGATATCATCATCCTCGGCGCCATCTTTGGTTTCGTGGGCGCGAAGATTTTCAACAGCCTCGAAACCTGGGATGATTTTGTCAAGAATCCGATAGAATCCCTGATTTCTTTCAGCGGACTTACGTATTACGGCGGACTGATCTGCGCCGCCCTCGCCATCTGGTATTTTGCGCGTAAACATAAGATCGGTTTCTGGCATCTCAATGATGCCGCCGCTCCGGCCCTCATACTGGCTTATGGCACGGGACGCATCGGCTGCCAAACCGCCGGGGACGGGGATTGGGGTATCATCAACAGCGCCTATGCGGTGGATGCCAATCTGAAAACCATTGCCGGAAGCGCCGACAATTTTCATGCAGTGATCTCCCGGAACAGTGAATTCTATCTTAGCCAGTTTGGTTCCCTGAATGTGGAACACCTGGCAGTAAAAGGACCTTCTTTTTTACCCAACTGGTTATTCGCCTATTCCTATCCGCATAATGTGATCAGTGAAGGGATAAAGATTCCCGGCTGTATGGGTCCCTACTGTAGTTATCTTCCGCTGCCCGTATTTCCAACTCCCTTCTACGAGACGATCATGTGTGTGGGGTTGTTCCTCCTGATCTGGTCTCTGAGGAAAAAATTTAAGATCCCCGGTACTTTATTCGCTTTCTACCTTGTTTTAAACGGCATCGAACGCTTTTTTATAGAAAAAATCAGGGTCAATACCCGGTATTCCATCTTTGGATTTCATCCCACCCAGGCGGAGATTATCTCCAGTTTACTAATTATTACGGGGGGAGTCCTGTATTTTGTCCTGAAAAGCAAGGGCAAAACCATGGTTCCAAACGGTCAATCCGCGGAATGACCATTCTTAGCAGTCTTTCCGCCATTCATCCCTAATTTTCAGGATGACTGCAACTTTCACCCAATCCGTTGCGTCCTATTCCCATCCTGTTCTTTCCGGTTATCAGTAAAATCAGCCATCTAACATAAAACCATGTTCTATGTTATGCTTAGTACTGACCTTTGTGCTGTAACCAACTAAGGATAGTACCAAGTAAACCAAAAACATGAAAATCTTGATTTTAAGCGCCTTTTTAGCGCTGTCCTTCTTAGCAAACGCTCAAACGCCGACCGTCTCCGTTATCCGGGGTACCGTGACTGAAGAAAACAAAACGGTTCTGGAAGCGGCAAGTGTCGGCCTGATCAAAAGCCGGGATTCGATACCTTATAAAATGACCGAATCAGATAAGTCAGGGAAATTCGCATTCAGGTCAGTAGCCCCTGGAAATTACCATCTGCTGATCACGGCTGTCGGGCATGAGCCTTTTTCCGGAATCGCCTTTACTATTACGGAAGGAAAAAAAAGCATGGAACTTCCGGTTTCCGTTTTAAAGAAAGAAGGCAATGAACTGAAAGCCGTTTCCGTGGTAAACAAAAGACCATTCTTTGAACAGAAAGCCGACCGGATGGTGGTGAACGTGGACGCATCACCCACCAACGCGGGTTCGACGGCCATGGATATACTGGAAAAGTCACCCGGTGTTACGGTTGACAAAGACGGGAATATCAGTCTCAAGGGCAAACAGGGCGTTACCATCATGATCGACGATAAGCCCACCTATATGACTGCTGAGCAACTGGCCAATTACCTGAAAAGTCTGCCTGCATCTGCCATAGATCAGCTGGAGATCATGACCAATCCTTCGGCCAAATACGATGCCGCGGGGAATTCGGGTATCATCAACATCAAAACCAAAAAGATCAAGGCTAAGGGATTCAACGGTTCTTTAACAATGACCCAAACGCAAAGC
>JAUZOD010000145.1 GCA_030706635.1 Bacteroidota bacterium
CCGCAAACAGGGATTGAGCCATGAAGAAATTGCCGTCCGGCTTAAGATTTCCCGGCATACCGTAAAAAGCCATATGCATAAGGCCCTGCAATTCATTCAGCATTATCTGCTCAGCCACGCCGAAATGTAATTTTTTTTCTCCGGCACTCATACCGGCACTTTTTTTTTGTGTCTTTATCTCTGGTGAACACTCGTGCACGGATGAATCCGGCTGCCTGATTTCCCTTTATGTATGGATCCAGACTTCTTTAAAGATTTACTTCGTCGTTATCTGGACGATTCCCTGTCGGTCGCTGAACTGAAAGAGTTTCTGCGCCTGCTGCAATCGGCGGAAAATCAGGAAATCATGCGTCAGACCATGATGGATGAATTTCACAACCCTGCCTTTCACGGTTTGTCAGACGGCGCGCGCTCCGGAAGCCTTTTTCAAAACATACTCGGAAAAGCATCAGAAATAGAAAAAAAAGCGGTTGAGCCCGAAGAGGCGAAGCCCATCCGGACGCTTTCGGGGAAGAATCCATTTATTTTCCTGAAATATGCCGCAGCTGCGGCCGTGCTGATATTACTGTTCACCGGAATATACTTTCAGTTTTTTCGACACCAGGACTCCCATCCGGCCCTGGCGGCAAAAGCAGAGACAAAACCCTTGAGCCATGATGCCCTTCCCGGCAGCAATAAAGCGATGCTCACGTTGGGTGATGGTTCCAGGCTTGCCCTGAATGATTCCGCAAGAGGCATAATTGCCCTGCAGGGCAGCACCAAAATACAGCAGTCGGGAAAGGGCGTGCTGACATACGATCAGACCAGTCAACAGCCCACTCCAACGCTGTATAATACCGTGGCCACGGGGCGGGGCGGACAATTTGAAATGAAGCTGCCCGATGGCAGCAAAGTCTGGTTGAACGCCGCTTCGTCTCTGCGGTTTCCGACAGCTTTTTCGGGTAAATCCCGAAACGTTGTTTTAACAGGTGAAGCCTATTTTGAAATTGCTCCCGATAAAGACAAGCCGTTTACCGTGGAAACGGGAAATACAAAAGTGGAAGTTCTGGGTACCCGGTTCAATGTGATGGCTTATGAAGAAGAGGCCAAAACAAAAACGACCCTCCTGGAGGGGTCGGTAAGGCTGCTGTCCGAAAAAGATACCAGGCTGTTGAGACCAGGCCAGCAGGCGCAGTTGGATAAGGGCGATGCTTTTTGGAGAATTACCGGGGCATACGGTGAGGAAGCCATTGCATGGAAAAATGGATTTTTCCAGTTCCACAGCGACGATATGGGCACCATCATGCGACAACTGGGCAGGTGGTATGACGTAGATGTGGCTTATGCAGGAAAAATTCCGGAGGGACATTTTAGCGGTTCCATCAGCAGGCAGACCCTGTTGTCGAAGGTGTTGGCCATGCTGGCGGTAAATGATGTGCATTTTCGCGTAGAAGGCAAAAAGCTAATCGTTCTGTAACGATTGATCAAAGAAAAAGCCAGGAGTGTATCGAGCACCCCTGACCGGTATCTGGATTAATCTCATTATACAATCGGTGAATTGACTGTTTAAACTTAATCCAAACATCGCAAAAGTATGAATTTTAAGGCTCTTTGTAAGCTCCCGCCAGGTGCAGGGATCTCACTATCCAAAACACTGCTGACCATGAAATTGTCCTTTGTTTTACTCATCGTAACAAGCTTTCAGCTCAGCGCAAAAAGTTACTCTCAAAACATTACCGTCCGTGTAAAAAATGCTTCCCTGGAGAAAATATTCGACCAGATCCAGCGGCAGACCGACTATCGTTTTTTTTATAAGGATGAATTGCTGGAGGAGGCTGGCAGGGTCGACCTGGATTTCCGGAACGCGCCACTGAAGGAGGTGCTGGATGCCTGTTTCCGGGAGCAGCCGCTCACCTACACCATCATTGATAAAACCATCCTGATAAAAAGAAAAACGGAATCCTCTTCCAGCGCCGTCGCGGGCACCCAGCCGCCGGCCCTGATCGGCGGGCAGATAACCGATGAAGCGGGGAGACCGCTGAGCGGCGTTTCGGTTAAGAATACAACTACCGGTAATGGCATGGCGACCAACGACGAGGGTAAATTTTCCATTGAGGCGAATCTCAACGACGTGCTGGAATTTTCTTTTGTGGGATACAAAACGCAAAAGTTGAAGATCACTTCCCTGAATCAATCCGTCAGTTTATCTATGCAGGTAGAGGTATCCAGTCTCGCGAATACAGTAGTGATCGGATATGGCGTGGTGAAAAGATCAGATCTGACCGGTTCGGTATCCTCCGTGAACAACACCGAGGTGAACAGAACAGCAACGGGGGACCTGGTCAGGGCGCTTGAAGGACAGGTGGCGGGCGTGCAGATCATGCAGCCCAGCGGTACACCAGGCGGTTCCGCGATTATCCGTGTAAGGGGAGCTAACTCATTGACCGGTGGCAACAATGATCCTTTATATGTAGTGGACGGAATGATTCTTTCCAAACTGGGATCGGATTTCAATGCCAACGACGTGCAGTCAATCCAGATATTGAAGGATGCTTCCGCCACCGCCATTTATGGCTCCAGGGGTTCCAATGGCGTAGTGATCATCACGACCAAAAGAGGCATACCGGGAAAAACACAGATCAGCTATGATGGCTATGTGGGCGTTCAGAAACTGATAAAAAAACTGGATCTGCTGAACGCTGCTCAGTATAAGGATTATTACCTGCAGTCAAGGCACAATGCAACCATCAATACCAGTATAGATACGAGCATCACCAATTCACTTTCCAATACTGACTGGCAGAATGAGATCTATCACAATGCCCTGATCCAGAATCACACGATTTCTGTACGCGGAGGCACCGGCCAGTCCAGGTATTTTACGTCTGTCAATTATTTCAGGCAGGATGGCATCATCCGCAATACCGACTTTACCCGTTTTTCCGTAAGATTCAACGGGGATCAGGCCATTTCAGACCGGTTTCAGTTAAGCGAGAACATCCTTTTGTCCTATAACCAGAGCGACGGGATTCTGGGAGATGAAGTAGTATCCAACGGAGCTGCCTGGGCCAGACCCACACAGCCGGTCCTGGATGCGGGCGGGAATCCGTCCATGGTGTCGCTGCCTTATGCGCGGACCAACCCCAGGGCGCTGGTGGATGAAGTGGTGAATCAAAGCCAGAACTACCGCGTGGTGGCCAACCTTGTGCTGGATTATAAAATCTTTAAAGGCCTTACCGCAAAAGTAAATGTCGGCACAGAGGATAATATTCCTCTTACCAATTATTATGTGCCGACCAATTTAACAGAATCGGGTTTTATCGGATCGGCAAGGAAGACCTATGGCAGCAACATCTCCTGGATCAACGAGAATACACTTAACTATTCAACACAGGTCGGCCGGGATCACCTGATCAGCGCGGTGGCCGGTATTACTTTCCAGGATACGAAAAACGATTTTTTACAGGGCGCGAGCAACGGATATATCATCAACGGTTTTCAGTATAATAATCTGGCTGCAGGAACCATTCAGACTTCCGCC
>JAUZOD010000146.1 GCA_030706635.1 Bacteroidota bacterium
AGCCAGTCGAAAACCGATGAGTTTTCCCTGATGAATACTGCCGGCGCAAAAAGTAAAAGATATTATGTCTCCAAAAACTTTTATAAATTCATACGGCCCGGAGCGATCCGTTTTTCAGCCGAAGCGCCGGACGGATCGAATATCTACCCTGTGGGATTCCGGAATTCAACGGATGGTTCAATCGTTCTGGTATTGATCAACGATGATCCCAAACAGGCCAAACCGGTCAGATTGTCCTCCACCGGCCTTCCCTCGTCTTTTGAAATGTATGCTACCACCATCACTGACAATTGTGTTGACAGAGGATTGATCAATACGGAAAAAACATTTACGCTTCCTGCCAACAGCGTCGTTACGATGGTCAGCAGGTAAGAAACGGAGTACTGAATAATCTCCATCATGCCTGTCATAAAAACGGCCACTTGAAAAAAATTATTATTTCTTTTTTCATTTCAGTTCTGGCCATCTCAGCCAGAGCAGCCTCTCCCCTTCAGCCGGTTCACCTGCAGTGTGAATATATTTCAAACCCGATCGGAATTGACCTCGCTGATCCGCGCTTCAGCTGGCAAATTAATTCCGGTGTCCGGAATCAATTTCAGTCGGGATATGAACTGATTGTAAGTGATGACCTGGATGCCATCCGGAACGAGAACGGAAATATGTGGTCAACAGGAAAGATTGTATCGTCTCGAAGTATACAGGTGGAATACGGAGGCAAACCTCTCCGGTCATTTACCAGATACTACTGGCGGATAAAAGTTTATAATCAGAATAATGAAGCCTCTGCATGGAGTGATATCAATTGGTTTGAAACCGCCATGATGGATCCGGCGGACTGGAAGGGGCATTGGATAAATGATGGCAGCAGCCTGCCGAAGATGGAGGATTATCTGAAACAGGACCGCATGCCGCTTTTCAAAAAAGCATTTCCGGTTACAAAAAAAATCTTCTCTGCAAGATTATACATCAGTGGCCTGGGGTATTACGAAGCTTACCTCAACGGAAATAAGATCGGGGATCACGTTCTGGACCCTGGATTTACCACCTATAGCAAAGAGGTACTTTATTCCGTATATGATATTGGTTCCCTCATAAAAAATGGAAATAATATTGCGGGTATCATGCTCGGCAAAGGCTGGTATAATCCCCTCCCCTTTAAAATATTCGGCAGGTGGGATCTGAGCGACTATCAGGCATCCGGTCGCCCCTGCGTGAAAGCTGAAATTCATATCAGCTATCGGGATGGGTCTAAAGAAATCATCGCAACGGATGAATCCTGGCAAACAGCCCCCGGTCCGGTTACGCACAACAATGTTTATCTCGGCGAGCAATACGATGCAAGACTTGAACAGCCCGATTTCAACACAACGAAAACGGATAACACGATATGGAAAAATGCAACCAGCGTCGCGGGCCCTTCGGGGAAACTGAGTGCCCAGATGCAACCAGCGATAAAAATCACAAAAATCGTTACACCTGTCCGGATCGCAGAACCAGGGCGGGATACCTTCATCGTGGATATGGGTCAGAACTTTGCGGGTGTCGCGAAAATTAAGGTAAGCGGCCCGGCCGGTACCACCATTTCCCTTCGTTACGGCGAAGACCTCTTCGATGACGGCACACTGAACTATCTGACCACCTGTGCCACCCAGATCAAAAAAGGCGGAATAAGCGGCGGCCCGGGCTGCCCCGAGACTGCGTGGCAGGAAGACCGTTATACCTTAAAAGGCGGTGGCCCGGAGACATGGTCACCAAGGTTCACCTTCCATGGTTTTCGTTATGTGGAAATAACCGGCTGGCCGGGCAGACCTGCACTCAGCGATATTGTCGGATTGCGGATGAATGCCGATGTGGAACCAGCAGGAACTTTTTCCTGCTCCGACAGCATGTTCAATAAATTACATGAAGCCATTCAATGGACCTTTCTAAGCAACCTTTTTAGCGTTCAGTCGGATTGTCCCGCACGTGAAAAAATGGGATATGGTGGTGATATGGTGGCAACAGCCGATGCCTTCATCTACAATTACGATATGGCCGATTTCTATCGTAAGGCCGTTCAGGATTTCGCCAATGAACAAAGACCGCAGGGTGGCATTACGGAAATTGCTCCGTTTACCGGCATAGCGGATAAAGGTTATGGAGATGATTCGGGACCTCTTGGCTGGGAACTGGCTTTTCCCTACTTACAGGAGCAGCTATACGATTTTTATGGTGACGAACGCGCGATCGCAGATCACTATGATGCGTTTAAAAAACAGCTTGCATTTCTCAAATCAAAAGCGGTTGACGGGATTTTTTACTGGGACATCAGCGACCATGAGGCGCTCGATGCAAAGCCAGAAGCCCTCAGCGCTGCTGCTTTCTACTATCATCATATATGCCTGGCCGTTCGCTTTGCATCCATTTTGCATAAAACCGAAGATTCATTGAAATTCAGCCGGCAGGCGCAACAAATTAAAAATACCATTGTGCAGAAATTCCTGGTGCGGGGCACCGGAAGATTTGACAATGCAACGCAAAGCGCGCAGCTATTCGCTTTGTGGTATGATCTCTCGCCGGAAAAGGAGAATACCCTGAAGGTGCTGATGGAAGAATATGCCCGTCACGACTGGCATATCAGCACCGGCATATTTGCGACAAAAATGATGTTTGATGTGCTGCGTGAAAATAACCTGAACGATCTGGCATTTAAAATTGCCGACCAGCGCAGCTATCCCGGATGGGGCAATATGCTGGAACACGGAGCTACTACCTTATGGGAAACATGGGCCTATCCCAAGGCAGGACCTTCGCAGAATCATCCGATGTTCGGCTCCATTGATGAATGGTTCTACCGGTCCCTGCTGGGGATCAATGCAGCAGCGCCGGGATTTAAAAAAATAAAAATCAAACCGGAACCGGTTGCCGGTTTAACCTGGGCCAGGGGAAGCTACTCCTCCGTAAGAGGGAAAATTGAAGTGGACTGGTCAGTAACGGATCATCACCTGGTATTAAAAACCGGCATTCCCGCCAATACCCGGGCCGAAATCTGGATACGGTCCTCAGATGGGCTGGTCAGGGAAAACAATAAACCGGTTGATCAGAATACTGACATTAAATTCCTCCGGAATGAGAACGGTTATGCAGTGGTCGAGACCGGATCGGGGAATTATATTTTTCAATCTGAAATGAAATAGACCGAACGCTGAACTTTAATAAAATGGATATAAAAAAGATATTACTTCTCTGTTGTATTCATGTTGTAGTAAACGCACAGGCGCAGCAAAAGCCCATACGTCTGATCGTAAGGGGCGATGATATGGGTTATGCCCATTCCGGAAACCAGGCCATCATTAAATGCTACACCGAAGGAATTGAAAGATCAGTTGAGG
>JAUZOD010000147.1 GCA_030706635.1 Bacteroidota bacterium
AGAGATTGAATCTTTTTTTCATTTTTATTCGTGACGGATATTTATTCGCCGCGAATATCTCCATAAAAATTCAATTGGAAACCGTCCGCTAAAACGCAAACGATTGAGTGCGGAGGATTCCCTCAGTTTATTTTAATCATTCAGCAGGAAATGAACGATCCGGCAGGCATTCCCCTTACTCCTGCTGTTTTTATCGGCAGCCATCTTCAGTCTTAAGATATGTTTTCCCTTTTTTAAATCAGTTCCCAGCAACAAATACCAGGGCAGATGCAACTGTTCGCTCCAGGGTGTAAACAGATCCATTTTTTTAAAATCACCCTTGTCTATGGAATATGAAATAATCCCTGCATCCGCTCCGGATACAATGGCCATGCCGACCGCCGTTCCGGTAAAAGAAAGCGTTAAGCTGGCCCCGGCGCGGGTTGTCGTGAGCATTTTCACATTAACAAAGCCTTCCCGGGTGGACAGGCCATCCTTCGGCGTCCAGTGATCTTCCAGCAACCACCCCTGATCATGATTTGCATGATCCGGACTGAGATACCTACCCCTATCAAAATCGCCCTTGTCTAATGGTGCCGGAAGTTTGCGTAGGGTGTTATTTTCCCCCGCGCGGTCAAAGGCCATTATCAATAATCTTTTGATCGTGGCAGCATATAATTCCTGCCCGAATGGCGAAGGATGTAAATCCTTAAAATCGTAAGCCCAACTGAATTCCCGGTGATTTATTTTATCCCTGATCTCCCTGTCGAGATTGATGGAAGGCATACCGTAATGATCTGCCACGAGCTCCTGGTTGACTGTCTCCACCGGCATATGGCCCTCGTTGTAATCTCTGGTTTTGTCAGGATCGGCAAAAGACATGAACACCACATCCATCAGCGGATTGCTGCCGAGGGCATGCCGGACGATCCCTTCCAGGGAACGAACCTGCGTAAGGCTGTCTGTTCCATTGCCACGGTCGTTGACGGCTGCTTCCACAAACATCAGATCAATTTTACCCGAATCCAGTATATCCCTTTGCAGGCGAAAAGCATGGGCAGGACTTCCCAGAGAAGGAATTCCCGCGGAGATAAAATGAAAAGCCGTTTCAGGAAAATGTTCCCTGAACCAGGAACAAACCTTATCACGCCAGCCGGGGTTGTAAGTAATGGAACCACCCAGAAAGGCAATCGTGGCCTGTTTGTTTTGCGTGATGCGGCGATAGACATTTGTTAAACCACTTCGGATATGGAAATAATGATCGTAGGGCAAAGCAGCATTCACCGGGTATGCATGGCTCAGAATAAAATTCGCCCACTGTTCCGCGTGTTCAATTGGAAAATGATGACCGGATAATTCCTGCGGTCCGTCGGTCACTGGATAAATCGAAACCGGGCCGCCAAAGGAAGCATACCGTCGGGCAAGGATAAACGTATTTTCATCGGAGGGAACGATTTTATCAAAAGCACCTATCACGTGCAGTACAGGCACCTTAAAAGAAGCCAGACCCTCCAGGTGATCAATCGGATTATCATCAAAAGCAAGTGCTTCCTCTTCGGTCATGGAAAAAACCTGTTGCAATTGTTTCCAGGATGCAGAATCCCCGCCGCCCTTTCCCTTGCCGCCCGGCCAGCTTTTAAAATCGCAAACGGGCGCTTCATTATAAATACAGTTTACCTTATCCGGATTTCTTTTGGCCCAGGCGTACACATAAAGGCCGCCCCGGCTCACACCCTCGACACTTGCTTTGGCAGCGAATGAAAGGGAATCTGTGAGATAATAATACAATTGTTCCCAGGCCTGCATGGCGGCTGGACTGCCATACTGATTATCCACATTGATGAAAACAACATACATGCCTTTAGACAGCAGCAGGCTGTCCATTTCGGTATGCCAGTCCGGAAAGGATGCGCGCCATATCCAGGGATTGCCCGGGAGGGGTTTATCGGGTTTCACATACCATGCTTCGTGGCCGCCGATGCTGAAACGGACCCGCTGAAAACCATTCCACTGATCGGTATGCACCCGGGTTATTTCCTGCGCCCGGATATTGAGGGCCATCGTGGTCAGCAGACAAAGACAGATAAGAAACCGGTTCATCAGGCAAGTTTAGTTGGAAAGCAAATGTAAAGTTCATCCGCCTGATTAAGCATTGATAAGTT
This sequence comes from Bacteroidota bacterium, assembly GCA_030706635.1. GTDB lineage: Bacteria > Bacteroidota > Bacteroidia > Chitinophagales > Chitinophagaceae > Puia. Next base: position 2,142 of record JAUZOD010000147.1, read on the forward strand.
GGATTATCTTTATTCTACACTTGATAAAATTATTTATGCGCCCATTTTGCAAAACCCTCTTATTTTGTCTATGCTCTTTTTGCGCCGTGGGCCAGCCCAGGGTTTATTCTGTAGAGAATACCCATTCCCACAATGACTACGAGCAAAAAGTTCCTTTTTTTACTGCTTATAAAGCTGGTTTCGGATCCATTGAAGCAGATATTTTTTTAGTGGATAATAAACTGATCGTTGCACACGACAGCGCGGAAATGTTGAAACACCGGACCCTGGAATCCTTGTACCTGATCCCTTTGCTAACGGCCACTCAAAATCACTATGGATTTGTTTACGGTGACAGTTCCAAAGTGCTGCAAATGCTGATAGACATCAAAACAGATTCCATCAAGACGCTGGACAAACTGGTCAGCATATTAAAATCCATGCCTGAACTTTCCAATAACAGGTCCATCCGTTGGGTGATCAGCGGAAACCGGCCGGATCCATCCCTGTTCAGCTCCTACCCCTCCTTCATCCAATTTGACGGAGTATTATCGAGGGATTATTCTCCAGAAGCCCTGCCCAGAATATCCATGATGAGCAATGATTTTGAATTTTATTCCGGCTGGAAAGGAGAAGGTCCGATTCCTGCCGCCGATCTCAAAATATTGCAGACTGCCGTTCAAAAATCGCATGCATTGCATAAGCCCGTCCGCTTCTGGGATGCCCCGGATAATAAAAACGCCTGGACCAGGCTCATGCAGCTACAGGTCGACTTCATCAATACCGACCATATTCAGGAGCTGGCGGAATTTCTGGGGAAAGAGTAATCCCGGGCTCCCCGCAAGGCGGTCATCACAGGATATGTCGGAGGATTCCGGGGACTGGCCGAAACCAGCACCATTGATGCCCGGCGTTTATCACATATCAATTATGCCTTCGTTGATGTCAAGGACAACCGCGCCCGGCTGCACGACGAAAAGACCGATACCATCAATTTCAAAAATCTGCTCCTGCTGAAAGTGCAAAACCCCGATCTCAAAATTGTGATATCCGTTGGGCGATGGACCTGGAGCAAGCATTTCTCCGATGCTGTGCCTACGGATACCGCTACCCGGAACTTTGCGTATAGCGCGGTGGATATTGTTGCCAGATATGGAATC
>JAUZOD010000148.1 GCA_030706635.1 Bacteroidota bacterium
CCCGTCAAGGTCAAAGCCCAATCCGTCGCATCCCGAGCCACTGTGATTCTTATAGCTTTCACAAAATTGTATGGTGAAGTTATTGCTGTCCCAGCACCAGATTCCGCCGGGTCCGCCGCAATGGATATTGTTTTGTCCATTATCATGGGCCACGCAATGCTGGATAACACCGCTATCCACACCGGATACTATAATGCCACTGCCTTCATGGCCCGATGGATCAGCAAAACCGGTAACATTATACACTTCACAATTGGAGATGGAAACATTTTTATTCGGCCAGCCAACGAGGGTTTGGGACGTATAGCCATAAATCACTATCCCGTCTGCCAGCACGTTATGGACGCTCAGGTTGTTCAGCGCAAGATTTTGATACCCCGTGAGTCCGTTCCAGCCACCAATCGCAACGCCCTGCGCCCCGAAATTTTTCACCTCAATATTGCTGATGGAAATATTACTGAATTTTTTATCCCCGGGAACATCCGCATAAAGCCTGAGGCCCACCGCGGTATTTGTTGTGGTTGCGTTGCCGTCAAATATTAAATTGGATATGGAAAATCCCTGCGTGTTATAAGCGTAAAACCCATAGGAAGTTCCGGCATTAATCGTTGCCCGGCCGGTGCCGTAAGAAGAAATAATAAATATATCAGCACCATTGTTGGCATCGCTGCCATCCAGATAAATACTGCCATAGAATGTATGCCCTCCTTCAAAATACAACGCATCACCGGGGAGAAAAGCCTTGCTGTTCACCTTATCAATGGTTGCCCATGCATCCGTTACCGAAGTTCCGGAATTTGCATCATTGCCCGTGCTGCTTACATAATAATTCGCAGCAAAGCTGTCTGCTGAAAGGAATAAGCAAAGAAGTATAAATAACCGGCTAATCAGGAATGAATTTCCAGCAACAGGCAACCGGTTGGTTTTCTTTAGGGATCGGATACACACAAGCCTCGGTTTCGTGATTAAGATTACAGGGTCCATCGAATTTGATCAGCCGGCAATCGCCCTACATGTTTCCACTTATACAGAACAAGCGGGAAAGAATAAAGTCAGTGCCTGGGATCAGATAACGGCAGGAAGCCGTCTGGAATTGTGTTCCCCAGCCATCGCTATATAACTATTGGCCATTTTCCATTCTCATTTTATAATTATTCCAGGTTTCCATCGAATGTTTCACCAACCAGGCTTTATCATCCTTCAGGCCGTAGCATTGCACTCCGAAAGGACCTTTAAAATGCAGGTCTTTTATAAGATATTCAACCAGGCCATAGGTATCAAAACTGCCCATACCCAAAGGCAATATATAATCGTCCCAAACTACTTTTTTATCCGAGACTAAATCATTGGCTCCGCAGATGGTGACCATCCTGAGGTATGGTAAAATTTCCATTAAGTCCGATTTTAGCCCACCGCGTTCTTCAGCCGGGGTGGTTGCCAGCCAGTGGCATAGATTAAAACTCATGCCTGTATTTTTCCTGTTTATTTGTTTTACGAGTTTCAGCACATGGCCGATGCGTTGCACATAGTATCCAAAGTGCGGATAAATAGCAATCTGAAGATCTTCTTTCCTTGCCCATCCGGATAATTGCCTGAGCAGTTTTACAACCTTTGCATCAGCTTCAGCTGATGCTGTCTTGTACCGGTTTGAACTACTTTGAATATAAGGCGCCAGGATGGTGTTCGTACCTTTTAACGCGGAAATATAATTCTTCAATTTCGGATCGATCCGGGGCTGGTCCACATCCACCATAAAATAAAAATAAGCACCGTGGAAGTCAAGTTTGTCCAATGCCGATTTCATCCCGATAAAATCCTCCGGCCCGCTGATTTCTATTCCGTCATACCCCGATTCCTTAACCAGCTTAACCTGTTTTTCAAATGTATTGTATACGGAATCTCCTCCTATTATGCTGTAGAGGCCAAAGAAGGGATTTTTAATTTCCTGGGAATATGCTTTGACATGCAATAAGAAACAAAAGAGCAGAACAGTTGCATAAGTTCTCATGCGATTGTAATTATGATTTATTCATCCGTCAGTTCATGCCAAAGGCCACCCGGCATCCCCTGCAACCTGCACGCGAGCTCTGATCTGCCGCCAGCCTTACAAACTGTTTCCCGTTGACGGTATTCGCTGTTTCAATGTACGAATATTTACTACAACAGGATATTGCAAGACCAGCAAGGGCAACCTTCATTCATCCGGATAATGAAATTATCCCGAAGTTTGTTGCCGGCGATGATGTCTCCCGGATCACTCAGCTTAAAAAAAAACGGCAATATGACTTTAAGACGGCTATTACTACTCGTTACCCTGTTTGTTATTGGACATTCCTGCAAGACTATGGCTCAGGAGGATGGTCATTCACCAAACAAAATTCAACAGGAGAATGCCCGGCGAAAGAATAAGGCAATCCTCAAACGCAAAGACAGTTTTTTCGGGCTGCATTTTGATTTTCATGCATTGCCTGATGATGAACATATTGGCCGCACGCTCACTTATGGGATGATCGATTCCCTGTTGAAGGCGGTGCATCCGGATTTTATTCAGGTGGATTGCAAGGGGCATCCGGGAATATCCAGCTACCCGACCAAAGTGGGAACACCCGCAAAGAGCTTTGATAAAGATCCTTTGAAATTATGGCGGGAGCTGACGAGGAAATATGGAGTCGCCCTGTATGTTCACTATTCGGGTGTATATGAAAAGCAGGCAGTCAGGCTACATCCGGAATGGGCGGCGCTCAATGCGGCGGGGAAGATGGATTCAGATAAGATCTCGGTGCACAGCGGGTATGTGGACGAGCTGCTGATTCCTCAGTTGAAGGAATTGAGCAGGGATTACGGCGTTGATGGCGTGTGGGTGGATGGAGATTGCTGGGCTGTTGTTCCTGACTATAGTCCTGCTGCCCTGAAAGCGTTTCGGGCGGAGACCGGAATGACCAGTATCCCACGTTCTTCCAAAGACAGCGGGTATGCGCGGTTTCTTGATTTCAACCGGCAGTCTTTTCTAAATTATGTGCAACGCTATGCGTCGGCCATGCACGCGTTCAATCCCGGTTTTCAGGTTGCCAGCAACTGGGCTTTTTCTTCTTTTATGCCGCAGCCGGTGACTGTTGACGTGGATTTCCTGTCGGGCGACCTGACGCCGGTTAACAGTCTGAACAATGCTGCCTTTGAAGGCAGGTGCCTGGCTTCCCAGGG
>JAUZOD010000149.1 GCA_030706635.1 Bacteroidota bacterium
CATGTTGAAAAAGCGTCTTGCAGAAGCGACTGTTGAAACACCTGAAGAGAAATATCTGCGCTTTATCAGGGAAGAACCGCAGTTACTGCTCCGGCTGCCTCTGTACCAGATTGCCGCTTACCTGGCTATGACGCCGGAGACTTTGAGCCGCATCCGTAAAAAAATTCATGAAAAATGATTTCTTATCCGGAATCAAGAACTCTCCTATTTTCCCGTGATATGTTTGCTTCATAAAACACAACCATTATGCAGAAAGAAATTATCAGGCTCGGACAGGTCAGCATCGGCTTCCTGATGGAAGCCGCAGATACGAATGGCGCCGCAGCCATGTTTGAGTTTACCGTGCCGGCCGGCGCCAAAGTGCCGGTACCGCATTACCATGAACATTTTGACGAGACGATTTATGGATTGGCGGGAATTATCACTTTTACCCTGGAAGGCAAAGCGATAGATATTGCGCCGGGCGACACCTGTTTTATTCCCCGCGGAGCGGTGCATGGATTCAACAATATATATCAGGAAGAAGCCAGGGCCCTGGCGATCATAACGCCTGCGCTCCTGGGACCTATCTTTTTTAAGGAGATGGCGGAAATCATCAATGCCGGCGGACCGCCTGACATAAACAAATTAAAGCTGGTCATGGCTAAACACGGACTAATTCCCGCAATGCCCAAAATGCAGTCCGCCTGATTCCTGCTTTTTAATACATAAACAAACGACAATGAAAAAAATCCTGATTTGCAAAATAATCAGTTGATAAATCCTTCCACATTAGCCGGAGTGACCACATGAGTTTCGGAGCCCGGATAGTTGCCGGTAAATGTTTGCGGGAACCTGACGGTTGCTTTTGTGCTCCATTTGCATTCAAACGCAGTGATCTTTTCATTTGTTTCTTCAATCAGATCAATTTCCTGTTGCTGGGTTGTACGCCAAAAATACCAGGTGGCCTCAATACCATGATAACGCAAATATTTTAAACGTTCGGAAATAAAAAAGTTTTCCCATAAAGCGCCGGTATCCGTTATTGCGCTGATGGGATTGAAATTATTAATGATGGCATTGCGTATGCCGCAATCGAAGAAATAGATTTTTTTCCCTTTTTTTATTTCATTCCGCACATTCCGGTTCAGAGCCGGCATGCGGAATAAAACAAAAGCTTTTTCAAGGAGGTCCCGGTACAAGTTTCACAGCCACCTACACCGAAAATAATTTTAATAACCAGGGAGTAGCGGCGACATTCACAGGTGTCTGGAATGCTACGACGATGCAGATATCCGGCAACTGGTTAACTGCCGACCACAGCGCCAGCGGCTCGTTCACAGTGACGCAAGTGCCCTAACGAGCAGTTTACAACGCAAAAATTCGTTCTTACAGAAAGCCTGCCGTTGAAGTGTGCAGGCTTTCTCTTTCCTGCCTGATCAGGTTTTCGGCGATATCGCTGTCTTCAGGGTGAAAGCAGCGATCCGGGAAACATTAAAATCTACGGGTGGGTCAACATCCCGGAATAAAGACAGTCTCATAAAAACTTTAAGTTGCCTGCAGAATTCAATTAATCAATTTTCTGTATTTTATTTTTTTTTAGCCCGTCCCTTGTAACTAAAAACTGAATTTTATTTCCGCTTTTTCTCGTTTCCAGTATGCCTCTGGCCACCAACTGGTTCAGATCGTTTCTGGCGGTTTGATTACTGACTGCAAACCTGGTTTCGACTTCGCGTACGCTGAATACATTCTTTTTGTCATTTAGAATTTCCTGCAAAAGATCGATCTGGCGATCGTTGTAATCGGTTTGACGAAGAAGTTGAAGTATATTTTTCTTTTCCTTGTTCTTTCGGTCAATGTAGTTTTTTAGTTCTTCCAATGCTCTGGTAATACACTTGAGATTATACAGGATAAAGTAGGTTAGGTCATTATCATCTAATTCGGTATGCTGATAAGCCCGTGCATACTGCGCCTTGGATCCGAGAATTATCCTGGAAACGGACATATATTCTATCAGCCAATATCCTTTCCTGATCAGGTACCAGTAAAAAATGGCCCGCGCCGTTCGCCCATTTCCATCAGTGAATGGATGTAAATACCCGATTAAAAAATGAAGTATGATCGCTTTAGAAATAGGATGCAAAAAGAAATTATTTCTTTTCCCGTCATTAGCGAATTCACAAAAATCGTTCATAAGTCTGGCCAAATCCCTGATTTCGGGTGGCCTATGGATGACTCTCCCCGTTTGAACATCAATAACCTGAATATCATCCGTAGTACGGAAAGCGCCTTCTTCTGATTTGACGGGTAAAGTATTGTGCGTTATGATTTGATGAATTTCCAGAATCCGTTTTTCACTTAGATAGGTGTCTTTATTTCTCACAATCCATTGCATTGCCGCATAGTTGTTTGAAATCATCTGCTCGGAGTGGTTTCTGGGTTTTCTGTTGCTTTCCAACATTTCCTTCGCCAGCTTACGAGTCGTTGCAGCACCCTCAAGCTGACTGGAGGCTATCGCTTCTTCCATCAAAGAGCTAACCAGATATCTTTGCTTTTCTTCTGACGGGATGAGCTCGTTGGCTTGGAGGCTGCCGCCCAGATTCATGTCTAATTCATGTAATAGTTGTTGAACAATCGAGGGCGTGCTGATGTCTAATGGAAAAGTTGAGCCCGAGAAATTGACCCGATTCTTATTCCTTCTGTATGATTTAACCAGCGTCCATATTTTCAAAGGATCATATTTCCACGAGTCGGCGAGATATTTCCATTTCTCCCAATATGGATATGAACTATCTTCCTGTTCCCGAAATGCGTCATCTTTTCCAATATTCAACAGATCCGTCCACAGATCATTAAGATTCCATTGCTTATTCAATATTGGCGGTGGTTGAACAGGTCTCATATTTGCTCCTAATTTAAACAAAATTAGGAGTGCATCTCAACTTTTCTCCAAATATGTTAATAATTTGGATCATTTATGCTAAATAAAAAAACCACGCAAATTATTAATTTACGTGGTTTATCTTTTAATTCTGTGGTGTGGGGCGGGATTGAACCGCCGACACAAGGATTTTCAGTCCTTTGCTCTACCAACTGAGCTACCGCACCATCCGGTGTCCGTCCCCGTCTGCCGAAGCAGG
>JAUZOD010000015.1 GCA_030706635.1 Bacteroidota bacterium
CAGCACCGGTTGCAGCCACCGCTGCGCCATGCCGAATTTATTTCGGTTGCCTTTTTCCGCTTCGCTGGCCTTCGCGGTACGTTTCTTATAGGGACCTTTGATATAGGGAATTCCCTTCCAGGAAGAACCGATGCCGGTGCCAACCTTACCCAGAAAAGGTCCGTTGATGCCATTGATTAATTTACCCATAAGCAGCAGGGGATATTAGTAAAGGTCTTTGGATGGCAAGATATATAAAAAAGTATAAAAAGGTAAAATAGATGTAATAAAATACAGCAGAAAATAAGATATTCCCTGGGTTTGGTCTGGGTTTAGTCCGCGTTCAGTCCCTGTTTTATCTGTTATTATTGCATTACTCATCATCCTATTCCAAGTGCGCGAAGCTCTTCCATTTCTGATCTCCACTTTTTAACCCTCGGCGTTCTTCACCGACAGCGTTCTGGAGTTCCCAGATCCGGTAGAAGCTATCGCGGCTGCTGGGAAAATCGGGGTCTAAAACGGGCGTTGCCGCATGGTGAATTGATTATCAATTGCTAAATAGGCGTCCCGATCCGGTTACGGAAACGCTTCTGGGGGTTACTAATGATAACCCCCTAATAAAAAGCCTAATATGAAAAAACAATCCAATCACTTACCGGAAGGCCAATCGGACGACCTGCATGCAGGTGTGAAGCCACAGGGCACCATGGCAAGCGTTCCGTCTAAGAATAATCTGCGTATTGCTGCCCTGGTGCTGGCATTACTGGGATTAATGGTGATATATAAATATCATTCCGTGGATGCCAAAAGTATCTATCAGGACCATTTTACTTCCTATGATCTTGGCACGGCCAGAGGAAACGGGACCAGGGATTCCCTGGAAGAGGCATATAGGAGCAGGGACTGGCACAAAGTCGTCACCCTGTATAACTCGGAAGCTTCCAAAACCGCCAAATACTATTTCTTAGCCGGCATGGCGGATCTGGAACTTCAGCAATATCAGATCGCCAGTGAGCAATTCGAAGCCGTGCTCGCTGAAAATGCCAGAAACCACGATCACTATTTCAAAGACGAGGCGGAATATTTCCTGGCATTCAGTTATCTTATGAACGGGAACTCTGATAAAGCTGTTCGCCTTCTGGGTATGATCAGGAAAAATAAGGATCAGCTGTATTCTGCAATGGCCGGCCAGATATCGGCGATTGATTTGAAAATCATGGATATGAAAAATAAAGAATAATCATTTCTGTCGATATAAGACCATTACCAAGCCCTAAGTTGTCGGGAATAAGGTCGCCGGGGATACCCGGCGTCTTTATTTTTTCTGCATGACCCATTCTCTTCCCGGACGGTCAACACGGAAACTTTCCAGGTTGCCCTGGTCCATTAATGTAACATACACCGTGCATCCGTCTCTGCCGCCAAATGCCACATTGGTGCATCTTTTCCCGGTCAGCACAATTTCGCGAAGCAATTTTCCTTCGGGAGAAATTTTTGCGATAACGCCTTTACCAAACCGCGCCAGGTATATATTTCCGTCTGAATCGCAGCGCATGCCGTCAACTCCGAAATCGGGGAATTCAATAAGTAATCGTTTATTGCTCAGTTCTCCTTTTTTTGATATATCATAGGCCCAGATGCTTCTGCCGGCGTTTACATAAAATGTTTTTTCATCGGGGCTGAGATCTATGCCATTGGCCGGGGAAGCCATGCTGTCCAGCAAACTCACCCTTCCATCGGGATCCACCCGCCAAACCCGGCCGCTGTTGGCTTTGAAATCGGGATCGCTCGCGAATATATGCCCACGGCGGTCCACTGCCAGATCATTGGGCTGCGTCATCCGGGGTTCATGAGCAAGAACTTTAAGTTGTTTCGTTTTCATATCGACCCGGAATACATTATGATTTACATAATCTGCGATCAGCATATACCCGTGATTGTCGAAACGAATCCCGTTCCCGACACTGCTCCCGGGCAAACTGATGAAAATACTGGCTTCACCCGACGGAGTGATCTGTCCGATCGTTCCTTCTTTGGCAAAATTCACGGCATAAATGGTCCCGGACTTATCCACGGCCGGCCCTTCCACACCATGCGTAAATCCATCTTTCGGAGTAAAGACGGATGCTGTATAGAGTTCAGCTGTTGATACCTGCGCCAGGGCGGTCATCGTTCCAAGACAAAACAAAAATGCAGCTGCAGTTCCCCGCATACAGGATTGTTTCCATTTCATATGCTGATATTTATTGATCACCAGGTAGTCGTATTTTTTTCCGGCGAATATCATTTCAGTTGAAACCTCAATCCGACAAGGCAAATGCAAGTATAGAGCCTGCCGGAGTATCTTTATTTCCCGCCACGGAAATTGCAATATATTGTTTTCCGCGGTATTTATAAGAACAGGGAATGGAGCTCCCGATGCCGGGCAGGATGAATGTCCAAAGCAGTTTGCCGTTGGTTTTGCTGAAGGCCCGCAGGGAACGGTCTCTGGAGCCCGCAATCCAGACTAAACCACCGGCGGTTACCATGGGTCCCGGTGAACCGGTGGATCCTGTTTCGGGTTCTCCCGGCTTACGCAGTTCCGGGATATTCCCGACCGGCACTTGCCATTCATATTCTCCGGTATTCAGATTGATGGCGTTCAGTACAGCCCAGGGCGGCCTGATCGCCGGATTTCCGTCCGGATCTCTCCAGATGCCATAGGCAGATACATTCAGGTAACGGGCAGCTGTATCCGCTTTTGATTTCTCCTGCGCGGATAGGGTATTAGACAAACTATTTGCCTCGATCTCGGATACATCCCCCTTCCGTATGGAAAGAGATTGTCCCTGCCTATCAAATAGAAAGTCGGTGAGTGCTTTTTCTTTCCCGTTCAATATACCTCCAAAAGCAGGCATCTTTCCTCCGCCATCCCTGATTTTTTGAATTGCATCCGTTTCCGACATTCTTTTTTTAAGGTCCACCAGCGATGGATATAGCGGTTCATCGCCATACCTGTCCATTTTATGACAGCCGGCGCAATAGATCCGGTATGTTTGTCTGCCCAGATCAAAGCCTGATAAATGAGTGGCGATGCCTGTCGTGTCCAGTTTCTTCAGCACATTAATTTCCGGAGATTCATTTGACTTCAGATAGAGGATGCCGGTAGCAGGATCATAAGCGGCGCCGCCCCACTCCGAACCACCGATGGTTCCGGGAAAATTCAGTGAACCTTTCAGCGATGGGGGCGTGAACAGGCCTTCATAGCGTAGTGTTCTGAACGTTTTTAACAGCGAGTCATGAGACGCGGGAGAAAAATCGCTGAGATCATCTTCGGTTATACGTTGACGGGAGTAAGGTTTGGGTCTTTGCGGAAAGGGCTGCGTAGGCCAGGGTTGCTCTCCCGGCACATCGGAAGCGGGAACGGGTCTCTCCTCCACCGGAAACATCGGTTCGCCGGTTTCCCGGTTCAGCACATATAAAAAACCAATCTTGGAAGTTTGCGCTATGGCATCGATTTTTTTCCCGTCCCGGAGGATGGTTACGAGATTGGGAGGAGCCGGGAGGTCATAGTCCCACAGATCGTGGTGAATGGTTTGAAAATGCCAGATATATTTTCCGGTAAGGGCATCCAGGGCAATCACGCAGTTGCCGAACAGATTTTGTCCGGCCCGGTCTGCTCCATAAAAATCATAGCTGGGCGAGCCTGTGGCCAGGAAAACCATTCCTCTTTTCTCGTCGAGACTTAATCCGCCCCAGTCGTTGGCGCCGCCGGCATATTTCCAGGCATCTTTGGGCCAGGTTTCGTATCCCGGCTCTCCGGGTTTTGGAACAGTATGGAACGTCCATACGAGTTTACCGGTCCTCACATTGTAAGCTCTTATATATCCTGGCTGGGCTCCGTATAATTCGGATACCTCGTTTCCGATAATCAGCAAATCCCGGAATATGATTCCGGGGGATGTGGGTTTGACAGAAATGAGTTTTGGATCGTCGCGCATTCCGATATTCATGCTTACCCTCCCGCTATCCCCGAATTGGAGAATGAGCTTTCCGGTTTCGGCATTCAATGCAAAAAGCTGGTCGCCGCCGGTAAAAAGTATTCTTTTGTCGGCTCCATCTTCCCAGTAGGTTACGCCGCGACAAACGCCTCCTCCACGACCATCATGAAACGGGTCGAAAGACCATCTCTGCCTGCCGGTTCCCGCATCGATCGCATAGATCCTGTGCCTGGCGGAAGCTGTGTACATGATTCCATCGATTACGATGGGATTGGATTCACTGGCTCCAAATCTGGCGCCTTCGGTAGCGTCGTCCGGGTTGAAAGTCCAGGCCAGCCTGAGCTTGCCGAGATTGTTTGTATTGATATCCGAATAAGGGGAATAGCTGGTGCTGGATGCATCCGCCTTATAGATACTCCAGCTACGTTCTTTTTGACGGCATCCAAAATTCAGGATGAATAAAAGGCAAAATGATAATACTGCTTTTTTATACTTCGCCAGATATAAGGGGTGGTCAGCGCCTGTTCTGTGCATAAAGCAATTTAAGCTGCTTTTATGATTTTTATTCAACAGAACTGATTTCCCGGGTGCTGGCCGCTAACCTGCGAAAAGGGATTTTTATTTCTATATAAACAGATCCTTCTCTGCTTTACCCAGGCCATCGGGTGTGGTGTAAAAAGGTCTTTTTTCTATTACATAATGCGTATCGTCTGCAATCCCCAAAGCATGGTAAATGCTTTGATGCACCTGGTCGATGATTATCGGCTTTTCCACGGTTTTGCATGGTCGCTCATCTGCGGTTTTGCCATGCACATATCCTTTTTTTATGCCGCCGCCAAACATCAGCATGGAACATCCATCTGTGAAATGGCGGTGCATTCCATAAAATTTAATATCCTTGATGATATCCGGCTGGTTCACCTGCTCCTGCACTTTCTTTCCAGGCCTTCCTTCTACCATCATGTCGCGACTGAATTCACTTGCGAGAATTACGATAGTGCGGTCGAGCCGGCCTGTGCGCTCGAGATCTTTTATTAATTGTGCAATCGGTCCGTCGATTTGTTTTTTCATGTCTGTAATCCGCGTATGGCCGTTGTCGTGCGTGTCCCATCCTTTGAATGGTTCGTATTCCGTTGTTACGCTGATGAACCTTGCTCCTTTTTCAGTAAGCCTGCGCGCCATCAAACATCCAAGGCCAAACCTGCCGGTGTTGTAAACATCGTACACTTCTTTGGGCTCGCGGCTCAGGTCAAAGGCTTCCGCCTCCGGGGACCGGAGCAGCATGTACGCCTGTTCCATAGAACGCTTCAGGGATTCTTTCTGGTAATCGCTTCCATATTCGCCCAGCGGACTTTTTTTAATTAATTCTTCATAGAGCTGATTGCGCCGTTCAAATCGCTGGGCGCTCATGCCTGCCGGGGGGCGAACACTTTCAAGCCCGGAAGACGGGTCGGCAATTAAGAACGGACCATATTCATTCCCTAAAAAACCTGCCGTGTGAAATGCCTTCAATTCTTCGCCCTCGCCCAGCGTGAAACGCTGGCCAATGTCGATGAATGCCGGTATTACGGGATTTAAGGGGCCTAATTCTTTTGCGATCCATGCCCCGATATGCGGCGCCATCACCGATTGCGGAGGCTGATAACAGGTGTGCCAGTGATATTGGTGACGTGAATGAAGAATGAATCCCATGTCAGCCGCCTTGTATGAGCGGATCACCGTTCCTCTGTCCATAATTTTTCCGATGGATTGAAGTCCTTCAGAGAAATGCACACCATCAATGGCTGTCGGCAAAGATTTGAATGTGCTAAGCACTGAATTCGATTCCATTCCGGTGCTGAAGGGCATATAGGCTTTAGGATCGAAAGTTTCCGTATGCGGCATACCGCCTGCCATCCATAACAGGATTACGGTATCAGCAGTGGACTTAATTTTCCTGCTGTTACAAGATGAAAACAACTGCGTAAGGGGCGCCCCGGCGGCCATGGTCGCCAGCATGGCGCCGCTGGTATTTTTCAGAAAACCCCTTCTGCTCCATTCATTTTTCATTTCATTTCATTTAAGTCAAATAGATTCACCTTCTAATAGATCAGTTGAAATTCCGGCAGCAGCACGATTGCCCATAAAAGATCTTCGGTTGCCTCTGTCCGTGACGATTCACTGAAAACTTTCATAGCGATTTTTAATTCATCCTGCTCCGGCAGACGCAGTAATGATTTTGTGTAGATGGCCTTTATTAACTCTTCATTCCGCGGGTATTTTGCCGTCCACCGCTCGGATCCCTTCTTCAATGCATCAATAAAGCGCGTGCCGTTGGTAAGTTCCAGCGCCTGAAGCAGGTTGGCCTGTGATTCGCGGCTGGTGGAAACGGTTTCCCGGTTAGGCCGGCCCAATGCCGTTAAGAAAGTATTGTTCTGCACGAGTGACGCACGGTTAACAAACGGTTCATCCGTCTTCTTTATTTTGAAAAGCGGTTTGTATCTCACCATCGAATCAGCAAAAATAGGCCATACGACATTTCCCACGGCATCGGAAAATTGCTCTGCCGTCATTCTTCGCCTCAGCATGCCTGCAAACCGGAAGTCCTGGGCCGTGAGCATCAGCGGATTAGCAAGACCAGACGACGGAAGCTGATAGGTTTTAGATGTAGCGATGGTATATATTAATTCTTTCAGGTCATAGTGTCCCTGTGTTGTAAAATTATAGGCAAGCCAGTCCAGCAGATCCTGGCTCCAGGGCTCATTGTCCATCATGTCCAGCGGCTCTACCATTCCTCTGCCCATCAATTGTGCCCATATGCGATTTACAATAGTCCGGTATAATCTCCCATCCTCCGGGCGCACCATTAATGCAGCAAGCTGTTTTTGTTTCTCGATATGATTCTTGCTGCTGTCGATAGTACCCAATTGCGGCCAGAGCATCCTGGCATTGGTGTATTTGCCTGTAGGCTTGTCACAACGGTTTATTTCAAGAGAAGTGTCGCTGAATACATCTGCAAGGGCATAGGCGTCTTCCAGTTTCCATTCATTGATGAAACTATTGTGACAGGAGGCGCATTTTAAATTTAATCCTAAAAATACCTGGGATACGTTCTGGGCGGCTTGTATTTCCGTACGCTGGCTGGCGTTGACCACACCGCGCCATTTAATTCCTTCAATAAATCCTTTTGATTGTTTATCTGGACTGATCAGCTGTTTTACAAAATCATTGTATGGCTTATTGTTTTTTAAAGAAGAATACAGCCAGTCGGATATGTCTGATCGGCCACCGGTAATATATCCTGTTCCGGTATAGTCATTACGTAGCGCATCGTTCCAGAACGTGAACCAGTTGGCGGCATAGTCATCATTGCGGTTCAGCAGTTGCCTCACCCATGCAGAGCGTTTTGCGGGATCACCGTCTTTTTCGAATGCATCCAGTTCCTGCGGGGTAGGTAAGAGCCCTATGATATCCAGGAAAATTCTTCTTAAATAGATTCTGTCGTCAACGGGTTTCTGCCACTTTATCTTTTTCTTATTAAAATAATCATTGACCCAGATATCGACAGGATTTACCAGGTGCTGCACATCTGCCGGCAGGGCCGGGTTGCGGGGCTCGAGTTTGGCGATGCGGAATGTTTTTTCATTAGGCGACTGATCTGGCCAGGGGGCGCCTTTCTGAATCCAGAGGCCGATTAATCTGATATCCTCGTCAGGAATCTTTTTGCCTTTTGGGGGCATCGCGGTCGAATCGTCGCGGGCAACGGTAAGCCGGTGCATGATCTCACTTTCGGAAGGATGACCGGCAACGAACAGAGGGCCTGATTCTCCGCCGCGGAAGATCATTTTTTTATTGTCGAGCCGAAGGTCGCCTTTGATTTTCTCCGGTCCGTGACATTTGTAGCAATTGTGAGCAAATATTGCCTTCACCTGGATATTGATATCCATTTCCTGTTTCGGCGTGAGCCTTGCTGTGTCCGATATCAAAGAGGCAAAATCAATTTTGGAGAAAGATTGTTTCTCTTCTTTGGTTTTGTCGAATGCGCCGCTGAGATAGTCTTCTCCATGCGTGAGTGACGCACCGAAATGACCCGTCACGGTAATGCCGGCAGCGGTAATAAAAAGCACTGACCGGTAGAGTTTGATTCTCCCCCGGCCTAAAGAACTCCCGGAGCCATATAAAATAATTGCCGCAGCCGTCGCGAGTACCGCTGTTGAAATCCCCGACCATTGATGGATGTTCAGCGTCTGAACGCCATAATCTCCATCCCTTGCGAGTATCAGACCCAATACGACAGAAATCGCGGCCGACAATGCCCCGAACAGCACAGCGAGTCTTATCCCGGGTCTGAGCCTGGAATTAAATTGTTTTAGTGTAAATAACTCCAGTATCGCTGCAAACAGAATCAGCGCAACCGGGAAATGTACGGTGAGGGGATGGAGGCGTCCAAAGAAAGACCAGATATTTAAGAGCATATTTTCCAGCAGCATCGTTACACAGATATATTAATCAGAACCATGAATACAAGTACATCCAAAGCGTTTAATACCGGGGAAGGCCTCATGGATCCGCTGGTAAACTAAGCAGGAAAACACGAAATTCTGTACTGGGCTATGCTGCATCTATCTCAGCGGCTACGCGGTTGGCGGACCTGGTTGCGGCTTCGGTTCCCCAGTTCAGATTGTCTGCATACGCGCCTGCGAAATGAATTCGGCCTTCGGGTTTCATGAGCAGCGGCCAGAATTTTTTGAACGTTCCTATGGGGAATGCTGTCCTTTCGCAGGTGTATGCGTACGTCTCCTTTGTCCAGTCTTTACTTATTACCTGTTCGATGTTTTCTTTTTTGCCAGGATAGACTTCGCGGAATGCGGCCAATGCCCTTTGCGGGGAAATGCCACCGGGCCCGGTGCCCAAAATGATTACCCTGTTTGTTTCCACTTCATCCGCACTTTGCCAAACGGCCCAAAGATCGGGATGATCGAAATTCATATTTATGCTCAAGCCATCCTCCAGCCAGAATTTAGAACTTGCCTGAAATACAAACCGCTGATAAGAATCATAGGTGAGGTTATCAAAAATATATTTCCGCTCAGCAGAAACAGCGGGCTCTACCGGAATATTGCGAAAAGCAGGCAGCGGGATGCAATTCACAAAATAGTCGGCTGATAATTCTTTTTGTTCATTGTGTTTTCTGTAAGTGACTGTGACATCAGTCTGACCATTCTTTACAGACAATATCCTGGCATCTAATAATACGCGTTCGCCAAGTCTTTTTGCAAACGCATTGGGGAGCATCTGGTTGCCTCCCTTGAGCCTGAAAATCTCGGTCGGCCAGAGCGGTACGCCCCTCATTTTTAATATGGCAGTTCCCCACAGTGAGGCCAGGGCCGACGTATCTTCTGCGCCTATGAACCGGAGTGCTGCTTTAGATGCACCCTCCTTTGTAAGAAATGCGTTGAGCGATATATTATCCAAATCATCATAGCCTGCGTTGAAGGGTTGATATTCATCCGTAAACTTATCCAGGTAAGGCGCTTTATACAGCAATTCCAGATTCGTCCAGGAATTTTTAGATAGATAGTCAACTTCTTTTTCATTGAACCCGAAGCTCCGCAATACAATGGGATCTTGCAGCATCGCTTCCGAATAAAATTTTCCTCCGATCCTCCTGAGCAGGTTTTTCCGCCTCGGATAAGGTAAGGCGTCAAGACCGAACTCTGCGACATATTCCCAGTATTTAACGTAGCCGGGTTTGGTAAAATGTTCCTGTCCAAAATCACCATACAATCCGTCTGATAATCCATCGTGCGCTGTGTATACATGACCGCCGTGTCGCCCGGAGGCCTCCAGAACAATCACTTCATGCCCTTTTTTCATTAGCTCATAAGCACAGCAAAGGCCTCCGATGCCGGCCCCGCCCACAATAACCTTTTTTGGTCTTCCGGGATTTGCCGTCAGATCCGGTTTGTTGGAATCCGAAGTTTTTTTGTAGCCATCCTGTTGTTTCGGTGCAATATTGGCAACTGAAACGCCTATACCGGCAATGACTGTATTTTTTATGAATGATCTTCTTTTAAATATTCTGTTGCTCATTGAATTGATATTTATCGGGAGAAATAATATATTAATTTAGGTGTCTGACTCACCCGGAAATCCGCTAAACCGGGTCTCCGTTAAAAAATCGTTCAAGAAATATAAGGCATTATTCCGTTAAAGACCTTACTCAACCGTTTGCTCAATCTGATTCCGGCCGGTTTGCTATGAACCGTCCAGGCCATTCGCAATTTTTAGTTAATTTGAAACTCAATTTTATTAAAATACACTTGGACATTATCTGCCATGCCGGGACTGATTTGCTATTGCTGCCTAAAAGAAGCCGTATCATCCTGACGGCTGGCATATATCTGATTATGAAGTTTATATATTTTCCCGAAACGGGTTACGGGCAAACACAGGCACGCAATCAGCCCTTGTTTGCCAGGCAAAACCTGGTTGCCTGGTGTATAGTTCCTTTTGATATTAAAAACAGGGACTCGGAAGAAAGGGCGCAAATGCTGAAACGGTTGGGCATAACAAAACTTGCCTACGACTGGCGGGAAAAAAATATTCCCGGATTTGATGATGAGTTGAATGCTTTAAATAAGTATCATATTGATCTTCAGGCATTCTGGCTAATGTCCGGAACGGATGCAGGACGTGATAAAAATGTGGAAGCGGTATTCTCGTTTTTAAGCCGGCGACATGTAAAAACGCAGATCTGGTTGATGCTTTCACCGGATGATGCGTTTGACCATTTATCACAAATACAAAAAGTGGATTCTGCTTCAAAAAGCGTCAAATACATTGTGGAAGCTGCTGCCAGACTGGGCTGTACGGTAGGATTGTATAATCACAATGGCTGGTTTGGCGAACCGGACAATCAACTGGCGATTATTGAGAAACTGCATTTGCCAAATCTGGGCATGGTCTATAATTTCAATCACGCACAGGATCAGATAACCCGTTTCGCGGAATTTTATCCCAGCATTTTACCGTATTTACTGGCGATCAATCTGGCGGGTCTCAGGAAGGGGGACCAGCGCATTTATCCTATTAATAAAGGGGACAGTGAGCTGGAAATGATCAGGATCATCTCCGGAAGTGCCTACCGGGGCCCAATAGGAATTATTAACGAGGATACGGATCCGGATGCAGAGAAAGGACTGGAAATGAATCTGGAAGGATTAAAAGAAATCCTGAAAGAAATCGGGGATGAACCTGCGCTGAAAACTTATCGGTGAGCTGTCCAAAAGCGAAAAGAACATTGTCAGCAGAAAAGCACGCTTCAAAATCCGGACAGAAAATAAAAAATGGTTTGAAAATGATATCAGACGGACGTTCTTCAAAAAGATTCCTTGTTCTTGCCATGATGGCCATACTTTGGATAGGGAAAGGAAACGCCCAGGCGCAGATTGAGAAACGGGTACCCGGTTATTATTTGATTGCTCACCGTGGAGGCCAGGCATCATCTTTCGAATGGCGTTTAAATCCGAAATGGGGAAATATTTTTTTTCAAAATGTCCTGTTTTGAAACAGCCGGTTGTCATGGTATTATCAATTCATCTAAAAAACTTAAAACATGAAAGAGTATCTATTATTGCTCAGGGGCGGAATACCAATGACCAGCAAAACAGAAGCTGAAAATAAGGCCGAACTGCAGGCCTGGGGCGCTTTTATGGACAAACTGGGTAAAAAAGGACAAGCTGCAGGCGGTTCGCCCCTGGTATCCGGTGGCGCCCTTGTATCGGCCAAGGGGATTTTATCTGAACCCGTAAAATCGGCTGCTGAAGGCATTGTTGGAGGTTACCTGATCATAAAGGCGGATAGCCTGGAGAAAGCGTCTGAAATTGCAAAGGATTGCCCGCATATTACCAACCAGGGAAATATTGAGGTTAGGGAAATAGCGCCCATGCCCGCCATGTAGCCCCAAAATAAGTATTAAAATCCGTTTAAGAATTAGGAAAATTTCAGGCTGTTTTTAGGAGATATACCCGGGAAAAAAAGGGGGAAAACACCCTTTCAAAAAAAGGGAATACATGTTAGTATTGTATTCATAATCCTTGTAAAATGAGCCTGAAATTTTTAAAGTGGGCTATAATTCTGGCCCTGGGACTATTGATCCTCGATGCAACGATGATTGTATTTTTTGCATTGGAAGGATATTGATAAGCCTTAACCAAAATGCCCGAAATCCGTTAGCGGTCGGTTGAGCCTGTCAGCCCAGTCGGTCACTGTTCAGCACCGGATTCCGGCTGGCATTCACCTGGTAAGTGTATAAGGTATGATCCTCGGCCACCTCTACAACCCGGTATCCCTTATAAGCCGTTCCCCAATCGCCACCGATATGCGAATCAAAAAAATGAGGAAGTGTATCTGTATATCTGACTCCATCCATTAAATGATCGTGACCATGAAATGCGGCCTTTACATTTGGGTAGGCGTGTAGCAGTTTAACTACTTCAGGGCAATCAATGGAAGGATCTTCTTTTAACCATTTGACCGGAGCTATATGGAGGACAACAAAAACGGTTTTCTTATCCCGGAACTGCTCAAGAGATGCTTTTAAAAAAACCAGATCCGGGCAATAGGGTGTCCCCTGCGTGTCGGCGGTGTTGGCCAGAATAAAGGCAATATCGCCATGCTCCTTCGTATAATTGTCGGCATACCCAAAAACTTTTTTCCAAAGGACTGCATCTGCCAGATCGTGATTGCCGGGAACGGTGCAATAGGGCATATTTAATTTATCGAGGAAACTGCTTTTTACTTTGGGCAGCAAATCCGGGCGATCATGCACAAGATCACCATTGATCATCACCAGATCGAGATGATTCCTGGCATGGTCATCATTGAGCCAGTCCATCATTTGGCGGGAAGTCAAATCAAAGTCTGTGCCCTTCTGCCCATAATGCATATCCGATGCGAGGGCAAACCTCAGGATAAGTTTCTTTTTTGGATCTTGCTTGTACCGGTTCTGATTATTTGCAAAACTATTTACTGCAGGCAACAGGATTAAACCTGCTATGCCGGCCAGTCCATTGGCTATTGCCTCCCTGCGGGTGCTCATGGATGTAAATTTTAGTAAAAATAACAATACAAAAACTATTTTTTCGGCTAACTTTATTATTCATCAAAGAAAAGGAGGTATTCATGAAATTAGCAGTCAATTCATGGAAACGTCCCGTTAGTTTCGCCTAACCAGGATTTTTCATAAAATAGCTGTGGCGCCCGGGGCGCCGAAGCCATGGGATTGTCCCGTGGCTTTTTTTGGGTAGTACGGAATCAGCCATTAAAACCGATGTTGATTTTAGTATAGAAAGCAACTACTTCCTATCTTGCTCGGTAAGTGAGAAAATGGCATTACCTTAAACCCTACGTAGCGGCCTAAGTACGGACTCGGATGGCTGCCTACGCAGATGACCTCGTCGAATTTCAATCTAATTAACTGAATGCATATGAAAAGAAGAAGATTCCTGAGCGCCATAACGAAAGGTGCAGTAGTTCTCCCGGCCATGCATCCGTTTGCCGCGCCAATTGTTCATGGGAATCGCCGCAAGAAGGAGCAGGGGCTAACTGTTCCAGGGAAAGAAGGACAACGGGATTTCTTTTTCAGGCCCGCAGATGCCTGGGCGGCAGACTTTATCCCCCTGTTTTCCAAAGGGGAATTCCAGTTGTTTTACCTGCATGATTTCCGGGATGAAAAAGCACACGGAGAAGGTACGCCCTGGTACAGGATCAGTACAAAAAACCTGGTTGATTTCACAGAACACGGAGAAGCCATACCACGGGGCAGCGCGGAAGAGCAGGATCTGTTCATATTTACGGGTTCTGTTCTTGAGGCCAATGGTCAGTATCATGCCTTTTATACCGGGCACAATCCCCATCTTCAGGAGAAGGGAAAACCGATGCAATGCATTATGCATGCGGTGAGCGACGACTTAGGGCAGTGGAGGAAATTCCCTGAACAGAAATTATTTGCACCGGAAATTTATGAACCCAACGACTGGCGGGATTCTTTTGTTTTCCGGAATGAGGAAACAAACGAATTTAATATGCTGGTTGCCGCCAGATATAGAGAAGGTATTTCCAGAAGAAGAGGGTTTACGGCGCGGTGCTCTTCAAAGGATCTGATTAACTGGAAGGTTGAAGGACCATTTTATTCCCCGGGACTTTATTTTACCCACGAGTGTCCAGACCTGTTTAAAATGGGAGATTGGTGGTATCTTATTTTTTCTGAATTTACAGACCTTGTGCGCACCCGGTACCGAATGAGCCGTTCTTTGAACGGACCCTGGATTACACCTTTACGGGATACTTTTGATGGTCATGCATTTTATGCCGCAAAAACAGCCTCTGATGGTCACAAGCGTTATTTGTTCGGTTGGAATCCGACCCGGGACGACCATAGTGATTCCGGTGGCTGGAACTGGGGTGGTAATCTTGTTGTACATGAATTATATTCAGAAAAGAATGGCGAATTGGCTGTTAGATTGCCGGAAACGGTTGCCGCTGCTTTCAGGAAGCAAGTGCCGTTTACATTTTCGAAGGCAGATCATGTGCAGGTAAACGATGAGAAAGTTGTTATTTCAGCTGCGGGTTCTTTCGGTGCTTCACTCGCCGGGGCCATGCCGGATCGATGTATGATTGACATCAAAGCTGTATTCGGAAAAAGGTCCAGGGGTTTTGGATTAATCCTGCGTGCAAGTGACGATTACGAAAAGGCATATTATATTCGCCTGGAACCGGCTAACCAGCGCATGGTGTTTGATATGTGGCCGCGGAAGGCCGGTGAAGTTCCCTACATGGCCGAGCTGGAGCGTGAAATAAAGCTGGATGCCGGGGTTCCGGTTCATCTGCAGGTTATAGTGGATGGAACCGTAGGTGTGGCTTACGTGAACGATCAGGTTGCCATGAATTTCCGTCTTTACGATATTCCTGCAGGTAAATGGGGCGTCTTTGTTCAGGAAGGTGAGGGAAATTTTTATGATATGGTTCTTTCCACAACCTGACACGACCGGCATTTAAAAATTATGAACGATAAAGCGAATGGGAAGGTTTTAGCATGGTCTATGATCGTCGCGCTGGGTGGATTTCTTTTTGGCTTTGATACCGCTGTTATTTCCGGTGTTGAAAAACAAATACAGAATCTATTTCAGCTTAGCCCTTTGTGGCAGGGGTTTACGATATCATCTGCCTTAATCGGCACGGTAATCGGAGCGCTGGTTTCCGGAAAACCTGCCGACAGCTATGGAAGGAAACCCATTCTTTTCGTTATAGCAGCGCTGTACGTGATTACAGCGGTTGGGAGTGCAGCTGCAGGTAATGTCGATTTATTCATTTTATTTAGATTTCTTGGCGGCATCGGTGTGGGCGCTTCCTCAGTTGTTGCACCGATGTATATTTCTGAAATTTCACCAGCTGAAGTCAGAGGCAGGATGACCGGATTTTTTCAGTTCAATGTTATTTTCGGAATACTGATCGCCTATATATCCAATTATTTATTGCGGGATACAGGTGCAGAACCCTGGAGATGGATGTTGGGGATTGCCGCTATTCCCGCAGCTCTGTTTTTTATCCTGTTATTTCGTATTCCTGAAAGCCCCAGATTCCTGATAAAAATCGGACAGACTGCAAAGGCAAAGGGGATTCTGGAAAGGGCCAAAGTTTCTTTTGCTGACAAAGAAATCGAGGAGATAAAACTGAGCCTGGTTAAATCATCCGGTCATGCGCAAAATCTTTTTTTGCGCAGATACCGCAAGCCCATATCGATCGCGTTCCTGGTGGCGATGTTTAATCAGTTCTCGGGCATTAATGCCATTTTATATTATGCCCCACGGATCTTTGAGCTGAGCGGTGTTACCAGCGCCGATTCCTTATTTCAGTCCATATTGATTGGGGTTACCATGGGCATATTCACTATTGTCGGAATGGTGCTCATAGACAGGGTAGGAAGAAAGACTTTACTGATCACCGGGTCCATCGGAATGTCAGCGTGCCTGGGACTGGTTGCTTATACCTTTTACAGTCAAAACTTTTCGGGTTTTGGGTTATTGATCTACCTGCTGGTCTACATTATGTTCTTTGGCTTTTCTACCGGGGCCGTCATTTGGGTATTGATTGCCGAAATTTTCCCAAATCGCATTCGCGGGAAAGGGCAGTCCCTGGGCAGTTTTACCCATTGGTTTTTTGCCGCCCTCATTACATTCCTGTTCCCTGTTGTTTCGGGGGAATATAAATTCGGTAGCGGGCACGCCTTTTTATTCTTTTCTATAATGATGCTAGTACAAGCCGTTGTAGTCTGGAAATACTTCCCTGAAACAAAAGGCAGAACCCTGGAAGAATTGGGAGAGGGATATTGATGCTCAAATGAATTCATTGACAAATAGTCTGGGTTCTGAATAAAACTCCACCCGCGGAATGGCACTATGCCGCATTCTGCATTCACACTTTCTGAATCAATAAAGCCGGCCGTGGCATACGTAGTTGTCCCATGGCGAGGGCAAAGTTTGGCAAAATACGCAAAAAGGAGTTCCGGTGTTTAGTGAAATCTGCATCTGTCCGTGAATGCAATCCTGGTTTTTGCAAAAAAGATGGAACCCGGGAATTTATAAGCCACCATTTGTAGTTTTTGCATGTTCTGCGAGACGGGGTGCGGGAATCAATTAGTAATGGGTGAAATGGGATGATAGATTTGAGGTGTCGATAATTAAAACCAAAATCATGAAACACGTTATGCTTATGCTGGTAATCTCCATGCTAATGAGTCAATTGCTGCCGGCGCAGGATAGTTTGGTCAGGCGGCAGGTTATTTTTAAGGTGAATGTTTTTGATAGCCTGTCGATTAAAAGATCGGGTTATCTGGCCGCCTTAAATGATTCGGTCCTTTTCATCACGAAAGGCTTGTTTTCTTCTTCCTTCTTAAATCTCAGCGACCATGCATTACAGAAGTTCGGATATCAAAATCTGGAACAGGTTGACCTGGTCAGGACTGGAAGTAATGGCAGAGGAGCGCTCTACGGGACGATATGCGGAATTCTTATAGGTGCCGTTGCCGGTTTTGTGAGTGGAGACGATCCGGAGGGCTTCTTTAGTCTTTCTGCTGGGGATAAAGCATTGCTATATGGAGCAATCGGAGCCGGCGGCGGCGCCATTATCGGCGGCATCATTGGAGCTGTTGCGCATAAGACTTTTATTATCGGTGGCCGTAAGGACCAGTTTCGCAGGATGAAAGTTGCACTTGGAGACCGGCCTTTCCGTTAATGGGTTTTGAAAACGTCACAGCTTATTATCCGGCTAAAATGGAAAAATCATGAAGATATTCATTACCGGGGGTACCGGATATTTAGGTCATTCCCTATCCATAAAACTGGCGAAGGCAGGCCACAGCATTCAGCTGCTGGTGCGTAATCCGGATTCGAACCTTATTCCCCGGCATCCGAATATCCATGTATTTAAAGGAGATATTCATGACCCCGCAATAATTGCGCGCGCTATGAACGGTTGCAATCAGGTGTTCCATATGGCGGCCGCAGTTAAATGCCGGACAAAAGATCCGGATGAAATATTCAGAACCAACGTGGAGGGAACTTTCCACGTGTTGGAGGCAGCCGGAAAAGAATCTGTTTCCCGGATTGTCTATACCAGCACCTGCGGGGTAATTGGTTCATGCATTAAGGAGCCCATGACCGAAAACGACCCGCGGATCTCCGGATTTTCCTTTGACTATGAATTATCGAAAAAAATCGCGGAAGATATGGTAATGCAGTATTCATTAAAAGGACTGGATACGCTGGTAGCGTCGCCATCAAAGATTTATGGCCCCGGAATCGTTTCATCCGGTTATAATGTAAATACCGCGCTGCGGAAGTTCCTGAAAAGAGGAATTGCTTTTATTCCGGCGCCCGGGTCGTATCAAAGCTGCTTTGCTTTTATTGATGATGTAGTGAATGGACACCTGCTGGCTATGGAAAAAGGAAGGACCGGTGAGAAATATATTCTGGGTGGAGTAAATATTTCGTACCGGGATTTTTTTAACCTGGCCGGAGAAATTTCCGGTCATCAGGGACGTATTATCCAACTTTCAAAAAAAGCTGTAAAAGGATGGGCCCTTTTGCAGATGCTGAATCAGATGATTTCGGGAAGTCCACCCTTATTTACTATAAAAGCCATTGACCGGCTTTTCTGCAATTATTGTTTTTCGAGCGATAAGGCTATTCATGAACTGGGATATAGGATTACGCCGATCAGAGAAGCCCTTCAACAAACTATACACCATTTAAATAATCCCCTTTATGCCTGAAAAATTCTTTACCCTCATCACCGGAGCCAGCGAAGGATTGGGTAAGTCTTTTGCCCTGGATTGTGCCAGACGCAACATGCATCTTATTCTGGTTGCGTTGCCGGATAGTGGTCTGGACAGGTTGGTTGATTTTATCCGCAGGAATTTTCCAGTATCGGTAATCGCTTTTGAGAAGGATTTGACCGGACCCTTATCCTGTCATGAACTTTTAATGGAAATACAAAGGCAAAAACTGTCTTTGCGGGTGCTCATCAACAATGCCGGAATCGGGAGCACTCTTCCTCTTAGTGAAGAAAGCGTTGAATTTTACGAAAGGCAAATCAGATTAAATGTACTCGCCACCACCATTATTACCCGTTTATTTCTCACTAATCTGGAGCAGCACACGCCCTCTTATATCCTCAATGTGGGCAGCATGGCTTCCTTTTTCTTTCTACAGCAGAAACAGGTGTATGGAGCCACGAAATCCTATATATATTTTTTCAGCAAAAGCCTTCGTAAAGAAGTGCGCCGGGGCGGTATCCACGTGGCCGTCTTATGCCCTGGCGGAATAAATACCAATGTGCCGGTCACACTGCTGAACAGGAAATTGGGTTGGTTTTCAAAACTCTCCGTCATGGAGCCTGAGCGGGTCGCGGCAATTGCGATGGATAGATTGTTAAGGGGCGATGCGGTCATTGTTCCGGGTATGGTCAATAATTTTTTTATGCTGCTGGACAAATTATTGCCCGGGTTTGTCAAAAAAAGGGTAACAGATTACGGTATCCGACGGTTGAAAAGGGAAGAGCACCATACAAGGTGGATGCAGAGAGGGTTTCCGTCACCATCGGTCATGACCAAGATGGCCTGATCCCGACTGTCGGGCCCCGAAAGCAAACTGGTCACGAGTTTTTGTGTCGTTGAATTTTTGCACGGAGTTTGCTAAAAAAGAAACTTCGGTTCTTTTCCCCTACCGTGCTGATCTGGGTTGATTTACTGATCAGGTTTTTTATGGATTGATACATCTGGTTGTTGAATCTTTCATCCCGGGTGGAAATAAAATCAATTACGCTGTGGTTGAGGTAAGTGATTTTTATTTTGCCCAGATCGGCTAAAACCGTATTGTCACCCAGGGCCAACTCATTATAGAACATGCGGAAGTCAGGAAAATGATCAGCCGGTGCTTCCTGAATAGAGAATTTTTTTCCTGACTCTGCCTGTCTTTCAATATGGTTTAATAGCGCTTCCAGTTTTTCATAGATTATGAGAATATCTTCCTTTGATTCAAACAGGCCGCATTCGCGGTAGTATTCAATCTGCTGGATGGTGATGTTGATGCCTTCCAGGTTCCATATTTCTGTAGTGGGAATTTTATTGTATTGCTGAGCGATTTTGTTTCCCAGCACGATATATTCAGAATACTCTTCGTTTTTAAGGGAGAACTTTTTGCCTTTTAGGTTTTCGTAAAACAGGATTGATTTCATCCACAGAAAAATTTTGAAAGCAGACAATTCCGGCACCTGAAAAAACGAGATCCAGGGAATGTCCTTCGTCAGAAAATAGAGATGTTTGTGTTCGAATTGATTCAGATAAACCAGGTTCTGCAAAAGATTTTTAAGATACTGTTCAAAATAATTATCCTGCGCAGCGGTAAGCTTGCCAGAGAAAATCAGGGAGTCGCTTTGGAGATGCAGGAATTGATCGAGTGATATTTTATAGTGTGATGATAGCTTTTGTATTTCCTCAAACGAAATGGCCTTCTCGCACCTGATCCGCCGGTAAGCGCTGTCGTTACTGATATTCAGCAATTCCGCTATTTCATCTACGAGGGAAAGATGAGGCGGCAGGTTGTTTTTTATGTGCTGAAAAAAAAGCTGTTGTACGGGGGGTTGATCCATAGCCAGTTTTTTGTAAAAGCGCAAAGGGTTAAAATGAGTCCGCCAAAAGCCAGTTCACCTTATAAATTTAGTATTATTTCGTCAACGGCACATTGCCTGTTTTTAAGAATACCGGACGCATTTCAGGTCTCAATTTAGACCTTCAAACCCGGTCAGGGTCTGATTTCGCGGGCCCTGACCAGGGTTTTTGGCTCAATGATGCCCTACCCGGATGTGGAAATATTTTATCAGGGGTAAGTGTTAAAAATTTATCAATAAGATCAACCACGGCCTCACAGATTTTGGCCCAAATGCAAATTTTTTATCAATATTCTGGAGTGGTAAAAGAGGAGCCGATATCAGGCATAATAATGTTGAGATTGGATTTGAGGAGGTGGGTTTATGAAAAAAAGCTCCCGGAGTTTTGATTTTTTATTATTGATACCTTTTTTTAATAACCGGGAAGGTCTGGTTCAATCTCTGAGGACTGTAGACTATGATCCGGGAAAATGTGCTGTTCCCATTATAGATGATGGCAGTAGCGAGCCGCTGAATGCAGATGCATTGTTACGGGAGGCGAACACAGCATTAAATATAGAAATCATTCGGTTATCGGTAAACCAGGGTATTGCGAACGCCTTGAATGAGGGTTTGGATTTCCTGGCCAAACGGGACGATTATAATTATATAGCCCGTTTGGATTGCGGCGATATTTGTTCAAAGCACAGATTTGTTGAACAGGTGAAATATCTTGATGCCCATCCGGGAATAGATTTGCTGGGCAGCTGGTGTACTTTTGAAGATCCAGGAACCGGATCCTCCTATCTATATAAAACGCCTGTTCAGCCGGATGGAATTACCAGAGGAATGGAGATAATCGCAGGTCTTTGTTTCAGGAGACGGATTTTGTCTGTTAGCGTGTTGTATGCAAAACTGAAGATAAAGATCAGTCCGATGAACAGATTGTTCACGACCGGCATACCGGGCAAATACAGCGTTATAAAAAAACCCCGTGAGGAGAAAGTATAAAAAGTTTTCTTTTTGTGAAAACTCATTTCCTGAGATTGAAAAAGAAAAGAATGCTGGCATAGTTTAATTCTTTTACCCATGTTAAGTACGGGGCCAATGGCCGATAGTGCAATAATCGTGCATGACGGCATTTAATTTATCCGTTTTATGTTTTTATTTTTATATTTATCTGATTTTGAAAGATTCACGCCACAAGCTAAAGCGACTGAGCCTCGATAATCATTATTATTCTTCTATTCGGAATCAAACCTGTTGCCATATGAAAAAGATTTTTTTATTTATCAGTTTCTTGTTCTGCGCGTATTTGCTCTCGGCCCAGGACAGCAGCCTGTATCAAAGGAAAATTTTTATCCGTAATGGGGATACCCTGCGTTACCGGATATTATATCCCGAAAATGCAAAGAAAGGGAAGGTATATCCGCTGCTGGTTTTTTTACATGGTTCAGGGGAAAGGGGAAACGATAATGGATTACAGCTGTTTCACGGGGGTGATTTGTTCCTGAAGCCAGAGCTCCGTACCCAATTCCCGGCAGTTGTGATTTTCCCACAGTGTCCGCTTGGCGAAACCTGGTCAAAATTTCCTCATCCACGGGACACTTCCGCGGCTTTCAATAAACTGCTGAATCTGGATGAACTGACAACTCCGGAAAAACTGGTTAAGCTTTTAATGGATAGTCTGTCTGAAAACAAACGAATAGACAAAAAACGAATCTATCTGGGCGGTCTTTCTTTGGGTGGATTCGGCACCTATGATTTAGCGATCCACTATCCCCGATATTTTGCCGCCGTTTTTCCCATTTGCGGGCAGGCCAATGTGGATTTGTATGTGCGCAAGGCATCTCACATTCCGGTTTGGATCTTCCATGGTGCAAAAGACAATGTAGTCAATCCCCAGCCAGACCGCGATCTGATCAAAGCATTGCAGGATGCAGGAGCAAAAAATGCAAAGTATACCGAGTATCCGGAAGCCAACCACAACAGCTGGGACAGTGCTTTTGCCGAACCGGGGTTGCTTCCCTGGTTGTTCTCGCAAAAAAAATGACTTAACCCGCAAAGCAATATGCGCAGCCATGTTCCTGTACCCGTCCAACGGCCCACACACCCGATGGTACAAGCTGTATATCTGGTAATAAGCCCGCCACCCATTCTTTCTTGATATCTGCGGCGCTTCCATTCATTTTAGCAGCGGTTACTGCGCTGAACACGGTGAGGGCCATATCGCAGGCGCAGAACATTACGCCATCCTGCTGCAGTTGGTTGATGCCAATATCCACATTCCCGATACCCGGCACAGAATAGTCACCTGTTTTTGGCTCCCAGAAGGGATTGCGTACCGCAGGTGCTTTCGTAAGCGGGTCGTTGATTTTAAATACCTCGCCGAATTTATATTTGGCCCAGAGCCCATTGCCCAGGGCGTACGGAATTGCATTGTGTCGTAAAATGACCACAACGCTGCAGTCTTTTGCTGCTGCACCATTGGTCAACAGAAAAACCTTGGGCCATGCAAAGGGCATTGTTTCATTCGGATTGGTAACGTCGAACGCTATGCGGTGTTTCCCTTTTATTCTGGCAAGCCAGGCTTCGGGATCATCTGCGTTCCGGGAAAGCATTTCCGGTCCGGCAACTGCTCTTACAGGTGTTGCCATGCCGGCAAGGCCTACGGCAGCGGCGCCGGCTGCTAGTTTTCCAATGAAGTCCCTTCTCGGAGTGTTTTGGGTGTTGTTTTTCATTTCGGTTCATTTTGGTTAATGCTAAGCTAGTAACCTTTCGGGTATTTCGACACGGTTTGGTAAAATTCAGCAAGATGAAAGCTGGTTGATTCGGAATCGGGATCCGCCCGGGGGCATTGGCTAAAAAAGTATCATAGAACGGTGATTAAGGCTATTGGGCACCCGTGAATGGGATGTCTTTATTTTTCCTAAAAACATTATCTTCCAGACCGGATAACACAGCAGACAGAACTGACTATGGCAGACAGGATTAAACTCAGGGAAAAAATAGGATATGGTTTTGGAGATATGGCTTCATCCATGTTTTGGAAACTGTTTAGCATTTATCTGCTTTTTTTTTATACAGATGTATTTGGGATTGCCGCGGCTGCTGTGGGTACCATGTTTTTGATCACCCGCATCTGGGATACGCTTTTTGATCCGGTCGTGGGCGTCATCTCCGACCGGACGAAATCCAGATGGGGAAAATTTCGTCCCTATCTGCTGTACGTTTCCATTCCTTTTGGAATCATTGGCGTACTTACTTTTACCGTTCCTTCCTTTACCGGTACCGGTCTGCTGGTATATGCCTATATTACTTATTCGTTGATGATGATGATCTATTCTCTCATCAATGTTCCCTATGCCGCCTTACTGGGTGTAATTTCCGCTGATCCAAAACAAAGAAATATCCTGGCCTCCTTCAGAATGGCTTTTGCCTTTATAGGCAGTCTCATTGCGCTGGCACTGATAGAGCCTCTGGTGAATATATTCAGTAAAAAGGCCGGGGGTATCGTAGACGCCAGATCGGGCTGGCAGTTGGCTGTTATGGTGATTGCGGCACTCTGCGTGGCGATCTTCATGCTCTGTTTTTCCTGGGTGAAGGAAAGGGTGTATCCCCTGAAAGCGGAAAAATCATCCCTGAAGAACGACGTCCGTGATCTCATCAGAAACAGACCCTGGTGGATATTGCTGGGTGCCGGCGTAGCTGCGCTGATCTTCAATTCTATCAGGGATGGTGCGGCACTCTATTATTTTAAATATGTAATTCAGAGCACAGAAGCTTTTAAGTTGGGAACAACAGTGATCACCTGGTCGACGCTGTACCTGACTGTGGGGCAGGCTGCCAATATCATTGGCGTAATATTGGCTTCTTCCATAGCTAACAAAGTGGGTAAAAAGAAAACCTTTCTTCTTGCTATGGGTGTTGCTTCCGGACTGAGTATTATTTTTTTCTGGCTGAATTCGCATCAGATTATGTTGATTTTCGTCTTTCAGTTTTTCATCAGCATTTGTGCAGGCATTATCTTTCCTTTGTTATGGTCCATGTATGCAGACATTGTGGACTATTCCGAATGGAAAACCGGAAGACGGGCGACGGGTCTGGTCTTTTCTTCTTCTTCCATGTCCCAAAAGCTTGGCTGGACAATCGGCGGGGCGCTAACCGGATGGCTGCTGGGGGCCATTGGATTTAAGGCGAATGTGGTTCAGGGATCTTCCGTACAATTGGGCATCAGACTCATGTTGAGTTTTCTTCCGGCGGCAGGAGCCCTGATATCCGTTTTTTTTATTTCCCTATACCCACTGTCTGAAAAACGGGTGATTGAAATTGCCGGTGAGCTGGAAGAAAAAAGAAAGAGCGTGTAGGTTTTTGAAAGACTTTTTTGCCATAGCAGGCGCCTTAGCTTATTTCTCCAGCGCCTGAAACAACACTTCTACAGGATGTAGTGCTATTCTTCCTTCGGCCCCATCCTTTATCTGATGGCGGCAGCTGGTACCTGTTGCGGCAATGATAACATCCTGCGGCTGGTTTCTGACAGCCGGCAATAACACCAGCTCACCAATTTGCATGGAGAGATCGTAATGCTCTTTTTCAAAGCCAAAGGAACCAGCCATTCCGCAACAGCCGGAAGGAATATTTTCCACTGTATAGTTTTCGGGAAACGAAAGCATCTTTACGGAAGCGGAAATAGAGGACAAAGCTTTCTGCTGGCAATGCCCATGGAGTTTGATTAACCGTTTTTCCTTTGTAAAAAGGGATCTGTCGATGTTCCCCGCTTCTATTTCCCTGGCGATAAATTCATCTATTAAAAAAACATTTTTAGCCAATGATTTTGCCGCGACCAGATTTTCATCTTCCGCAAGGTCAATGTATTCATCACGGAAAGTGAGAATGGCACTCGGTTCGATGCCGATTAAAGGTGTTTCTGCATTTACCAGTTTACTCAGAGAGACGACATTTTTATTAGCAATTTTTTTAGCTGCTTTGAGAAGTCCTTTGGACATCCATGCTCTGCCGCTTTCTTCATGCTTAGGGATAATTACTTCATATCCCAGTTTTTCCAGCAAGAGGATGGCTCTGATGCCGATTTCTGTGTCGTTGTAGTTGGTAAATTCGTCGCAGAACAGGTAAACCTTCTTTTTAGGAGCCGCTCCGTCCGCCGGCCCGAATTGTTTTCGATTCCTGAACCATTTTACCAGGCTGGTTTTATACAGAGTGGGCATCGAACGTTTACCGGCAAAACCCAGGCTGCGTTTGATGATGCCGCTGACGACAGTATTGGTCATCATGAAATTGTAAATTCCGGGAGCTATGGATCCAATCCTCGATGCCCTGTTGAAATTGGCAATCATTCTGGACCGGAAGGGTACCCCATGAACGTCATGATATTGCTGCAGGAATTCGGCTTTCAGTTTAGCGACATCCACATTGGAAGGGCATTCTGACTTGCAGGCCTTGCAGCTCAGACAGAGATCCATGACTTCATAGATCTCCCGGTTATCGAAGCGGTTTAATTTTTTGGAATTGGTCAGGAATTCCCGAAGAATATTTGCCCTAGCGCGCGTGGAATCTTTTTCATTCCTGGTGGCCATGTAGGAAGGACACATGGTGCCTCCGGACAAATGCGACTTAAGACAATCACCTGAACCATTACATTGCTCTGCATGCTGCAAAATGTCCTGATTCGTAAAACGAAAGACCGTTTTAAAATCCGGCGTCTTTTGCCCGGCTGTATAGCGCAGCATGGTATTCATGGGCGGCGTATCCACGATCTTGTGGGGGTTGAAAATGTTGTCCGGATCCCAGGTGTGCTTGATGATTTTGAACAATTCATAGTTCTTAGCGCCAACCATTTGTTTAATAAATTCACCCCGGAGCCTTCCATCACCGTGTTCGCCACTGAGGGAGCCCTTGTATCTCTTCACCAGCGTAGCAATTTCTTCAGCGATCGTCCTGAAAAGTTTGTTGCCTTCTGCCGTTTTCAAATTCAGGATGGGTCGAAGATGAATCTCTCCCGAGCCCGCATGTGCATAATGAACCGCGTGGAGATTGTATTTCTCCAGAATCTTATTAAAGTCGGCTATATAATTGGGCAGATCGTTCACATCTACAGCCGTATCCTCAATTACGGGCACTGCTTTTTCATCCCCTGGCATATTGCCCAGCAGGCCGAGCCCGGCCTTACGCAGGTCCCATATTTTTTTGCTGTCTGCCCCGAACAATAAAGGGAAATGATAACCCAGTCCGGCCGCTCTCATTTCTGCCTCAACCTTGCCGGCAATCTCGATAATCTCCGGCCTCCCGGATCTTCTGAATTCAATCACGAGGATGGCGCCGGGATCGCCCTGCACGAAGAACCTGTTCTTGCTCTGCTCGATATTCGCTTTGGTGCATTCCAGTATATAATGGTCAATGAGCTCACTGGCGCTCGGCTTATATTTTAAGGCAATCAGGTTTGCGCGCAGGGATTCGTCAATGCTGTTGAAATGAACACAAAGCAAACCGGTTTCTGCCGGTGGAAGCGGAACCACATTTAATTTAATCTCCGTTATAAACGCCAGCGTGCCTTCAGAGCCGGCAATCAGTTTGCAGAAATTAAAATCGGGCCTGCCTTCAAAAAAGGGAGCCGCATCCATCAATACATCCAGCGCATAGCCGGTATTCCTTCTTTCGATCGTTTTTTTCGGAAATTCCCGCGTTATTTCTGCCTGGTTATCAGGATTGGCCAGCAATGTTTTTACTGTTTTATAGATATTGCCCTCCAGGTCAGGGCTTTCACATTTCCGGTTGAACTCTTCCTTGCTGACAGGTTTAAAAACGGCTTCGGAGCCATCGCTGAGCAAGGCCCTCACTTCCAACAGGTGCTCCCGGGTACTTCCGTAAACAACGGAATTGGATCCGCAGGAGTTATTGCCAACCATTCCGCCCATCATGGCCCGGTTCGCTGTGGATGTTTCAGGACCAAAGAAAAGACCGTGCGGATTCAAAAACAAATTGAGCACGTCCCTGATAACCCCGGGTTGTACGCGAACCCAATGTTCCTGAACATTCAGTTCAAGAATCTGGTTGAAATTTTTGGAAACGTCAACAATTATTCCGCCGCCAACTACCTGTCCGGCCAATGAAGTGCCTGCAGTTCTCGGGATCAGGGAGGTGTGGTTCTTAACCGCAAAACCGATCAGTAATTTCAGATCGTCTGCAGATCGGGGTACCGCAACGGCCAGCGGCATCTCCCGGTAAGCCGATGCATCGGTGGCGTACAGGGTGCGTATCGTATCGTCAATATAGAGATCGCCGGCTAGTTGTCCGGATAGTTCCTTCAGCCTTTCTTTCATGGGAGTAATTGCTGCGCAAAATTATAAAACTATGGGCGTTTACTGGAATTGTTTTTATTGCTATATTTCATATTAAATCCTGATTTTTTGTGCCTGCCGGAACAATAATTTTAGTTTAGTGTCCCCACCCGGATTCGGGAGAAATAAAAATAAATGCGTATATGACCACCAGAAGAAGGTTTATCAGATCAGCAGGGATTATGACTGCCGCGTTGACCCTGCACAAAAGTGCTGTTTTTGCCCGGGGAACAGATGAATTCATAAGCAGGCGCCCAAAGTTGTCGGCCCGGCACTTTAACAGTGAAGCCGTTGAGGCAACGATTGTCAAGATGAAAAATGCATTACCCAACAAGGAGCTGGGTTGGTTGTTTGAAAACTGTTTTCCGGATACGCTGGACACAACGGTTAATTTTGAAATGACCAGTGGCCGTCCCGATACTTATGTCATTACCGGCGACATAGATGCCATGTGGCTGCGGGATAGCAGCGCGCAGGTCTGGCCTTACCTTCCATTGATTCAAAAAGATAAAAAGCTGCAACAATTGATTGCCGGCGTGATTAACCGGCAAACCCGTTGCATTCTGCTGGATCCTTATGCAAATGCCTTTTATAAAGATGAAACCAGGATTAGTGAATGGAAAAAAACGGACATCACGGACATGAAGCCGGGCATTCATGAGCGCAAATGGGAGATCGATTCCCTCTGTTATCCCATAAGGCTTGCCCATCAGTATTGGAAAACGACTGGCGATGCGACCCCGTTTGATAAACAATGGAAAGAGGCGATCAGGTCAATACTGAGGACATTTAAGGAGCAGCAGCGAAAGACTTCCGAAGGACCTTACCATTTTGAGCGCACTACCGCATTTGCAACTGATAGTCTCCCGCTGGGCGGATATGGTTATCCCGTCAAGCCGGTCGGCCTCATCTGTTCGATGTTCAGGCCCAGCGATGACGCCACCATATTTCCTTTTCTGATTCCTTCCAATTTCTTTGCCGTCGTTTCTTTGCGACATGCAGCAGAATTGCTGGCATCTGCAGGCCACGATACCCAACTCGCCAATGAATGTACCCAATTGGCAGACGAAGTAGAAAAAGCATTACGGCAATATGCTATAACAATACATCCTAAATTCGGGAAAGTGTATGCCTACGAGGTAAACGGCTTTGGCAGCTTCAATTTAATGGACGACGCAAATGTTCCATCCCTTTTATCACTGCCTTATCTGAAGGCGTTGCCCAAAGAAGATCTGATTTACCAGAATACCAGAAAACTTCTTTTGTCGGATTATAACCCTTTCTTTTTTAAGGGAAGCGCCGCTGAGGGCATTGGCGGCCCGCATGCAGGACTGAATATGATCTGGCCGCTGGGAATTATCATGAGGGCTTTGACGAGTTCCAGTGACACGGAGATAAAACAATGCCTGCAATGGCTGGTGGCTTCCAATGCGGGCACAGGATTTATGCATGAATCTTTTCATAAAGATGACATGACAAGGTTTACGCGGAAGTGGTTTGCCTGGGCCAATACGATTTTCGGCGAACTCATTCTGGATATCCAGGCCCGGAAGCCATCGTTGCTGAATATTTGAATGCATGGCATTCCTTACCAACTGGCCTTACTCCTTTGTTGCATCTGTTTTGCCATGCTGTACACAATTCCCAGCAGGCAACTGAAGATCAGGGTAAATGCCCAGGTGCCGGTATGTTGCAGAGGATGAAGAATGGAATGATAAATAGAAGAAAAAAGAGAAAGGGGATTGGTCACGACATCCCAGCTGTTGAAGCGTAAAAACCTTCCGAGGTAAATCCCGTAACCACAAAGGAGGATAAATAAATACGAAATCGCCCTTACTTTTTTTTCGCGGAAGTGGGCTTTTAAAAAATATTCTACCTGGAGAAGGGAGATGATGCCAAGGACCAGCCCGTTCCAGGAAGCCGAGGTAACCAGGATCATATCGAACCAGGCTGGCGAGCCGCTTCTGGCGGTAAAATGAAAAAGATCAGTTACGAGGTATGGAGCATTGGGGAAGAACAGAAGCCAGCCGCCAATCAACAGGATCGATCTCACATTCATCCGGGTTTGGGTAATCAGTTTCCTGCTGCAGAGAAAGGGTATGATTGCGAGAAAGATATTCCAGATATAAAAAACGTACGCTTCATTCCCGGTATATAGAACCCGGATTGCCAGCAGGGAAATGCTGAAAGCTATGGACAATGCCAGCGCTTTCTCAACACCTGTAAGTCGTGTTTTCATAGGTATTTCCCAATTTCAGGTAAAAAAATAATTGCTCCGATCGCGGCGCTTATGAGGGATATCCAGAGTACTGCTCCCGCCGCCACGTCTTTTATTATTTTGATCCGGGGATGGAAATCCGGTTGCACCAGATCGCATAATTTTTCCAGCGCAGAGTTCAGCATTTCGAGCGACAAAACCAATCCGATACAAATTAAAATCACGATCCAATCTGAAGCTTTGATGTGGAACCAGCCTGCCAGCAGCAGGGTGCAGATGCCAACGACAGTCTGGATTCTTCCATTGCTTTCGTGCCGGAAAAAATAGATCAATCCGGAAAAGGCGTTGACAAAAGATCTTCCTGTTTTTTGTTTCATATCATTTGTTTGAATAGCGTGATGGACCGTTCAATAGTTCAACAGTTCAGCCCCTGCTACATATTTTAACCTTGTTGAGGCACCGGAGCAGCCGAATCAATGCCATACCAGTTGACCCTTTTGCTGGCGTACATGGTAAGTGCCAGGATAACAAACAGGCCGATACTTCCAACGAGTAAAGCGGTATCCTCCAGCCGGATCAGAACAAAAATAAAACTGTAAAGCAAGGTAAGCACAGCGCCGAATATGCCCGCGGATTTCCAGTTCCGAAAATGGCTCCTGGCATACAGGCTGATAAGCAGGATGGTGGCCAGCGACGCAATGAGGTAAGCATTGTCAAAATAAAGGAATTCACTGATGGCCAGCAATAAACTGTAGAAAATGACCAGTGCCAGGCCAATCAGAACGTATTGAATGGGATGAATGGGCTTTTTCTGCATGAGTTCTACGATGAAGAATATGGAAAAGGTTAATCCGATAATCAGAATCGCATATTTAACACTCCGGTTTGTTTTGGCATATTCATCCGCCGGTTGCACCATGGTAACCCCGAAGGCGAGAGCGGACTGATCAAATTTAAAATCTTTTAAAACAGTGCCAAAGGGCAGGTTTGCCTTGCTGAAAGCCCATTTGGCGGAGAATCCGCTGTCTGTGACAATTCTTTCTGCTGGCAGATTATTTCCGTCAAAGGATGGATTGGGCCATGAGGACGCCAGTTCAAACCGGCTGTTCCCGCTGAAAGGGACAAAATGCAGCATTTCGCTTCCCTTGATTTTCACATCCAGGTGAAAAGCTATGCTCTTTCCCAGATCCTGGGGAGATAAGGGAATGACGGCAGACAACCCCTTGTCATTTATATCATCAGCTGGTAATCCGGGAGACAACTCATAAGGCTGGTTATTCCATTGAATCACCAGTTTTTCTTCGATCCCTTTAAAGTCGGAAAGTCCGAAACAGATCCGCGCGTCTGACCATTGAACCAGGCCGGCTTCAATTTCTTTTGGAAGCTGAAATGAGAAATTGCCATTGTCAGACAGGGATGCCCGGTATAGAAGTACTTTGTAAATGGAGCGTTGTCTCAGCTCATGTTCAATGCGTCCGCGAACGTACAGATCATCCGGTATTACCAGTAAATGCCGTATGACCTCCGACGGTTTTTTATCCGGGTCCAGGCTGACCTCCTTATAGGGCAAATAGATATAGGGACCGGTTAAGGTTTGTGCCTGTGCCCAACGGCTGCTGACCTCCTTAACAACCTGGGATTGTCTTTGCTGCCTTTCCTGAACCAGGTCTGTGATGAATACCGTAGGAATCAGCATTACCAGGATAAGCACACCGGTGGTGATCCCTTTGTAAAGGATCTTGTTTGAACGGGTTGATTTGTTGTTGCCGCCAGTAGAACCGGAAATTGCAGTCGTTTCCATATTTGTGTTTTTGTTTATTAATAAAATGCCGGGAGAAGAAAAGTAACGTGATAGGTGGTCCATGCTGAGAAAAAAGGCCATGAGGGCCGGCGCGGTAAGAACGCCGGAATGGCGGTCCAGGACGGCATAAGCCCTTCTTCGAAGAGCATATAAAAAAACCAGCCGGCACCCAAAACCAGGGTGGTCATTAACCATATCCAGGCAGCCAGCCGTGTAGCTCGAATCATGAATGATTATTTTAAAAGTACTTTGTATTTCAAAGTATGTTGACAAAAAAATTATTGCATGGACCTGATCATTTTTTCCAGCGCGTCCAGGTGAGATTTAAAAGCCTTTTCTCCTGCCCTGGTCACAGCATACGTGGTATTGGTTTTTCGGCCTATGAATCCTTTCTCCACTTTGATGTAGCCGGTTTCTTCCAGTGTTTTCAGGTGACTGGCCAGGTTGCCATCGGTTACCTGGATCAGCTCTTTGAGTTCGTTGAAATTCACCCGGATATTTACCATTAACGCGCTCATAATGCCTAACCGGATACGGCTGTCAAAGACTTTATTTAATTGTTCAATCGGGTTCTTCATGCGCTATACCGCGTTAACTTCATTTATATTATCTTTCCTTGTTTTACCCGACAGCCGATCATACTTCCACCACATGGCGACTCCGTAAAGGATATGCAGGACGCCAAAACCGAGGGTCCAGCATATCAGTCCTGACCGGGGGGTCCATAGACTTATGATGCCCAGGATGATTTCTCCATAACCCAGCCACCTTATTTCCCCCATACTGTATTTACTTCCATTGATGAGGGCCAAACCATAAAAAATAAGCGATCCGGGCGCGATGAATTCATACTGTTTTAATTCTATCATGCGCCAGAGCAGGAAGCCGCCCGCCACCATGGGCAGAAGGGTATTCCAAAGCAGTCTTCTGGCTGCATTGCCCCAAATGGCAACTCCGTCTTTTTTGCTTTTCCATACCGTAAATAAAGTGGCTGTTGTAAATGCAGTCACAAATACACAAAATCCGATAATGAGCAAATCTCTTTTTAGGCAGGAAGGGCAGGCAGATGGCGTCGGGAATTCATTCTGATAATACAGGGAAATGCGGTGGTTGGCCATCCAGGCCCCGGCCAGTGCGCAGACGCCTGCGGCAACGCCGCTCCATCCGCTTAAACTGATGAACCGGCTGCTGCGCTCCATGATGCGTTTGATGTCCTGTAAAGCGTCCAGATTTTGGGTTGTGTTATCCATTTAAAAAGCACTTTGAGATACAAAGTAAATGAAGAACGGATGGAAATGCAAATTTATTTCTGCTGCTTGTCATCGGAATCGAGCGGGAGCGGAAAGACTGGGCAGCAGGTATGCGTACCCATATAATTGTGTGCCTGGGTGCTTCGCTTACCATGATGGTTCCGGCCTTTGGTTTTACGGATATCCCGGGAACGAAGGATGTTGTGCCGGACCCGTCCCGGAAAATACCTAAAGCCTTCCGTTAAATCGGGGTTACTTCCATAAGGCGGGCATTTTCTACAAGCCATTGGTTCGATATTTGTCCCCATGGATTGGTTATGGTGATCCGGTTAAGGCCGGATGAAACTAATTTTATTGGTAATTAAAATCTAATTAATTTAGTATTATAATCTTTCACTTTAAACAATTTTTTATGACAACAAGAGAAATCGCAAACCGCCTGCACGCGCTTTGCGCCGAAGGAAAATTTGAAGTCGCTCAAAAAGAGCTATTTTCCAAGGATGCCATTAGTATTGAACCGGAAGCAAGTCAGGGTTTTGCAAAAGAAACAAAGGGTCTGCCGGCCATAATTGAGAAGGGTCACGCATTCGAAGGCATGGTGGAAGCTGTGCACGGGATCAAGGTTTCTGAACCCCTGGTAGCCGGCAACTCATTTGCCGTTCATCTCGAAATGGATACGACCATGAAGGGGCATAAACGAAGTACAATGTCTGAACTTTGTGTTTACCACGTGAAGGATGGTAAAATTGCTTCTGAGGAATTCTTTATGTGAGGGGAATATTCAACGCGAAAATTAAAAAGTGAAAGCGGGTATCCCGGTTTTGCTTTTTAATTTTTTACGAGCATCAAACGGTTCAGAAAAAAGCCGGTGTGTGCGGATTCGGTTCTAAATCGAAAGCTGATGGTTCGCGAGGATTGGTTCCTTTGTATTTTTCCGAGAAAAAGCTGTTCAATCCTTTCTCTTCGTGCTGACGCCGTCGGAATCCATGCTGAAATCTGTGTTTGTCTTTGCCAAAGGGAAAAATAACTTCCATCCGGTGTTTTTGCAAAATCAATAAATAACTTATAGTTCCCGTCCGGTATATTTTCCATAGGGATTCTCAGTACAGATTCATCGTTTACCGTAAAGAGAGAACTGGTGCCTCCAGTCGGATACACCCATTGGCTTCTAACCTGCACGTCTCCCCAAATATTAAAATTGGCCAGTTGCGGATAGACCATCAGCGTATCCGGAGTGGGAACTTCCGTTAGATCCGTTGTTGGTGTAGTAACCCGGGAAGGGGGCAGATTGCCATAGTAAAATGCCAATGAGGTATAATCAACAGGTATTTCATTTTGAACGGGACCATGTTCTATTGAATGAAAGATGCTTTTTTCAAACGGAATCTTGTCATTGAGATAAAACCGGTAACCTCCTGTTCTGGAAAAGGGCAGCGAATAATCGAGGCAGCCATGCAGGGGCAAACTCATTTTGGCATCCCAGCGGTCCGGCAGTGCGTACCAGCCTCCATTAAAATAATCTTCTGATCCGGTACCATGCATCCGGAAAGTCCCATCCGTTGCCGTGGAATCGTCTCCTTCGAAAAAATAAGTCATTCCGGCATAAAGTCCCCGGGCCTGTAAAATGGTTCCCACATAGTGGCCTTTCCCGTTTGTATTCAGAAATATATGCGGTCCGTTTTGCGGATAAAGTATATTGCTTTTCCAGGAGGTATAAAACCGGCCCTCTCTCAGGGAATCTCTTCTGGCTTGCGTGTAGTATATTTTTGCTTTTATAGCTAAAGGCGGCAGCAGGGAATCTGAATTCCGGTATACCAGTTGTCCCAGTGCCTGACGATCAAAGGGCATAGGAAAATAACAATAACGGGTATGACCATTTGACCCCAATAATAAGCTTTCCATCGACGGCACACCAAAGGAATAACCAAAGAAATCAGCAAGCGGGCAATTCACGGCGGGATGCCGATCGTTATCCCAAAGCACCTGCAGATCAATGTTTTTATTGAAGTCCTTGCAACCGTCATCCAAATCAAACTCGATGCCCAGGATCCTGCCGCCTTCGCGGAAGTCAAACAGGGTTGTTTTTTCACCGGGCTTGATTTCAAAGTCTGCCGTGGCGGTCTTTAGATCTTTCCGGTCACCTGGAATAAAATCTCCGATGCTCCGGTTCTCTTTGCGCCACAAACGATCAATGCGGGAAAGGGTTTCTTTTTCCCTGTCTGCGATTTCCCTGCTAAAAGGCTGAACCCTTGAATTTTTGGGATACAGCCTGTAGCCGATCTGATGAAACTGCATTTTTTTGGCTCTGGAAACAATGCGGCAGCTTTTCTGAAAGAGGATGGGAAAGTAACAATAGTATCCGCCGAGCTGATTTCCGCACAATGGGGCTACAAAGGGGAAGACCAGGCCTGAAAAAAGATCTTCGTACCTGATGGATAGTGCGGGATATGGGTCATCATCAATAAAAAAATCCAGGGTATCCTGTGTAGGCGTCGCCGTCCATATCCTGTTGATCACGCCCGCGCCGCGAATATTGATGAGCACCAGGCTACTGTCTTTATCCCTGCCTACGTATGAATATTTTCCTCCGAAACCATCATCATTCCCACCGGTTGTATCCCAGGAGGAAACCTGGGATTCAACAGATTCGTCGCGATAAGCAGGCAGCGTGGAGATATCATAAAAGTTTCTTAATTCAGTAGCCAGGCTAAAACCCGGAGGAGAAGAATGTTTTTCCTTACCGGATTGTGCAGACAGGCGGGGAAAAATAAAAAAGGAAAGAGAAAGGCATGCGGCTGCGAAGAAAACCGACCCGCTGTGAAAACTGCATTTATGTAAAATCATTTATCTTCATTTTCCGGGTCGTTCCGGATTTCAAAAAAAACCTTTGCTAATATACTCCTAAATGGGATGCAAAAAATTGATGGTCACGTACACTTTTGGGACTATGATTCCGGACAGCATTCCTGGATCACGGAAGATATGTCTGTTCTGAGAAGAAATTTCCTTCCGGAGGATATCCAACCCCTGCTGAAATCGCATGATATAGCAGGTTGCATGCTGGTACAGGTGAACCAGACGGAAGGTGAAAATGATTATTTTTTAAAGCTCGCCTCCGGATATACCTTCGTGAAAGGTATTGTGGGCTGGGTTGATCTGTGTGCGGAAAATATTGTGGAGCGGCTGGGCCGTTACCAGCAATCCAAAATCAAAGGATTTCGTCATATTTTACAGGGCGATCCGGACCGCTCCTCGATGCTCCGGCCGGATTTCAAAAGAGGAATTGCTGCACTTCGCGATTTTGGCTTTACCTATGATCTGTTGATTTATCCCGATCAGTTGCCCTTTGCATCGGCATTGGTGAAATCGTTTCCCCGGCAACCGTTCATTATAGATCACCTGGCCAAACCGGAGATCAGGAAATCGGAAGTGAAAAACTGGAAGAAGGAAATATTTAATATCTCCCGGATGGATAACGTGTATTGTAAGTTGTCCGGTATGATTACAGAAGCTCATTGGAATAGCTGGACGAAAGAAATGTTCGTCCCTTATATAGATGCGGTTGTTGAATCTTTTGGTATGAACCGGATTGTATTTGGTTCCGACTGGCCCGTATGCCTGTTGGCAGGCTCTTATGGGGAAGTCGTTTCCGTTGTGGAAGATTATTTTTCTGTTTTTT
The DNA here is from genome assembly GCA_030706635.1 of Bacteroidota bacterium. GTDB lineage: Bacteria > Bacteroidota > Bacteroidia > Chitinophagales > Chitinophagaceae > Puia. Next base: position 36,451 of record JAUZOD010000015.1, read on the forward strand.
CCAAGCCCGAACAGGAAAACCTGTTTGGCGGTAATGCCACGACTTTTTATGGATTGTAAAACAATTTTTAATAATTCAATATGAAACTAATCAGGTATTTAAAAGACAATCAGGCTTTGCCGGGTATTGAGCTGGATGGAATAAGGTACGATCTTTCTCCTTTCGGATCTGACTATGATGAAAAATTCTTTGCTTCGGGTGGTCTGGGTCGTTTAAAATCATTCATCACCAAAAACCAGGGTACACTGAAAAAACTGGACAGTCATACACGGCTTGCGGCACCGGTAGCAAGGCCTTCCAAGATTGTTTGTGTAGGATTGAATTATGCAGATCACGCCAGGGAAACAAAGGCTGAGCCACCCGGCGAGCCGGTTTTATTTATGAAATCAACCACCGCTCTTTGCGGCCCTTTTGACAATATCATCATTCCGAAAAATTCAAAAAAAACAGACTGGGAAGTGGAGCTGGCCGTGGTTATGGGGAAGAAGGCGTCCTATGTTGAAGAACAGGACGCAGCGGAATATATTGCCGGTTATTGCCTGCACAACGACGTGAGTGAAAGGGAATTTCAGATTGAAAGAAGTGGCACCTGGGACAAGGGCAAAGGCTGCGACACTTTTGCGCCATTGGGTCCCTGGCTGGTTACCCCGGATGAAATTGCCGACGTAAATAAGCTGAGGCTCTGGCTTAAGCTGAATGGGAAACTGATGCAGGATGGCACAACGGCGAACCTGATCTTTAAAATTCCTTTTTTGATATCTTATATCAGTCAGTTCATGACCCTGCTGCCGGGTGATATTATTTCGACCGGAACGCCTGCAGGCGTCGGGCTGGGCATGAAACCCCCAACTTATCTGCAGCCGGGAGACATCGTTGAGCTTGGTATTGATGGACTTGGCGTCGCGAGGCAGGAACTGGTCTCCTGCGATCCTTCATTAAAATAAATGTATGTCTTCCAGCACGATGAGATATTGTTTAGCCCTTGATCTGAAAAATGACCCTGTTTTGATGGAAGCCTATAAAGCGCACCACCGCAAGGTATGGCCGGAAATCCTGAAGAGTATCCGGGATTCGGGTATTGTGGCCATGGAAATATACCATTGTGAGAATCGATTGTTTATGATCATGGAAACGGCGCCGGGGTTTTCTTTCGAACGGAAAACGGCCGATGACCTGGGCAATCCGAAAGTGCAGGAATGGGAAAATTTGATGAACACCTATCAGCAGGCGCTGCCGGGCACGGAGAAAGGAGGGAAATGGAGATTGATGGACAAAATATTTTCGTTATAAATCAAAAAGCAATAGGGATGGACTTGAAATTAGCCGATAAAGTAATTATCGTAACGGGAGGAGCCAAAGGCATAGGAGAGGGCATATCGCGGGTATTGGCGGCTGAAGGTGCGCGTGTGGCCATTGTGGGAAGAAATGAAGCCGATAACCAGAAGCTCGTCAGGGATATTGAGGGAACCGGTGGTAAAGCATTTTCCATCCAGGCAGAACTGACGAAACCGGAAAGTGCTAAAAAGGCAGTGGATGAGGTCATTTTTTTGTCCGGAAGGATCGACGGACTGGTGAACAATGCCGGTCTCAACGACGGTGTGGGATTGGAAAGCGGCAACTATGAAAGGTTCATGCAAAGCATGCACAACAATATTGTACATTATTATCTGATGGCCCATTTTGCACTGCCCGAGCTAATTAAATCAAAGGGTGCCATCCTGAATATCAGTTCCAAAGCAGGGGAAACGGGCCAGGGCAATACCTCGGCCTATGCGGCAGCTAATGGGGGAAGAAATGCACTAACCCGGGAATGGGCCGTGGAACTCCTTAAGTATAAAATCAGGGTGAACGCCATCGTTGTATCTGAATGCTGGACACCCCAATACGCTGACTGGATAAAGAAAGCTGATGATAGTGATGCGAGGCTGAAAGAAATCATCTCCAGGATTCCGCTGGAAAACCGGATGACCACCATTGAGGAGATCGGAAATACAGCAGCGTTTCTGTTATCGGAAAGATCCAGTCATACAACGGGTCAGTTGGTCCATGTGGATGGCGGATATGTTCATCTGGACAGGGCATTGAGAAATCCCTGATGATCCGCAGGATGCGGCAGCAAGATTGCAAAATGGTAAAAGAGAAGTCAGCGTCTTGGCCGGTAACCGCTGTTATTGTCCCGCGGTTTTTCCTCGGCTTCACGAACCACCAGTTCTTTACCCCCGCGCAGGCGTGCACCATTGAGGGCATCAATAGCTTCTTTTGCTTCCAAAGCAACGGCCATTTCGAGGAATCCGAAACCCCGGCTCTTCCGGGTTTCCCGGTCAATCGCCACTTTTGCAGAATTGACTTCACCGTAGAGTTCAAACATTTCTTTTAGATCGGTATCGTCAAAGTCATAGGGCAGACCGGCAACAAAAAGTTTCATGAGCTGTTTATAAGACCCCAAATCTACTTTATTCCGTTCAGGAACAGCATCTTTTTTCAGGAATCCTTCCATAAAATTAATTTTAGGCCGGCAGGAGCCCTGCCGGAAAACCGGTGGCATGATTTTTCAATCAATCTGGTAGAACAATCCATATATGAAAAAGATTTTACCGTTTCTTCCCCTTATCCTGATGACGTTTTTATTGGGGAGCTGCGCCGTTATCGGCGGAATTTTTAAGGCCGGCGTCTGGGTTGGTGTTTTGCTGGTTTTGATTGTGATTGGCGTGATTGTCTGGCTGGTTACGAGAGGGCCTGGAAAATCCTGATCATTGCCCGGCAAGACGGAATTAAACGATCTTTTGTACATTCGTCGGCATGCGTATTTTAATCCTGCTGCTTTCCGTTTTTACTTTCCTGGGACTGTTTGCTCCTGCCCAGATGAGAACGGATTCCTTTCTGAAAAGGGTACTTGAATCCGGCAAGGATTCTCTGATGCAACAGGTATTACGGCAGAAAGAAAAGTACCGGATACAAATTATCTATACCCGGATCGACCGGGATGCATTCAACAAACCTTCTTTCAGAAATTTCTATTTTAATACCGGGGATAGCCTTTATTATTACCCGGCTTCTACCGTTAAGCTGCCGCTTGCATTACTGTCGCTCGAAAAACTCAACCGGATGAAAGTCCCCGGAGTAAATAAATACACAACCCTGCAATACGACAGCAGCTGGTCAGGCCAAAAAGCCCTCTACCGCGACAGTACCGCCCAAACCGGCTTGCCATCCATAGCCCAGTTCATACGAAAAGCTTTTCTGATCAGTGATAATGATGCTTATAACAGGATGTACGAATTTGTCGGACAGCAGGAAATTAACAGGAGCCTGCATGCAAAGGGATATCGGCTGATGCGGATCGTCCGGCAGTTCATGCGGCTTAGCGAGGAAGAGAACAGACATACAAATCAGATAAGATTCCTGAGCGCGTCCGGGAAAACAATTTTCACCGAGCTCGCGGCCTTTAACCGCGATTCTTTCGATTTCTCCAGGCCGGCATTGCTTGGCAAGGGGTATCTGAACTGGAAAGACAGTATGGTGAATGAGCCAATGAACTTCACCCGGCACAACAATATACCCCTTGTGGATCTGCAGCAAATCCTGCAGTCCGTACTTTTTCCTTTATCTGTTCCGGAAAAGCAGCGGTTCAGACTAAGCCGGGACGACTATGCATTTTTATACCGTTACCTCTCCCAGTATCCTTCCGAAACGCCTTATCCGAAGTACGACACTGCGTTGTTCAATGACAGTTATGCGAAATTCTATTTTGCTTATGGCGGCCGTCGGCTCCCGGATTATATCCGCGTGTTTAATAAGGTTGGCTGGGCTTATGGATGCCTCACCGATGTTTCTTACGTAGCGGACTTCCGCCACCAAACAGAATTTATGCTAACGGCGACGATATATGCTAATGAAGATGAAATTTTGAACGACGATAAATACGAATTTGAAACCGTAGGTTTCCCTTTTTTCTATCAACTGGGTCAGACCATTTATAAATATGATCTCTACCGGAAGCGCAAATATTCTCCGGACCTTAAGGCATTCAAGTTAACCTATGAACACCGGGATGCAAAAGATGACCGGCCTTCCATAAAAAATGTCGATAACTAAATAAAAAAGGACCCGTTATAAAAACGGGCCCTTCCTGTTATGAATAGGGATTATAATTTGGTAACAATGTAGTCTTCAGATAGTTTACGGGCGACCTCGAATTTGCGTTCAATCTGAGCATTTGAAGTGCGGATAACAAAGGTCGGATGAATCTTTCCTTCTTCCTTTGGTATATGAATGATTCTTGTAAAATGAGCGTCTTTAAAAGACTGCTCATATACTACGTCCCCCGCATCATTTTTTACAATCAGCCAGAATTTTTCAGCTGACTTGTTGTCGTAATCCAAACGAAAAACAAGGCTCGTCTCCGTTACACCCACATAGTTCACCGTCACCGCCTGATCAGCCGGACTGGTGATTATTTCAATGATCGGACTTGATTTTGCATAAGCAGATCCAAAAGATAATAACAGGACTGCTGCAAGGGCCGACGCTGACCTTCTGAAATTTAATTTAGAAAATACTGATTTCATAATGTGACGATTTGATAAGTGCTGAATAAAATGGTTGCGAAAAAGATTTAGTGGCAAGGTCAGTTAGCAGGTATGGCAACAGCCACAGAGTAAAGATAACCTGAGTTGCGACGGGGATAAAACCAATTAGTGTTGGATTTCATCATGGCAAACCCTCTTATTAGAATGTTAAAACCCTTGCCACGCAAGGGTTTTAGTCGAAAGGTTTAATGATGACCAACGGGAGCAAAAATATCTATGTTACCAAATCTTTACCCGAAGGCTATCGGGGCGGTACATGGAATCAGTTGGTTCTACATGAAACGCCTTGTAAAAAGCGGGCATATTGGAAAACATTCCGTTTATCCGCCACATAGGCGGAGAATGCGGATCTGAGAGCGCCAGGGTTCTCTGGTATTCCGGCCGGTTTTTCGTTCGCCAAATCTGGGCGCCGGCCAGGAAGAAACGTTGATCTGGCGTAAGTCCGTCTATTTTTTCGTCTCCTTTGCCCTGAGCTGTCTTTTTGAAGGCTGCGTAGGCGATGGCAGTCCCGCCATTGTCTGCTATATTTTCACCCTGAGTCAGATCTCCGTTCACATGAAGAGTATCCACAGCAATATATCCGTTGTATTGATCAATGATTTTTTGAGCACGGGCTTTAAATTTTCTGGCGTCTTCAGCTGTCCACCATTCTTTTAGATTTCCATCTGCGTCGAACTGGCGACCCTGGTCATCGAAGCCATGGGTGATCTCGTGACCAATTCCTATACCGATGGCACCATAGTTTACCGCGTCATCTCCGGAAATAAAATAAAACGGCGGCTGTAGTATGCCGGCAGGAAAGTTAACGTCGTTGGCGGTAGGGTTGTAATAGGCATTTACGGTCGGCGGAGTCATGTACCATTCTGAGCGGTCGACCGGTTTACCGATTTTATGAATATCCCTTAGATAAGCATAGTGGGTGGTAGCCTTAAGGTTGGAAATAATATTATCCCGCGCAATGGTCACGGAAGAATAATCTTTCCACTTATCCGGATAACCCACTTTTTTTACGATCGCCTGTAATTTTACCAGTGCCTTTTGCTTGGTGGAGTCACTCATCCAGTCCAGTTGCCGGATCCTTTCACCATAAGTGGTAAGGATATTGTCCACCATTTCATTGATCCGCTGTTTTGCTTCCGGCGGAAAGTATTGCTGAACATACAACTGGCCTATTGCATCTCCCAGTTGCTGGTCAACCATGGACCCCATCCTTTTCCATCGTTCTCTCATTTGCGTTTGCCCGTTCAGCAATTTGTTAAATTCAAATTTTGCATTCACAAAGTCATGGGGCAGATAATCGGCGTCATCATTCAGTACATGAAAGCACAGATAAGTTTTAAGGGTTTGCAGGGGGGTTTTCCGGATGAGGGCATAAAGTCCCCGATAAAATGCAGGCTGGCCCATCAGCACGGTATCGGCGTTAACACCCAGATTTTTCAGAAAATTTTTAAAACCGGGCATCGTTTTATTTAAAGAGGCGACGGATTCCTTGTTATAGTTGGCAAGGGGGTCCCGCAACGCAACGGGTCCTTTAGAGATCTTTGCGAGCGCAGTTTCCAATTCCATGATGGCCATTGCTTTTTTATCTGCTTCGGCAGGATGGTCACCTGTTAAAGTGAAGATCTGACGGATATAGTCGGTATAACCTTTTCTGATTTTCACGGAGGCCGAATCCTTTTTAAAATAAAAATCTCTGTTGGGGAGACCAAGTCCTCCCTGATCAAAATGCGCTGCATTCAGGGTGCTGTTTTTATCATCCGCACTTACATAAAAGCTGATGAAAGGGCCGTGATTCACCTTATATTCTGCGGCAATCTCGTTCATCAGGTCGGCTGTATTTTTAATATTTCCGATACTGTCGAGTTCAGGCCTGACGGGCATTAAACCTCTCCTTTCTATGCCGGCAGAATCCATTGCACTATAAAATAAATCTCCGGCTTGCTGGGCTATAGATCCCTTAACAGAACTGGTTGATCGGGAAATCGAATCCAGTATCCGGTACAGGCGTGCCGATATGCTGTCTCGCAGTGTCGAGAAACTTCCCCAGGAAGATTGAGAAGGCGGAATCACGGTTCTTTTTAACCATGCACCATTGGCATATAAAAAGAAGTTCGACTGGGGCCTGACTGAAGTATCGTGGGAACTGAGATCGAGCGGGTCGGTTCCTCCTGTTGCTTTGCCGGAACCAGCAGGATGCTGGCAGGAAAAAAAGAGAACGGAAACGCTGATTAAAAAACTGAGGGACCATTTCATTTGAACACATTTTGAAAATAAAAAAACACGACGACTATCTTTTGAAGACTGTCCAGTTTATGGCGGATCGGGACACATTCAGGGGGACGAAATTAAGAATTAATGGATTCAGACAGTTGGCATTGTGATCAGTGGCAGGGGCCATTCAAAGTTTTTCTTAAAAAAACGATCAATTAAACAAACGTTTAATTAACTTTGCGGCATGAAACCAGCTTATTCCGAAAAACGGTTACAATTATTGGATACAGCGGAGCGGTTATTTTCCGAAAAGGGGTTCGACGGCACTTCGGTACGTGATATTGCTGAAGAAGCTGGCATCAATACTGCAATGATCTCCTATTATTTTGGCTCCAAGGAAAAACTTATGGAGGCGATTTTTGAAGAGAGAAGTCTGAATGTCAGAGAGAAAGTAGATCTTCTGCTAAAAGATGACAGTCTTGATCCCTTACAGAAAATGTACCGGCTGCTGGATGAATATGTGGAAAAAATCATGCAGCGGAAAAAATTCCACCGGATTCTCTTATGTGAGCAGGTGATTAATCAGAATCCAATCATCATCGAGATGCTGGCCAAAATAAAATCCCGGAATTTATCCAGCATCAACGATGTCATTCGCCTGGGTCAGAAAAAAGGGCTTTTTAAAAAGCAGGTGGATGTGCCGATGATGATGAATACCCTTATCGGAACGATCTCTCACATGCTGGTCAATCTGGATTTTTATAAAGCGTATCATCATCTGGAAACGCTGACAGATGAAGAATTTGAAAAAACGCTTAAGAAAAAATTATCCGCACACATTAAAATCATTTTCAAAGCAATCCTTTCTCATGAATCTTAAAACAATTTTTTCCGGGCTGACTTTCGGACTTCTCATGCTAATATCCCGCGAAGGGATGGGACAGGATCGTGTTCGTAACATTTCGCTAGGTGAAGCGATCGATCTGAGCATTAAAAACAGCAAACCCCTGAAGGCAGCAAAAGCCAGGGCCGATCAGGCTGATGCCGCACTCATCCAGGCAAGACAAAACAAGCTGCCCGATTTTAAAATCAGCGGGGCCTATCTGCGGGTTACACAGCCTAATCTTGATTTGAAAGTTAAACTCAATAACAGCGGTGGATCAGGCGGCAGTTCCCCCAGTGAGATTAAAGTAAACCAGGCCGCTTACGGCATTGCGAACCTTTCACTGCCTTTGTATTCCGGATTGCGCATTCAATATGGCATCCGCTCGGCGGAATTTTTAGAAAAGGCCGCAACGCTTGATGCAGACAATGATCAGGAAGGGGTCGTTCTCAATGCTATAGCCGCTTTCAGTAATTTGTACAAGGCCAATGCCAACGTGCGGCTGATCCGGGAGAACCTGGCGCAGTCCAGATCCCGTGATTCGGATTTCAATAACCTGGAACGGAATGGGTTGCTGGCGAGAAATGACAGGTTAAAAGCGGCCCTTCAAACCTCGAATATCGAATTGAATCTGGTCGATGCAGAGAATAATCTGAAAGTGGCTACCGTAAATATGAATCTTCTGCTCGGGCTTCCGGAACATGATGAGATCATTCCGGATTCCAATAGCCTGTCTCAGGCCGTGACACTGGAAGGAATTGACGATTATGAGCAGCTGGCCATCCAAAACCGGAAGGACATTCAGGCCCAGCAATATAGAAAGAAGGCATCTGCAGTGGGTATCCAGTCAGCGAAAAGTGATTATTATCCTTCGCTGGCCCTAACCGGCGGTTATATTGCTGCAGATATTCCCAACCTGGTCACGATTACCAACGCCGTCACTTTTGGCCTGGGCGTTTCATATAATGTTTCTTCATTGTGGAAAACAAATGCCAAAGTGGCTCAGGCAAAGGCCCGGCTGGCTGAAGCGGAGGCAAACGAAGATTATCTGAATGATCAGGTGAAGCTCGAAATTAATGAAGCTTACCAGTCTTATATTTCTGCCCGGAAAAAGATCGAGGTCAGCGAAAAAGCAATCGAACAGGCAACCGAAAATTACAAAATCAACAAAAATAAATATGATAACAGTCTGGTCACGGTCACGGATCTGTTAGACGCGAACGTGGCGTTGCTGCAAGCGAAGATCAGCCTGGAATTAAGCAAAGCCGACGCACTCGTCGCCTATAATACGCTTTTGCAAAAGGCGGGCGTAATTACCAAATCCCTTAACACAAAATAATTTAATTTTTTAATTGTAAAGTTTTTATGGCAACAGAAAAAGAAAACTACGGTCAATCTCAACCAAAGAAAAGGAGTAAGGTTTTCCTGATCATTCTCATCGCGCTGGTGATTGCTGGTGGCTGGTTTGGTATAAGTAAATGGAACCATGCACAGCATCATATGGAAACAGATGACGCGCAGGTGGAAGCGAATATAAGTCCGATTATTCCCCGGGTTTCGGGCTATGTAAAAGAAGTGCGGGTCAGCGATAATCAACAAGTGAAAGTGGGGGATACACTGCTGATCCTGGATGACCGGGATCTGCTGATCAAACTCGAGCAGGCTGAAGCAGCGCTGGCCACGGCCCAAAGCAGCCTGTCCGCTGCAAAAGCGGCAACGACGGCAGCACGCTCAAATATCGGTACTTCGCAGATCGCCGTGCTCGCTGTAGATGCTGAAATCGAAAAGGCCAAAGTAAACGTATGGCAGACGACGCAGGAATATAACAGGTACGCCAACCTCATTCAGGATCATTCTGTTACCCAGCAGCAATTCGAAGACAAGCAGGCGGCAAAAGAATCCGCTGAAAAGCAGCTCCAAATACTGGAGCAGCAGAAAAATCAGGCGTCCAGCCAAACCAGTTCCGTAGCCAGCCAGAGCAATGCCACGTCTTCACAGATCAGCGTTGCTGCGTCAACCATCAAGCAGAGACAGGTGGATGTGAATGATGCCAGGCTCAATCTTTCCTACGCCGTCATTACGGCGCCTGCAAACGGTTTGGTTTCCAAGGTAAACGTGCAGGTCGGACAATTTCTTAATGCAGGGCAGTCTACTTTCAGTATCGTATTGGACCAGCATTTGTGGGTGGTGGCCAATTTTAAAGAGACGCAATACAACAAGATCCGTATCGGGCAGAAAGTAATTGTGAATGCAGATGCCCTCCCCGGTCATGATTTTGAGGCGAAAGTGGCTTCTTTTTCGCCGGCCACCGGTGCGCGGTTTGCGCTGCTTCCACCGGATAATGCCAGCGGAAACTTTGTAAAGGTGGTTCAGCGCCTTCCCATAAAAATTGAATTTGACAATGCAGACGATTCCCTGCTGGGCCGGTTGAAAGCGGGGATGAACGTAGACGTGGACGTTCATATTGATGGTAAATAAATAATTTTTCGAAATTGAAGTCTATGGACCTTCGTCAGGATTCTTTGGTTGAATATGGCTCCAGACGGGTGATCATCACCCTCACTGCCATCACCTGTACCTTGCTCGAGATTATCGATTCCACCATAGTTAACGTGGCGTTGAATGACATGCGCGGAAATCTCGGCGCCACGTTGACTGAAGTGGCCTGGGTGATCACGGCCTATGCCATCGGCAATGTAATTATTATTCCGATGACCAGCTGGCTTTCGAATCAGTTTGGACGGAGAGCTTATTTTGCCACTTCCATCATGATTTTTACCGTGTGTTCTTTTCTTTGCGGAAATGCCAACGGAATCTGGGAGCTGGTCTTCTTCCGCTTTATGCAGGGTTTGGGTGGCGGCGCTCTGCTGGCTACTTCACAAACCATCATTACAGAAGTATACCCGCCGGATAAACGGGGCATGGCCCAGGCTATTTACGGACTGGGGATTATCGTCGGCCCCACCCTTGGGCCCCCACTAGGTGGTTACATTGTAGATCATTTCTCCTGGCCCTATATTTTTTATATCAACATACCCATTGGTGTAATTGCCACTTTGCTTACCCTGCAGTTCATCCGGAATCCGAACTACGGGAAAAAAAGTGCTCTGCAGGATATTGACTGGGGCGGCATTTTTCTCCTGGCCCTGTCTATCGGTTCATTGCAGTATGTGCTGGAAAAAGGACAGGATGATGACTGGTTTGCGGATAAATACATCATCCTTTTCAGTTGTCTTACCGTATTGGGCGGATTCTTTTTTATCTGGAGGGAAACGATTTTCCGAAACCCGATCGTGAATCTGCGGGTGCTCAAAAACGGGAACTTGCGCATTGGTACCGTGCTGACCTTTATACTCGGTTTCGGTTTATACGGATCCACCTTCATCATTCCCATTTACACGCAGAGCACCCTGGGTTGGACGGCCGAGCAATCGGGTATGCTGATGGTGGCTTCTTCCGTTACCACGGCATTCATGATGCCGGTGATCGGGCAGTTGCTGCAGAAAGGCGTCAAACAGCAGTTCCTGGTATCCTTCGGGATGCTGTTTTTTGCCGTTTTTTGTTTCTGGGGTTATAATATCCTGACGAATGATACAGGCTCGGGGGCTTTCTTCTGGATGCTGGTGGTTCGCGGGGCGGGCATGGCCATGCTGTTCATTCCGATTACCACTTTATCACTGAGTACATTGAGAGGGGCCGAGATCGGACAGGGCGTGTCCTTTACCGGAATGATGCGCCAGATCGGCGGATCTTTTGGAGTGGCGATCATAACCACTTTTATGGCGCGGCAGAATATGGATCACCGCAGCAATCTGGTGAGTAAATTGAACATCAATGATCCGGTTGTTCAAAACCGGGTGAATTCTTTGCAACATGGATTTATGGCCAAGGGTATGCAGCCGGATCTGGCGCTGAAATCTGCTTATAAGGCGATTGATTTTTCGGTAACCACGCAGGCCAATGTGCAGACCTACATGGACGTGTTCTACTATCTCGGCATCATCTTCATCATTTGCATACCCTTTATACTGTTTGTAAAGGGAAGCAAACAAAAAGTATCTACTGAAGGAATGCATTGATCAATTTCCCCAAGTGGATGGGCATTCGGCTGCTTTTTGATGAATTTTGCTGATTTACTGAATGCTGTACGCATAACTGATCTTTGCCATAATCTCCTTTCGTTTGTTGTAGCAGGTTTCACCTGTTTTCAGGCCACGGTCGTCATATTCATATAGCCATTTCTGATAATCATTCGAGCCTGAGGGCACAAAAAGCATGGATGAGATTCCCTGCGTATTGTATTCAAAAATATAATCCGGAAGCAGTCTCCCGGCCTTTTCGTTGTAGCGTACAATATCTGTTAGTCTGCCCTGGTCGTCATAATAATAGTAAACTGCAGGCAGCCGTTCTTTTCCGTGCATGGGATCTTCTTCTATAATCCTTCCTTTGTCATCGGTTTTAAAATTGACGAAGGTCGTATCTGATCCGTTTTTTATTTTTATCATCTGTGCAGCCTTGCCCGCGTAAATCCAATGGTGTATTTCTGTGGCTTGTATATGATTGTCTGTTTCCAGTGAGGTGTTGACAATGCTGCTTAATTCGCCCTGCCCGTCGTAGCTGTATTCAGAAACACTTTTATAGGAATCACTCGTATCAACGGTTTTTATCATCCTTCCGGAGGCATCATAAAATGTTTGCAGAACGGATGATTGCACGTCGGCTGATTGGGTAAAAGTAGTTATGGAACGGAAGTCCGGGGAAACGGTCTGAGAGCATTCGAAACCGGGTGTCGGTTCGCCGTTTCTCTCGGTGCTCGCGATATTCACTTTTTTCACCTTATTGCTGACATAAGATTTCCAGATACTCCGGGTTTGTTCCGGCAGCAATATATCCTTATAATAGTACTGGGAGCTTCCGGAAAGACTCAGAAAGGTGAAAATCAGAGCTAAAAAATACCTGGTGCGCATCATATCCATGGATTAAGGTCAAGGGGTTAACGGTAAAAGACCATCTTAATTATATCGAATATCTTTATTTTTAATCAAAATTCCCGGTTGTCACATAGCAAAATCAGGTCAGAAAAAATTTGCCTCAATTGCGGGTCCCCGGTACCGGAAAGATATTGCACCTTTTGCGGACAGGAAAATATCGAACCCCGTCAGTCGGTGGGCCATCTGGTGACCCACTTTTTTTCAGATATCACCCATTTTGACGGTAAGTTCTTCGCGACTGTAAAAGACCTTTTCCGCAGACCGGGTTTTCTTTCCAGAGAATATATGATGGGCAGGCGCATGAGCTACCTGGATCCCATCAGGATGTATATTTTCACCTCCGCATTTTTTTTCATTATCTTCTTTTCCATGTTCGATCTGAACAACTTCCGGTTGGGCACTGAGGGAGCTAAGTTCAGTGCTACCGGCTTAACCTTGCATAAAGCCCTGGAAAATGCGAAAACCGCCGAGGACTCAGCAAATATCCGGAATGCGTTTGCCGAAGGGGGGGTTAACAACCTCCACGTCAGCTACCGGTCCAGTAACTATCGCTCCCTGGCCCAATACGACTCCGTTCAGCAGGCCCTTCCCGCAAAACAGCGGGACGGATGGCTGAAAAGGATAATGAAGCGGAAAAATATTGAGATTGATAACAAATATCACAACAATAAATCGGCATTTCTCAGGAATTGGATCGGCATTTTTCTGCATAATTTTCCAAAATTTCTTTTTCTTTCACTTCCGGTGTTTGCCCTTTTGTTAAAGTTGCTGTATGTGCGGAAGCGGAAGCAGTTTTATTATGTGGATCACGGTATTTTTGCCGTTCACCTGTACATTTTTTCCTTTCTGGTGCTGTTGTTGTATTTCGGTTTGCTCAAACTGCAATCGGTTACCGGCTGGGCCTGGCTTCCATGGCTTGAATTCGCCATCTTTTCATTTTCACTATGGTATTTTTATAAGGCCATGCGAAATTTCTATCGCCAGGATATTACCAAAACCCTCGTGAAGTATTTCCTGCTTTTGCTCCTTTCCTCTATAGTTCAGCTGACCCTGTTCGTTTTTTACGTTTTGTTTTCTCTTTTAGAAGTTTAACATATGAATACCCAGCCTGTATCTGACGCTTTTATGCGACTTGTGAAAATAATGGATGAACTCCGCCGATTGTGTCCCTGGGACCGCAAGCAAACCATACAAACCCTGCGAACGCTGACCATAGAAGAACTGTATGAGCTCACCGATGCTATCCTGGAAGAAAACTGGGAAGGCATCCGGGAGGAGCTGGGCGATCTTTTTTTGCATCTGGTATTTTACGCCCATATCGCCAAAGAGCAGGAACAGTTTGGATTGGAGGAGGTGCTTAACGGGATTTGCGAGAAACTGATCAGCCGGCATCCGCATATCTATGCGGATGTGAAGGTGAACAATGAGGAAGACGTTAAACGAAACTGGGAAAACCTCAAATTAAAAGAAGGTAAAAAATCTGTCCTGGGCGGCGTTCCGGTTTCCCTGCCGGCCATCGTAAAAGCGATCCGTTTGCAGGAAAAATCGAAGCAGGTCGGTTTTGAATGGAGCAACAGCGGAGAAGTATGGGAAAAGGTGGAAGAAGAAACCCGGGAACTAAAGGAAGCTGTGGCTTCCGGGAACCTCGGGCATATGGAAGAAGAATTTGGTGATTTAATGTTCTCCCTGATTAATTATGCACGATTTTTGCATATAGATGCCGAAACTGCTCTTGAACGTACAAACCGGAAATTCATTTACCGGTTTACAAAGATGGAAGAGACTGTTGTTTTAAGCGGCAGGCAGATGGCGGACCTTTCGCTGGAGGAATTAGATGCCGTTTGGAACGCCGTTAAAAAACAAAAACGCTACGATTGATCTCTTTTCTCAGAAATTTTTTTCGCAGAAATGTTTACCTGATCCTTACAGGCATCGTCCTCTTTTTTGCGGCCTATCTTATCAATGTCTATCTGAGCGGGACCTCCACTACCCGGATCCTGCGGAATTCCATTCAGTCTTTTTTACAAGAGCGGGAATCCGATTTTCAGCATTTATTGAGAGATGAAAACGAAATCCGCCGGCTGTCTGATAAGAATTATTCCCGGGCCGAGCTCGACGGGTTAATGGATAAGCAGTACGGAATTCTGATCTACGAACGGAATCATCCGTTCAGTGAGCATCTTACTTTTTGGAGTGACCAGTCTTCCGTACTACCCGACAGCGTTTTGCTCAAGGCAGACGGGGATTATTTTATGAGTCTCAGCAATGGCCAGTTCGAGATCATCAAACATTCCTTCAATTCAAGATCAACTTACCCGCTGACCGTGATTGCGCTGATTCCCGTTCGCTGGCAATATTATATCTCTCCGGAAAATCTTCCACCGGAGTTTGTAGGGTTTCCTTCGGCGGATAACCGCGTCCGCATTAGTTTAACGCCCACCCCGTTCCCGGTGAAAAACCTTTCGGGGGAAACGCTTTTTTACCTGCAAAAGACCGAATCCTTTCATGCTGCAAAATACAGCCTGGTCCTGCTGTTGGTGATATTTATTGCAGTGCTGATCCTGCTGGTGATCGTTCACAATATGGCCCATGCTGTAGCGGAGGAATACAGCCGGATCGCGGGTATCCTGTTCCTCACCTTTACCGTGCTCATCATCCGAACCATCATTTACAATTTTCCGGAGATCCTTCACCTGCGGCAGTATGAATTGTTTGATCCCACCATTTATGGATCCAATTTTGTGCTGCGATCGCTGGGCGACCTGCTCATCAATGTGATGCTTTTTTGCTGGATCGTATTATTTGTCCGGCAGGAGATGGGGGAATATACTTTCCCATTGTTTAAAAATTCCTGGAAGCGCTGGCTCATGATTGTATTCACCATGGGGGTTCTGGTGGTCACTACCTTCCTGTTTGCCGATATTGTGCAAAGCCTGGTCGCTGACGCCCGTATTTCCTTTAATGTAACCAATTTTTTCAGCCTGACCATTTACAGTTTTGTCGGATTTATCATTCTTGCCGCGCTTGCCCTGAGTTATTTCTTCTTTACCCAGATCCTGCTCCGTCTGGTGCGGGGATTTATAGAAGGCAATAAATTACCGGTTTTTATACTGGTTGCCAGCATCGGACTGGGCCTCCTTACTTTTCATTCAGAAACCACTCTTGTAGAACTGGATATTTACGTGCTGATCTGGCTGCTTTGTTATTTATGGCTGATGATGAGAAACCTGTTCTCCGGACTGCATTATCAGATGAACGTTTCTGAAATATTATTCTGGTTGTTTATTTTTTCCAGTTCCATATCGGTGATCATTATTTTTGAAAATCAGAAAATCGAGCTGGAACAGCGCAAAAGTCTTGCCGACCGGCTTGCGGAGCAAATCGATCCGTCCTCGGAAAAACTGGTGAGCATGTCGCTCATTTATTTCAATAATGATTTTTTATTCCGGGAATTCGATCGCTTCCGCAATCCGGTGGAAAATCATTTTCTCAAAGACAGTCTGATCAATAATAACTTCAGCGCTTACCTTAGTAAATACGATACAAAGATCTACACTTACGATTCTTCGGAAAAGCCACTGTATAATCAGGTTCCTGTTTCTTTTGATACCCTGAATACGGTTTTCAAGCTGCAGGGCAAACCCACGACCATTCCCAACCTGATGTACTATGAAAAGAGTTACGACAAGTTCAGTTACATCTATAAAAAGATCATCGAGAGTGACCAGGGCAAAACCGTGGGTTATCTTTTTGTGCAGGTAGAGCCCCGCAGTTATAAGAGCGATGGCCTGTTCCCACGCCTCACCCAGCAACGAAAAGAATTCCTGCCCGAATATTCCCCGATCTATTCCTATGCCATTTACAGCAATGCCGAACTGATCACGTATTATAATAACTATCCGTTTCCAACCCAGCTTACCGATAGCCTGATTCCGAAGAAGGACTTCTACCAGAAAAAGAACAATGGATACGACGAGCTTTGGCATAGCATCTCGGATGATAAGATCATCGTGATCGCCAAGAAGGATAACCTGTTTATTGAGGCGGTTACTTTATTTTCCTATCTCTTCAGCGCTTTTCTGATCCTTGTAGCCTTGTTCTGGTTCAGTTCGGTGCTTATCCAGACAGGCCTCCACTGGCGTAAATTGAAAGAGTTCCTGCAGTTGAATATCCGTTCCCAGATTCATACCACGATCATTTTTGTGAGTCTCTTTTTATTCCTTGTGATCGGTGTATCCACCATTTTCTTTCTCATCAACCGGTATAACCGGAATAACCAGGACAGGCTAAGCGCCTCCCTGAAGGTAATGGCCGGAGAAATAGAGAGCCGGTTGGCTTCTTATGCCCTAAAGGATCCGGCTTCCAATCCCATCCTGTCGATGCCCCACGACGAACTGGAGAAATTGATTAACAATACGGCAGAGATCCATAATGCCGAAATCAATTTGTACGACCTCAACGGCGACCTGATCATTTCATCCACGCCTTTTATTTACGCCAAGGGCATTCTGAGCGAGCAGATGAACCCGCTGGCCTATTTCTATATGAATCGGTTGAACTCCATTGAATTCTTTAACCAGGAAAAAATGGGGGGAATAACTTTTCAGAGTATCTATTGCCCTGTGCGCATTGATAAGGGGCATACGAGTGCCTATCTGAATATTCCTTCTTTCAACACGGAAGACGAACTGAATGACGAGATTTCCCGCTTCCTGGTAACGATTATGAACCTGAATGTGTTCATTTTTCTGATCGCCGGTACCATCGCACTTTTTCTCACCAACCGCATTACTTCTTCGTTTACCCTGATCTCGGAAAAAATGCGTCAGGTGAATCTCAGCAAAACGAACGAAGCCATTGAATGGAAAAAGAATGATGAGATCGGCGTGCTGATCAAGGAATACAACAAAATGGTGGACAAACTGGTGGACAGCGCGTCGGCCCTGGCCAAGAGTGAACGGGAAGGAGCCTGGCGCGAAATGGCCAGACAGGTGGCACACGAGATAAAAAATCCATTGACACCGATGAAATTGAGTATTCAATACTTACAGAAAGCCAACAACAGTGATGCCGGCAACATGAAAGACCTTACGGCCAATGTGGCGAAGACCCTGGTGGAGCAGATAGATCATTTATCGAAGATAGCTGCTGACTTCTCCCAGTTTGCCAATATCGGCAATCCGAAAAGGGAAATATTCGATCTGCATGAAATGCTTTCTTCGCTTGTCTCCTTATATGAGACATTGGAGAATCTGCTCTTTAAATGGGTTCCCGTCCGTGAAAAGGTGATGGTATATGCCGATAAGACCCAGTTGAACAGATTATTCACCAACCTTTTGCAGAATGCCTTCGAAGCCTGTCATGAAATGGCGAGATGTGTGATCAGCGTGAGTGAGGAATTGAGGGAGGATCATATTCTGATCAAAATAAGCGATAATGGCGAAGGAATCCCTGAACAAATGCAATCTAAAATATTCATGCCCAATTTTACAACCAAGTCTTCCGGAACCGGATTGGGACTGGCCATGAGCAAAACAATCGTAGAACAAGCCAGGGGAAGGATCTGGTTTGAGACTTCGGTGGGTAACGGAACGACGTTTTTTGTGGAACTGCCTTTGGATAAGGGTTGACGGCCTTGCTCTCCGTAGCTTTAGCGAAGAAGGGTTGATGGTATATAGTTGATGGATGTCTGCGCAAGTTGTATAACCGGATTGAATTCGGGCAAATTATCCAAAATCAATTCCAGGCTGCCTTCCATCAGCATTTTAAACATTAAGGATAATCCATCAACCATCAACTATATACCATCAACGCTTTTTGCTGACAAAATTTTTCATCTCTTCTAAAGAATAGCTGCTCAGATTTTGTTCAGCCCTTAGCCCGCCCTTCTGCCCCGCCAGCACGCCGTAATGGATATCGTGATAACCGTTAACGGAATGGGCATCCGGGTCTATAGAGATCATCACATTTTTCTGCAGTGCGTAGTCGATCCAGCGCCAGTCCAGGTCCAGCCTTCTCGGGTGTGCATTGAGCTCAATGACTACCTGGTGCTCGGCGCAGGCATCAATAAGCTTTTGATGATCTACCGGATATCCGGGCCTGCTGAGCAGCAGCCGGCCTGTACAGTGACCGAGGATGCGCGTATGCGGGTTCTCAATAGCCCGGAGCAGCCGGTTCATGGCTTTTTCCAGACTCATTTTCAGGTTGGAGTGTATGGAAGCAATTACCAGATCGAAGGTGCCCAGGATCTGATCGCTGTAGTCGAGACTGCCATCATTCAGAATATCACACTCGATACTTTTAAAAATGTGAAAGGGCGCCAGTTGTTGATTGAGTTCGTCGATATACAGATGTTGTTGCCGAATGCGCTCTTCGGAGAGGCCGTTGGCGTAAAACGCCGACTTGCTGTGATCGCTGATGACCAGGTATTCAAATCCCTGTTCGATGCAGGCTTTGGCCATTTGTTCGATGGTCTGACTCCCATCGCTCCAGTTGCTGTGACTATGTATAACCCCTTTGATGTCTGACGCCTGAATAAGCGGGGGTAACGGGCTCATGGCCTTGTTCAGAATGGCGGGCTCTTCCCGGAGCGGGGCAGGAATAAAAGAGCGGCCCGCCTGCTGAAAAATGAATTCTTCAGACGGAGGATGGTCCTGGGGAGGAAAGCTTTTCTTCCAGGATTCCAGGAAAGCATCACTGGCGCTGGTTTCAAAAAGAGATGAATAGAATAAAGCGCGGGGGACACAAGCAAACTTCAGCGTTATATTTTCACTGCCTGAAACGCGGATCCCTTCGGTTGTGGATTCCTGAATCGTAAATTGCCTGGCCGTAAAATAAGATTCCAGATCGGCGACGGGAATGCTGCAGATCCATTCCGGCTGATCAACAATTTCCAGTTGGCGACGGAAAGCGCCCGTGATGTTAATAAGATGTTCCGGAAAGAACTCCCGGAGGTTTTTTTGAATCAGATGGACATAACCTTCCACTTCGGCGAAGAGAAAACTTCCCTGATTTTTCAGATAAAACGAAATTGTCTCGCGAATATTATGCTGCGTCTTTTCTCCGAATCCTTTATACAGCATCAGACGATTTTCATCGCAGGCGTACATCAGTTCACCGATGGATTCAATTTCCATCTCCTTCCAGACTGTGGAAATCTTTTTTGGACCCAGGCCCTTGATTTGGAGCATTTCGATGACACCGGGGGGTGTTTTTTGAATTATCTCCCGAAGTTGGGTCAGCTCACCGGTATCCAATATTTCTACGATTTGTTTGCCGATACTGGGTCCGATGCCTTTCAACGCCGTGATTTTTTCGCGTGGAATCTGCAGCAGGTCTTCCGTTAGTTTGTCAATAGTGAACGCCGCGGATGCATAGGATTTTATTTTAAACGGGTTCTCTCCATGGATGTCCATCAGCCTGGCCATCAGGGAAAATTTTTCTGCGATCAGTTCGTTGTTAACCGCCATGGGCTTGTGTTTGAGAGGATGAAACCGTGAAGGTACTAAAACTAAAAGTCCCCCGGAATGTTCCGGAGGACTTTGATATTTTCAGCCAACTAAGGAAGAAATTATTTCTTCTTTGCAGACTTCTTGGCAGCTTTCTTTTTCGGAGCTGCTTTCTTTTTTGGAGCTGCTTTTTTCTTAGCTGCTTTTTTTGCTGTTGCCATTGTTTGTAGAATTTAAATGGTTAGTAAACTAATTTACGTAGTAAAAATATAAATTCTTTAGAATTATCCAAAAGTTTTTTTGAATTATTCTAAAGAATCGGTACTAAAGTAAAATTTACTAAGCGGTGGCGGGAGCGGGAAGTATGTGAACAAAGGTTCTGTCGGCCTTCCCTTTTTTAAATTCAACCACACCATCGGAGAGCGCAAACAAGGTGAAGTCTCTGCCGACTCCCACATTTTTTCCGGGGTGATAAACGGTACCGCGCTGACGAATGATGATGTTGCCGGCGACCGCTGCCTGGCCACCAAAAATTTTAACACCGAGTCTTTTACTCTGCGAATCGCGGCCGTTCTTTACACTGCCTTCGCCTTTTTTGTGTGCCATCGTAAACTGATTTGAAAATGTGTAAATGTGTAAATGTGCAAATGAAGAAACCGGTCTTAAGCGATTTCCGTCACCTTGATTTTCGTATAGTGGGTACGGTGACCATGTTTCTTGCGAAATCCTTTTCTTCTATTCATCTTAAAAGAAATTACCTTATCACCTTGTACCTGGCCCAGGATTTCTACTTTGATCACCTGTTTTACGTCTTTGCCAACGGATAATTTTCCATCTCCACTGGACAGTAACACGTTGGAAAACTCTACCTGATCACCCGTCTTGCCGTCGATCTGGGGAACATAGAGCGTCTGGTCTTTCCGGACCCTGAACTGGCTGCCTGCGATTTGAACAACTGCGAACATAACGATGCAATATTAGGGCTGCAAAGGTAAGGGGATTCGGGGTAATTTCGAAGGATTCCTCTAAAAAAAACAGCCCGCCAAAGCCAAGGCCTGGAGTATTGGCTTTTATTGTAGGTTTGCCGTTCAATTGCTCCCTGCTGATATGAAGATCAAGTCGTTTTTGGCCAAACCCTTTGCCTCCTATATATATAGGAGTATCCGGAAAGAGGCGGGAACCGCTCTGGAGGATCAGGAAAATATCCTGAAAACTCTCCTGAAAACCGGCTCAAAAACGGTTTTTGGAAGGGAACACCACCTGGAAACGGTCAAAACCTATGAGGAATTCAAGTCGGCCGTTCCCATACGGGACTATGAGCAGTTCAAACCCTATATTGACCAGATTAAGGAGGGGAAGCACAATGTGTTGTGGAAGGGACAGCCCATCTATTTTGCGAAGACCTCGGGTACCACCAGCGGAATAAAGTACATCCCCATCTCCAAAGATTCCATTTCAAACCACATCAATACAGCCCGGAATGCCCTGCTTTGTTATATGGCGGAGACGGGTAACTCGGCTTTTGCCGACGGAAAGATGATCTTTCTATCCGGTTCCCCTGAACTGGAAAGGATTGCCGGGATCCCGACAGGACGGCTCAGTGGCATCGTAAACCACCATATTCCGCATTACCTGCGCACCAACCAGTTACCCAGTTATGAAACCAATTGTATCGAAGAATGGGAAGCCAAACTCGACAAGATCGTGGAAGAAACGATTCGTCAGAATATGACCCTGATCAGCGGCATACCACCCTGGATGCAGATGTATTTTGACCGGCTGACAGAAGTTTCAGGCAAACCAATCAAGGATCTTTTCCCGAATTTTTCCGTGCTCGTGCATGGCGGTGTGAACTTCGAACCTTATAAGGACCGGCTGCTGGACAGCATCGGGAAATCCGTGGACACGATTGAAACCTACCCGGCATCAGAAGGGTTTTTTGCGTTTCAGGACAGCCGCCAGGAGGAAGGGCTCCTGTTAAATACCAACAGCGGCATTTTTTTTGAATTCATTCCTGCCGCGGAAATTTTTGAAAAAGATCCAACACGGATTTCTTTAAATGAAGTGAAGACGGGCATAAACTACGCACTGATCGTAAATAACAATGCCGGGCTTTGGGGATATAATATAGGCGATACGGTCCGTTTTGTTTCCACCAATCCATACCGGATGATCGTTACGGGACGCATAAAACATTTTATCTCTGCTTTCGGTGAACACGTGATCGGTGAAGAAGTGGAATACAGTCTCATGAAAGCCGCCAAAGAGGAAGGCGTGCAGATCAATGAGTTTACCGTAGCACCCTTCATCATGCGGCAGGGGGAAGGGAAATCGTTTCACGAATGGTTTGTGGAATTTGAGCAGCGCCCGGCCGATATGCATGCTTTTGCCAGAAAGGTAGATAGTAATCTGCGCGCGAAAAATATTTATTATGACGACCTCATCTCCGGCAATATTCTGCAGCCCCTGCAGATTCATCCCGTCAAAAAAAACGGGTTCATTAATTACATGAAATCCATCGGCAAACTCGGTGGCCAAAACAAAGTGCCCCGGCTCAGTAACGACCGCAGTTTTGCAGAGGAGCTGGAAAAATACGGGGACTGAACATTCCCTGCAAACAGGCGGAAATCGCTACTTTTAACTTTCATCCCGGAAGCATATGATGAATAATCAGCAAAAGAAAAGGATTGCCATTTTTGGTTCAACCGGATCGGTAGGAACACAAGCTCTGGAAGTGATTGCGGCAAATCCGGATCTTTTTTCTGCTGATATACTCACTGCTCAGCAAAATGCCGAACTGCTGGTTAAGCAGGCATTGAAGTTTTTGCCCGATATCGTCGTGATCGGTGATGAAGCCAAATATCCCATGGTAAAACAGGCACTTGCCACGCAGCCCATCAAAGTATTTGCGGGGGAGAAATCGCTGATGGAAGTCGCCGCCATGGATTCCTATGATGTGATGATGGCGGCCATTGTCGGTTTCGCCGGACTGATGCCCACGTTGAAGGCCATAGAAAACGGGAAAGCCATTGCGCTGGCCAATAAAGAAACCCTGGTGGTGGCCGGAGATATTGTGATGCGCATGGCTGTCGAAAACAGAGCGCCCATCATCCCGGTGGATTCCGAGCATTCCGCCATTTTTCAATGCCTGCTCGGTGAAACAAGAAACCGGATTGAAAAAGTGATACTCACGGCATCCGGCGGACCCTTTCTGGGCAAGAAGCCCAATTTCCTGGTCAATGTAAAAAGGGATCATGCCCTGCAACATCCCAACTGGGCCATGGGTGCCAAGATCTCCATTGATTCCGCAACGTTGATGAATAAAGGACTGGAGATGATTGAAGCCAAATGGCTTTTTAACCTTCAGCCGGATCAGATCAAGGTGGTGATTCATCCGCAGAGTATCATTCACAGCATGGTACAGTTTGAAGACGGCAGCATCAAAGCGCAGATGGGCCTGCCCGATATGAAATTACCCATTCAGTATGCCCTTGGATTTCCAATCCGTCTTCCGAATAAAATGCCGAGATATTCGTTTAATAAACCGGATAAGCTGAGTTTTGAAGATCCTGACACCCGCACGTTCCGCAATTTGCAACTGGCGACCGATGCATTAAAGAAAGGAGGAAATGCAGGATGTGTATTGAACGCGGCAAATGAAATTGCTGTTTATGCATTCCTGAAGAACCGGATCGGCTTTCTGGATATGACGGATCTCATCGAAAAAACCATTCAAAAGATAGCTTTTATAGAACAACCCACACTGGAAGATTATTTTGACAGCGATGGTGAGGCGCGTAACTTTGCGGCTTCTTTAATTAAATTGTAAAATATACTTAAAACATTGCAGGGACGCGACCTGCGGCTGATCTTTACAAGATGAATAATACCCCCATATTAATGGTTATTAACTGGGCAGACGCAGGCATTAAAGCCGTTCAGCTGATCCTTTCGCTGTCGCTGATCGTTATCGTGCATGAGTTTGGTCACTATATTCCCGCCAAGTTTTTCAAATGCCGTGTTGAAAAATTCTTCCTCTTCTTCGATCCCTGGTTTGCGCTCGTTAAAAAGAAGATTGGCGAAACGGTTTACGGCATCGGGTGGCTTCCGCTGGGCGGATACGTCAAAATTGCCGGCATGGTGGATGAAAGTATGGATAAGGAACAGATGAAACAGCCGCCGCAACCCTGGGAATTCAGAAGTAAACCGGCATGGCAAAGACTGATCATTATGATCGGAGGTGTTACCATGAATGTGATCATGGCTTTCGCGATTTATGCTATGATCCTTTATACCTGGGGCGAAAAAAAGATTCCTATGTCCGGCCTCACCTATGGAGTATCCGTTACCGATAGCCTGATGTATGAGATGGGTTTTCGCGATGGGGACAAGATCTTATCCGTGAACGGTGAACCAGTTGTTTATTTTGAGGATCTGCCTAAAAAATTATTAATGGGCGAAAACGTGGAGCTGGAAAGAGATGGCGTAAAACAAACCATTCACCTTCCTGTGAATCTGCTGGGTAAACTGATTGAAAAAAAGAGGACCGGTCAGTTTTTATTCCTTCCGCGCGTTCCCGTGATCGCTGATGTGGTTCCGGATTCACTGAATGCATATAAAGCCGGACTGAGGAGAATGGACCGCATTCTCACAGTGCATGGCATCTCCACCCCATTCTATGAGGAATATAAGCATGCGATCGACGCGCATAAGGGACAAAATATTGACCTGACCGTGGAGCGGGGAGGAATTGTGGATACGCTTCACGCAGAAGTAAGACCCGATGGAACGCTGGGCTTTTTCCGGGTCATGGATATGGACACGCTGGACAGCCTGGGACTGGTTCGCATCGAAAGAAAACAGTTCGGCTTCTTTGCTTCTTTTCCCGCTGGTATTCAGCTGGCGGGCGAAACGCTCAAATCTTATATTGATCAGTTCAAAAAAATACTCTCTCCAAAAACCGGCGCTTATAAGGGGGTCGGCGGATTCAAAGCGATCGGGTCGATCTTTCCGTCTATGTGGGACTGGCAGTCGTTCTGGACCATTACGGCCTTTCTTTCCATTGCCCTGGCCTTCATGAACATCCTCCCGATACCTGCCCTCGACGGGGGTCATGTGTTGTTCACGCTGCTGGAAATGATTACGGGTCGTAAGCCGAGTCAGAAGTTGCTCGAATATGCCCAGGTAGTGGGCATGATCCTTTTGCTTGGCCTCATGATCTACGCCAATGGCAATGACTGGTTCGGATGGGGTAAAGGGAAATAATTAATACTGAAATGAATTACTTTTAGTCTTAAATTAAAATCGTCGCAGTGAAAAAATACATTTTTTTATTGATTGTCCCGTTTTGCTTTATGGCGGACAATCTCTTTGCACAGCAGCCGGCGCTTACACATCCCAATACATCAGCAGCCGGCTGGACGGACCTTTTCAATGCTGATCTTACCAACGGCATTTTCCAGAAAGGTATCTGGAGCAGCAAGAACGGAGTGATCACGGCTACAAAGGATACTGCGCTCTGGAGTAAAAATGAGTACACTGATTTTATACTGGACCTTGAATTTAAAAATTCCCAGGGCACAAACAGTGGTGTATTTGTTCATGGCAGCAATATGCGTGAATGGGTAGATCATTCTGTGGAGATCCAGATTGCAGATGACTTTGATCCGGAATGGGCCAACTCACCGGCAAGCTGGCAATGCGGCGCGATATTCGGCCATCAGGCTGCCAGCAAACACATGGTAAAGAAACCAGGCGAATGGAATCATTATACCATCTCGTGCATCGGCAGAAAAATATGGGTGGTATTGAATGGCGCACTGATCAATAAATTTGATATGAGCAAATATACCTCTGCCAAAATCAATGTCGACGGAACAAAGATTCCGGAATGGCTCAGCAAACCCCTTGCTGTTATGCCTTTGAAAGGGCATATCGGATTCCAGGGCCTGCATGCAGGCGCACCGGTATATTTCAGGAACATCAGGATAAAACCGCTGTAACTTAACCCCCACTATACAGTTTGAAACCCATAGTACAAATTTCGCTCGATCTTACGGCATTGGACGAAGCGCTGGAAACAGCTGCGATGGCCATGCGCGCTGGTGTTGACTGGCTGGAAGCCGGAACACCGCTCATTCTTGCAGAAGGCCTGAACGGAGTAAGGAAATTACGCGAAGCATTCCCCGGAATTCCCATTGTAGCCGATCTCAAAACGATGGATGGCGGATATCTCGAAGCAGAGATGATGGCCAGGGCGGGCGCCACCCATGTTGTTGTCATGGCCAGGGCGCACCCGGAAACCATTAAATGCGTCGTGAATGCAGGCCGGGATTTTGGTGTAAAAGTGATGGGCGATAACCTGGGTTGCGCCGATATGGTCGAAGCCGCCAGGATGCTGGAAGCCCTGGGCTGCGATTATGTTATTCATCATATCGGTTATGATGAACGAAGGGGTATTGCGGCTTCCGGCAAACGCATGCCGAGCCCCCTCGATCAGTTGCGGGAAGTGGTGCAGGCCGTGCATATTCCCGTGCAGGCTGTTGGCGGACTCAGTCTGGAGCAGGCGATACAATGTCCTGCATTCGGCGCGCCGTTGGTAGTGCTGGGAGCTCCCCTAACGATTGATGCCGATGCATTCAAAACGGCAGACGGGGATCTCGAAAGCTCCCTGCGACTCATTTGCAAAAAAATACATGGTTACGGAGATGTGGCCATCAAGTAGTAATGAAAATGAATAAATCAGTAGCAGTTGTAAATTATGGCCCCGGGAAAGGTTCTGTCGAAATCCGGGAAATAGATAAACCGGAAATCGGGGAAGAAGAAGTTTTGCTTGAAGTGGTAAACGTGGGTGTTTGCGGAAGTGATCTACATCAGTGGACTTCCGACCACAGCTGGCCGGTGAATTATCCGGTGGTGCTGGGTCATGAGTTTGGCGGACATATTGTGGAAATAGGAAAACGTGTGACCCATTGGAAAGAAGGGGACAGGGTGGTGAGTGAAACGGCAGCCGTTATTGATCCGGATAGCCCCATGTCCAGGCGTGGTCTCTACAATCTCGACCCTTCCCGTAAAGGATTTGGCTATGGAGTGAATGGCGCGATGACGCGTTATGTACGGGTACCTGCACGTTGTCTTCACCGCGTGCCGGATCAGCTGGCTTTTGAACAGGCCTGTCTCACAGAACCCTGTTGTGTCGCTTTCAATGCTGTGGTGGAGAACAGTCATATTAAACCAGGTGACCGGGTGATTGTACTCGGACCCGGAACCATCGGTATTTTATGTGCTGCCGTGGCCAGACTCTGCGGCGCGGAAGTGGGTATCGTGGGTCTGGAGAAAGACATGCACCGGCTTAACATAGCAAAACAGTATGGTTGTGAACCGATCGTTGGGGATGCTACCCCATGGGCCCTTCAGCGGGATGGATTGGGCGCCGACTGTATCATTGACGCCGCAGGAGCAAGCGCAACCTTAAAAATCGCGATGCAACTGGTGCGTCCCAACGGCCAGATCACTAAAGTGGGTTGGGGACCACAGCCCGTCGGTTTTTCCCTTGATCCCCTGGTTCAGAAAAATGTAAGATTACAGGGGAGCTTCAGCCACAACTGGCCGGTCTGGGAGAGAGTCATTGCCCTGTTGGCCGGCGGACAGCTCGATACGAGGCCCATCATCGGTGGTGTATGGCCCGTTACCGAATGGCATGAAGCCTTTGAAAAAATGCATAGCGGGGAAGTTGTCAAAAGCGTGCTTAGACCTGTATAATCATGAGACTGAAAGATAAAGTAATCCTCATCACCGGAAGTACAACAGGCATTGGCAAGGCCATAGCTGTTCGTTGTGTTGCAGAAGGAGCAAAAGTTGTTCTTCATGGTCTTGAAAAAACCTGGGGTGATGCCGTGCTGGCTAAACTGGGCAGGGATAATGCAGTATTGCATATTGAAGATATCAGTGAGACCGGGGCGCCACAACGTCTGGTGGATCTGGCAGTAGAGACGTTTGGCAGCCTCGACGCCGTTGTGAACAATGCGGCCATGGTGGTGTCTTCCAATATACTTACAACAGACCTGGCATTTTTCCGGAGGGTGCTGGAGGTAAATACCCTTTGTCCCTTCGCTCTGATTAAAGCGGCCTTGCCGCAGCTGACTATGAACCGGGGCTGTGTGCTGAATATCGGTTCCGTGAACGCCTGGAGCGGAGAGCCGAATTTACTTCCCTATAGTGTATCGAAAGGGGCATTGATGACCATGACCAGGAATCTGGGAGACACCCTTCATCGCGAAAATGGGGTGCGGGTGAATCAGATTAATCCGGGCTGGGTGCTGACGGAAACGGAGATCCAACGCAAGAAGGAACAGGGACTTCCCGATGATTGGTATAAAGAAATTCCCTCAGTCTATGCGCCGGCAGGACGCATTTTATGGCCCGAAGAAATTGCTGCTGCAGCCGTTTACTGGCTTGCCGATGAAAGCGGGCCCATCAGCGGTCAGGTTGTGGATCTCGAACAACATCCTTTTATCGGACGTAATCCTCCCAAAGACGGATCAACCCTGAACATCGCCCCCAAGCATTGATCTTTATAATTTACCTATGCCCCGTTTAGCCGTTTTTCCAAAAGCTTTTATGCATGCCCTCTGTAAAGATGGCAGCATGCGCGTTTCTGAATGGATCGAACTCGCCGTCAAACTTGATATCGAAGGCCTGGAATGGTATGCGGGCTTTCTTGAAATGGCTGATGAATCCAACTGGCAGCAATTCCGCAGGCAGGTGGAGGATCATGGTAAAACGATTCCCATGATGTGCTGTTCACCAGACTTCACCCATCCCGATCCGGCGTTTCGGGACAAGGAGATTGCGAAGCAGAAAAATTGGATCGACATGACCCGCACACTGGGCGGAACTTATTGCCGCGTTTTGTCTGGCCAGCGAAGGCCCGTTCTTTCTGCAGAGGAAGGAGTGAAACTGGCGGCTGACTGCATACAGGCCTGTCTCCCTTATGCACAGGAATCCGGCATCACCCTCATCCTGGAAAATCATTACAAGGATGATTTTTGGGAATACCCTGAATTTGTCCAGAAAACGGATCTGTTTTGTGCCCTGGTGAACAAAATTCATCATCCGAATTTCGGCGTAAACTACGACCCGAGTAACACCTATCTGGCGGGCGAGGATCCGATTGATTTGCTGAAACGGATATCGGACCGGGTGGTTACCATGCACGCCAGTGATCGTTACCTGACACAGGGCACAATGGAAGATCTGCGCCGGGAAGAATCCGGCGTAACGGGATATGCCAGCCGTCTGAAACATGGAGAAATTGGCAAAGGACTTAACGATTATGACGCGATCTTCTTCGAACTCAAACGCGTTGGTTTCAACGGCTGGATCAGTATCGAGGACGGCGTGGATGGCATGGATCAGCTTGCCCGGAGCGTTTCATTTTTGCGCCGGAAAATGGCGCAGTACTGGCCTGAGAACTGATTTCCCTCTTTTCCCGCCACTTACATGGCTTTTTATGCATTTTACACAATCCTGATCTGGCCGGTTTCCCAATACATTACATTGTATCGGGTTTCAGGTTGCACTAATGAAATGCCATTAACATTAAACCTTATTTATGGAAAAGCTGGAGAGCATGAATGGTTTCTATTATATAGGAACCAATCAGGCTAATATTGAGAAGCTGGTTAAAATATATAAACGCGGTTACGCGGCGGATAACCTTCAGGACACATTCCGGGAACTGACCCGCGAAAATTTTTTTCTGCCTGATGTAATTTGCTGTGAATCGCGTTTTGGACTTTCTGCTGTAAAGCATTTTGCCCGGCAGCTGGCCAATCATGCCGCGCTTTCCCGGATCCCGTTTATTATGGATGCAGACGGAATGTCAATTGAAGACCGGAGTTATTATATCCGCAATGAACTGGTGGATGATATTCTGTTTATTTCGGCATGTGACGAAAAAAGGCTTTACAGTAAAATCAATTTCCTGAACAAATTCAAATTCAGAACTTTTGAGCCTGGAAGAGAGAAGAAGGAGGTGTTTTCCGGGAACACTCGAGCCTCCCTACACGATTTTCTGAAACGCTGTTTTGATATCCTCCTGGCTTCGACGGCTCTGGTTATCCTTGCCCCACTATTCGTATTAATAGCCATCCTGGTAAAGGCCGATTCCCCCGGACCGGTCTTTTATATTTCCAAAAGAGCAGGT
Organism: Bacteroidota bacterium; assembly: GCA_030706635.1. Classification (GTDB taxonomy): domain Bacteria; phylum Bacteroidota; class Bacteroidia; order Chitinophagales; family Chitinophagaceae; genus Puia. The sequence continues at coordinate 66,780 of JAUZOD010000015.1, forward strand.
AAGGGTTACCGGATCTTTAATTTTTATAAATTCAGGACGATGTTTGAAGGTGCGGACAGGCGTTTGGGTGAACTCGCGCACCTTAACCAGTACCGGGATGTTCCGGAGACTCTGTTTGTTAAAATAGATGATGATCCGCGGTGCACGCGTTTGGGCCTGTTTCTTAGAAGAACCAGTCTGGATGAATTGCCCCAGCTCATCAATGTATTGTTGGGAGATATGTCACTGGTGGGTAACCGGCCCCTGCCCCTATACGAGGCGGCGAATTTAACAACGGATGATCTAGCCACGCGATTTCTGGCGCCGGCCGGAATTACCGGTCTCTGGCAGATCAAAAAAAGAGGCGGCAAGGAAATGTCTGTTCAGGAAAGGATCATTCTGGACAATGACTATGCCAGCAAATACAATTTTATGTATGACCTGTGGATCATGGCCAATACGCCACAGGCTCTGCTGCAGAAGGTGAATTCGTAAAATGGTTATCTTAGAAAAAATGCTCCCCGTTGATGATTGCTGTTGTTGTCCATAAACATATATATCGTTTTACGGTAAAGAAGTTTCTTAACCTTAAGCCTGGTGTCCGTATCCTTTTTTTCTTCTTTTTTTTATTGCCCGTAGCACAGGTTGCGGTTGCCCAGTCTCCCTATGTGGACAGCATGATCCGATGGGTCAGCACGCATCCGCGGGATGATTCAGCCAAAATCCGCACCCTCCACAAGATCAGCTATTTGTTAAGCGAAACGGATACGAAAGAATCCTTTGCCTATTATGAGCGGGTGTCCAGACTGAGCGACTCCCTTCATTTTACATTCGGTAAATCACTTGCCCAAATTAATTTGGGCATCCTGCTTTCTTCAGCAGGTAATTATGAGTCCAGCACCAAGGCTTTTTTTAATGCCATCGATCTGGCCGACAGTTGTGCGGCACCCCGTTTAAAAGCAGTAGCCCTGAACAATATCGGAGAGAATTTTTATTCCCTGAAGGATTTTGAGAAGTGCCGGGACTATGCCATGCGGGCTATACGGATCAACGACTCCGTAAGGGCCTGGCGGGGAGTGGCTATTAACTATGAACTGCTGCATCGTTGCGATTTCGAAAAGGGTATGTATGCGGATGCCAGGTTGAACCTGGATAAGGGCATGCCTTTCGCGCTGCTTGCGAATGAGAATTATATTTTTTCGCAGGTTTATCTGGGATACGGAAAGCTCCATGCCATTCGTAATGATAAGGATTCGGCGAATCTCTATTTCGGGAAAGCCATTGCAACGGCCAGGGCGGATCATAATCTCAGGAATGAATACCAGGTTTATCTCGCCAAAGCGAAATATCTCAAATATTTGACGGCTCATGAAAAAATTGTTTTACTGGAAAATGCCCTGCGGCTGGCAGGTCAAACTCATTTTGCGGAAGGTATGGCCAACGCCGCCCAACCTTTGTCTTTGCTGTACGAGTCGCTGAACAGGAAAGATTCATCCCTGTTCTACTACCGGATGTACCGGTCCGTTTCTGATTCTCTTTTTTCTGAACATAACAGGCGGAATACCATTGTCAATGAATCGGAATGGATGGTGAAAAGAAAAGATCTGGAGAATAATAACCTGAAACAGCTGGCTGCTGTACAGAAAAAGCAGATCGCTTTCAAAAATTTTCTGCTCTTTTCTGTTGGGCTTGGGTTCCTGTTGGCCCTGCTCGTTGCTTTTCTCATCTACAAGTCCATCCGTTCAAAAAAGCTAAAGGATGAATCAGTATATAAACATAAAATAGCGGAAACGGAAATGCAGGCTTTAAGAGCCCAAATGAACCCGCACTTCTTTTTTAACAGCCTGAACAGCATTGAGAATTTTATCATGCAAAATGAGAAGAAGCTGGCTTCGGACTATCTGAATAAATTTGCGCGGTTCATCCGGAGCATTCTCGACAGCAGTCATGATGAGCTGATTGAAATGAATAAGGACATCGAATCGCTGCAGCTGTATATTGATCTGGAGCAATTACGGTTTAACCATAAATTTTCTTATTGCTGCCAGGTTGATCCCCTGCTGCTCAGTGGAGAATATTATGTGCCTTCCCTGCTTGTGCAGCCTTTCCTCGAAAACGCCATTAACCATGGTATAGGCCCGAGCGACCGCGACGATTTAAAAATATCATTAACGGTTAGGCTCGAACAAGGCAGGATCCATTATCTGATTGAGGATAACGGCATTGGCCGGGCGCAGGCCGGGACCTACAACCAGCAGAATAAACCATTCCACAAAAGTGTAGGCATGAAAATCACCCAGGACAGGATCAATATTTTCAACCGGGATTCGGGTTTGTCAGACAGTGTGGAAATTGTCGATCTTTATGATGAACAGCGTCGCCCGGCAGGCACAAGAATAGCATTTTCGATTAAACTGGTATCTCATGCACATGCTAAAAGCCATATTGGTTGATGATGAATTAAACAGCCTCCAGAACCTGCAGTTGAAAATACAGGAGTATTGCCCTTCCATCCGCATCGCGGCCCAAACACAGCGACCCGAGGAGGCCATTGAACTGATCCGGCAGCATAAGCCGGACGTTATCTTTCTGGATATTGAGATGCCCCGGATGAGCGGTTTTAAAATGCTGGAGCAAATGGATGATATTGATTTTGAAATTATTTTCATTACGGCGTATAATCATTATGCTATTAACGCCATCCGCATCAGCGCTTTTGATTATCTGGTAAAGCCGGTTTCGATAGAAGATCTTCAGTTGACTGTCGGAAGGCTGGAAGAATTCGAGGTAAAGAAATCGCGCGAGCGTGCCGACATTTTAAAAAGGAATCTCGCCAATCCCAAAACACAGGAAGACCAGATGGCTGTTCCCTGCAATGACGGGCTTGAATTCATCCAGATAAAACAGATCATCCGCATCGAATCCAGTTCCAATTATTCCAAACTGGTATTACAGAGCGGTAAAATATTGCTGGTGACCCGCCAGCTCAAGGATTTTGAAGAATTGCTCGAGGATTACCGTTTTTACCGCATACATCATTCCCATCTCATCAACCTGAATTACATCGCCAAATATGTTCGCGGCGAGGGTGGCCAGATCACCATGCGAAACGGCGATATCATTGACGTCTCCCGACGGAAAAAAGAGGTATTTTTAAAGCTGATTGGCGGATAAGCGTATGGATCAGAAAATAAAGATTGGATTATTTGGTATCGGACTGGCTACTTATTGGGGTCAATTCGGGGGCCTGCTCGAAAGGCTGGAGGGGTACCAGTCGTCCATTGCCGGCCGTTTCGGGCATTCCGGCGTGCAGGTGATCAATGCGGGTATGGTGGATGATCTGGATAAGGCCCGCGCGGCGGCCAGCCTTTTTCAACGCGAAGAGGTATCGCTCATTTTGTTGTATGTGTCCACCTATGCACTTTCTGCAACCGTACTGCCTGTGGTTCAACAAGCAAAGAAACCAGTTATTATTTTAAATCTCCAGCCGACAGAGGCCATCGATTATCATTGGTTCAACAATCTTGGCGATCGTGGCCGGATGACCGGTGAATGGCTGGCCAATTGCCAGGCCTGCGCTGTACCGGAAATCTCCAGCGTGTTTAACCGGTCCGGGATTCCCTATGAAATCGTGACCGGATTTATGGAAGATGAAACGGCCTGGAACGAAATAGCGGACTGGATTGAAGCCGCCCGCGTTGCGGAAGTGATGCGCCATAATCGCTTGGGTATCCTCGGACATTATTACAACGGCATGCTGGATGTTTACACTGATCTTACCATGCAATCAGCCGTGTTCGGCACTCACCTGGAGCTGGTTGAAATGTGTGAAGTAAAAAAATACCGCGATCAAATTACCACAGCAGAACTAAAGGAAAAGTTGAAGGAGTTTGATCGGGAATTCGAAATTTCACCAGCCTGCGAGGCCGGAGAACTGGAACGGGCGGCATTTACCTCTATCGCCATGGACAAACTGGTTCAAAAGCATCATCTCGGATCACTGGCCTACTATTATGAGGGCGAAAGCGGGAATGAATATGAAAATATTGTAACCTCCCTGATTGCCGGCAATACGCTGTTAACCGGCAGGCATGTTCTGGTGGCCGGTGAATGTGAGGTGAAAAATGCGCAGGCCATGAAGATCATGGATGCATTCGGAACGGGAGGTTCGTTCTCGGAGTTCTATGGACTGGATTTCAAAAATGATATTGTACTGCTCGGTCACGATGGGCCGGCTCACTTCAAAATCGCGGAGGGCCGCGTTAAGCTGGTGCCTTTACCCGTTTACCATGGCAAACCGGGCAAGGGCCTTTCCATCCAGATGACCGTGAAAAACGGACCGGTCACTTTATTGTCTGTGGTACAGGGTAAGGCCGGACTCTTTCTGCTCACGGCCGAAGGCGAATCCGAGCCTGGGCCGGTGCTGCAGATCGGCAATACCAATAGTCGTTATCGTTTTTCCATCGGGGTGCGCGAGTTTATTAACCGGTGGTCAAAACAGGGCCCGGCGCATCATTGCGCCATTGGGCTTGGACATATCTCCGGGAAAATCGAAAAGCTTGGGATACTGCTTAACCTTCCTGTCGTAAGAATCTGCTGATTCCGCTACGTCAATAAATAAAGGGCTGTACGTTTTTTTTAACCTGGGGCTGGGGGTCAACGAAATAAGGATTATCCTTACTCACTCTTGCATTCTGACAGGCAACCAGCTGCCATTGATCATGAATCAGACGGTAGAAGTTAATAAAGCTGATATACTGGTCAATGGTCATATTGATGGAAGCCACTTTGAAACGGATATTCGCTTTTCCGTAAACCCAGCCGATATTTCCATCTACGGTGGCGGTGGATGTTTCAGGAAGAATGAACAGGTAGATAAGGGATCCGGTAGCGATGCTTTTTAACAGCGAGGATTTATTCTCGATCACCCCGTTGGTATGCATAAAGATGAGGTCATCAGCCAAAAGCCTGGAAAGTGTGGTTGTATCCCTGTTCGTTAAGGCATCGAAACGCATTTTTTCCATGGCGAGCAATTTTTGCTTGGCGGCCGACTGTGCATCCGCAGCAAAAGCTACCATCAGCAGCATACTTACGCAAATAAATCTAAGCCATGAAGTTTTAGCGCTCATCAAGTTTGTATAGGGGTTCGCCGTTTTGTGAGGGCGGATCGGTAGTCAAATGTCGGAATTCTTTTTGAAATTATCGCCAACCTGCGAAAGCTGACAGGATTTCCAGTTATGGGAACCAGGCAGGATTTAATCTTTTTTTTCTGAAGGAACAGGAGTATCCTGACTCTGCTGATTATTGAGCCAGTCCAGATCTTTTTTTAACAGATCCGTCAAAGCCGGATCATACCCGGGCTGACCCGCTTTTTCCATCTGGCGTCGAAAGGCCTGGTTGAGTTCGGCTATCCGTTGGGCGAGTATTTCGGGGTTTAATGGCATCTTGCAATATCGTAAAATTTTGGAATAATTGATTTATTTTAACTGTCAGGAAAGAAATAAACTGATATTTTTTAAAGCGCGAACCGGCGTGGGAAAGGCAGGTGCCGGATTCTCCTGAAATCGCGTTTATGCAGTGTCCCGGTCTATTTTTTTGAGATCAGGATCTTTTTTCGCCTGTCAAACAAGTCCATTGTTGTTTTCAAGGGGGCAGAGGCAATAAAAAGATATGGCGACAACGCAACCCATGGCGCCATTATAATAGAACTGAAATCAAAAGACTCTTTGAAAACGGAAACCATTGACCATCAGAATTGAAAATGAAATTACCCTTTGCCTGAAGGCATACGCTAAACTGCAAACCCTGCCAACTGATTGTTAAGAGTTTTCTATCTTTAGAATATAAAACTAAGTTTGGCTATCTGCTGCCGGCGATGCCCGGACTTTCCTGCCACAGACCAATCAGGATATTTTCCGGCTCAAACATGTCAGGGGATAATTGAATGATCAAAAAAATATAGTGGCAATTGTAAATAAAGAAAATCTTCCCATCGCCACCGCGCAGTTTGAACACAGGAGCGGAGACAAGGAGCATAACTTGCAGATCATAGCAGACCTTTCTGCCGGTGCCGCAAAGTTGGGCGCCCGGGCGATCGCGTTTCATGAATGCTCCATTACCGGATATACTTTTGCCCGGAAACTCTCCAGGCCCGAAATGCTGGACCTGGCAGAGCCCATTCCCGGGGGAAAAAGCATAGAGAGGCTGACCGGTATTGCCAGAGAAAATAACATATCTGTTCTGGCGGGTTTGTTTGAAAAAGACGAAGCGGATAATTTATATAAGGCTTATGTGTGTGTGGATAAAACGGGTCTCGTTGCCCGGCACAGAAAGCTGCATCCGTTTATAAATCCCCATTTGACTCCGGGATCTCATTATACCCTATTTGATCTCGATGGCTGGAAGGCGGGGATATTAATTTGTTATGACAACAACATCGTGGAAAATGTGAGGGCAACGACCCTGCTGGGAGCGGAGATTATTTTTATGCCCCATGTGACCATGTGCACACCTTCACCACGGCCCGGCGCGGGCTTTGTTGATCCGGCGCTCTGGGTGAACAGGCAAAACGATCCTGCAACACTGCGTGCGGAATTCGACGGGCCGAAAGGAAGGGAATGGCTGATGAAATGGCTTCCTGCCCGGGCCTATGACAATGGAATCTATGCTGTGTTCTCAAACCCCATCGGTATGGATGATGACCAGCTGAAGAACGGCTGTTCGATGATCCTCGATCCGTTTGGAGAAATCATGGCGGAGTGTCGTAGTCTGGGAAATGAATTTTGCATGGCCACTCTAACCGGGGACAAATTGGAAAAAGCCGGCGGGTACCGGTATAAAAAGGCACGCAGACCGGAACTCTACGCAGACATCCTTGGCCAACCACATATTGCTGAACAGAAGGTAGCGTGGCTGAATGATGATCATGCCCGTTCACTCTGAACGGAGATTGCTCACCGGGTTAGCCAATGCGGATTTTACGGCCCGGAAGCCCGGGGATTTAGAAAAATAATTTACTCCGCCCTCAAACTTTTAACCGGGTTGGCATTTGCTGCCTTGATCGCCTGGAAACTTATTGTGAGCAGGGCGACAAGTAAGGCGATGAGCCCGGCAAAGGCAAAGACCCACCAGCTGATGGGAATACGATAGGCAAAATCCTGCAGCCATTCGCTCATGGCCCACCAGCCCAGCGGGAACGCAATAAGGGAAGCGATGCAGACGAGTTTTAAAAAATCTTTGGAGATCATCGCTACAATATGGGCGATATTGGCGCCCA
>JAUZOD010000150.1 GCA_030706635.1 Bacteroidota bacterium
ACAGGGATTTCCCGGTTTATTTCCCGTTGCCAGAAAACCCATAGACAATGACGATGTAAAAGAACTTTCCCTGGAGTTTGAGGGAACCGGATTCGTGATCACCGGCGAAGCGCAGAAAAAAGAAAAAGATGCCGCGGACTATATTTTCGAAGCCGCCGTTTATATTGACGGCGCGCTGGTTGAAACAACAAAGCTCCCAACCAACTTTACCACCCGGCGGTATGAACTATTCTGGAAATACCCGTTGACGAATAAAAAACATTCCGTAAAGATCAAAGTACTCAATCCCGATGATCGTTACCGGTTGAACGCGGAAGACTATATTGTTTTTTCTGATAAACCGGCGAATGAAACCCACTGACTATAAAATCAAACCATGTTCATCGTAAACAACTACGCAACGGCCATTATTTTTTGCATCATCACGATGCTCTGCTGGGGCTCTTGGGCAAATACCCAGAAACTCGCGGAGAAAACATGGCGGTTTGAGCTCTTCTATTGGGATTACGTTATTGGCATCTGGCTATTTTCTGTTATTTCCGCTTTAACCCTGGGAAGTTTCGGACTGCATGGACGGCCTTTTACGGAGGATCTGATGCAGGCAGACAGCGCCAACATCAGCAGTGCGCTGTGGGGTGGTGTGATATTCAATGCGGCCAATATTCTTTTTTCGGCAGCCATCGCCATCGCAGGCATGGCAGTTGCTTTTCCGCTGGGCATTGGGGTTGCCTTGATCCTGGGGGTTATTTTAAACTACGCCGTATCCCAAAAAGGAGATCCGCTTTTTATTTTCGCGGGTGTCGCCCTGATCACCCTGGCCATCGTGTTCAACGCAGTCGCCTATAAACGGGCCCATGGCGGAAATAAAAAAGTATCTACCAGGGCCATTGCGTTATGCCTGCTGGCGGGATTGCTGATGTCTTTCTTCTACCGGTTCATTGCAGCTTCCATGGATATTGACAATTTCGAGCACCCGCAGATTGGTAAAATGACGCCTTATACTGCAGTATTCATATTTTCCACTGGGATTTTCCTGAGCAATTTTATTTTCAACACCCTCCTGATAAAAAAACCTTTTTCGGGTGAGCCCACCAGTTATGCCGCATATTTCCGTGGAAAGCCTGCTACGCACTTAACCGGTGTAATGGGTGGTCTGATCTGGGGCCTTGGAAATTCCCTGAACCTGATTGCTGCGGGCAAGGCAGGTCCTGCCATCTCTTACGGGCTTGGTCAGGGTGCAACCCTGGTCGCAGCACTTTGGGGTGTGTTTATCTGGAAAGAATTTAAGCATTCCGCTAAGCCGGTTAACAAGCTGCTGATCTGGATGTTTACTTTTTTTATCGTCGGACTGGCCCTCATCATTTATGCAGGAAAATAACCAGGAAACTGTCCCGGCGATCTCAATCAAATAATTCCGGCTGATCAGGTTTTTTCTTCACTTCCCATTCCATGCTGAGGCTCTTGCTATAGTCCGCCAGTTTGACGCCAACGGCTTTCCAACCCATGACCTCTACCAGCTTCACCGTTTTAAATTTGGCCTTTCTCACCTGGGCTCCGCGACCGCTTTGTACCACTAAAATAGGTTCTTCATCTGTACTGACGGCTTCCAGCCGGTTGCCCTCTCCTTCCTTAATAAAGAAAAACTTATTGCTCAGGGAATTGGTTTCAATTCTGAACCGCTTAATGCTGAACTGTGCCTTTTCACTATCCAGATAAACGGCAGTAATCACTTTTTCCGGATCGAATTTTTCGATCAGCAGGATTTTATCCGCGTCGAAACGCTGGGCAAGTTCCTGGCCGGTAACCTCATAGTTCCCGTCAGTATAAATAACGAGAATGCGATCCTCTGCGTCAAACTTTCCGAGATAGGTGCCTTTCTCTTCCGCACTCAATCTTCCGAAAGTATCATCAAACCAAAGTTTTCTGGCATTCAGGGTAGCTTTGCCGGCCTGCTTGAATTTAACCGTCTTGATCGGATACTTGGTCACCTGGTTACCCAGAGAACTTCTGGCCTTAATTTCCAGGGTCTCAAAATGGAAATCAAATTCCTTATGCCGGGCCGAGCAATTCGGACTTAATATAATACGAACCACCTCCGCCTCTCCGTTGGGGTTGGCTGAGAAATAATGAACTTTTGTCTTTTCTCCTTTGGCGAGATCATATTCTTTTTCCCGGGTAACCCCGGTTACAAAAAACCGTTTGGCATAGCTGATGCCCGTTTTTCCGTCTCCGTAAATCATATTGTACGTGGTGCGTTCATCGTTCTTCTGAAAAACGCTTACATGTACAATGTCTTTTCCGATGAACGATTTTTCTGCCACTTTCACAATTTTCATCTTGCCGCTCCGGGTGAAGGCAATAATGTCGTCCAGGTCAGAACATTCGGTTACAAATTCATCTTTTTTCAGCCCGGTCCCGATAAATCCCTCGGCCCGGTTCACATAAATTTTGGCATTGGCCATGGCCACCTGCTTTGCCTCGATGGCCTCGAAAGGGCGGATCTCCGTTTTCCGTTCGCGGCCCTTGCCATATTTCTTTAGCAGATTCTCATAGTAGGTTACCGCAAAGTCCACCAGGTTGTTCAGGTCAAATTTTACCTGTTTAATCTCCGCTTCCAGCGATTTGATTTGCGCATTCAGTTCTTCTATATCGAGCTTGTATATTCTTCGTACAGGCTTCTCCGTTAGCTTAACCACATCTTCGCGGGTGATGTCTCTTTTCAGCTGTTTCCGGAAAGGTTCGAAAGCCTTTGCAATGGCCTGGAGCACTTTCTCCCAGGTCTCATGCTTTTTTTCCAGCTCTTTATAGATCTTCTCTTCAAAGAAGATCTTTTCGAGAGAGGTATAATGCCATTTATCCTGCAGTTCGGCCAGCTTGATCTCAAGTTCCCGCTTCAGCAAGTCCTTGGTATCGTCAACGGATACTTTTAAGAGGTCACTTACGGCAGGAAATTCAGGTCTTTGTTTATTGATCACGCAGGCATTGGGCGAAATGCTGATTTCACAGTCTGTGAAAGCATACAGGGCATCAATGGTGATATCCGGCGAAATGCCCTGGGCCAGATCCA
>JAUZOD010000151.1 GCA_030706635.1 Bacteroidota bacterium
GTTTGACCGGGCAGCGGGCTCAGCTGGCTCTGGAGCATGCCCCTGCGTTTGATCAGGGACATACCTCCATAGTTGACCAGGTTGGCCTCGGTGATGGCCATGTATGTTTTCCGGGGAAACTCAAACAAGGCCGGCATATCCATCAGGGTATCGTTCTGAATATCCTTCAATGGCAAAACATGATACCGGTGCTCGTGGGAAGTGGTGAAATTTTCCAGGAAGGCAACCCTCGCGGTCGGGTTATCCATCAGGTTAAAACAGGTATTCTCGTCGGTCAGGGTATAGGCAGTCCAGTTATCCTGCACCGGAAATTCATATCGGAATGCAAGACCGTCGTCAAATGCCCTCACCCGTAAAATGATCAGTCTTTTTTTCCCGCTGCGTTCACGCAACGGAATACTTACCTCTTTGTAGATATCATGCACCCGGCTGGTTTTGCCGGCGGGAAGCGTATAGTTATCTTCTCCGTTAGTGAAAACGGCGCGTTCTGCCATGAGGTTAACACCCCACGCATCGTTATGCTCGAAGGAAAGACTGAGCGGGCTGTGTTCGATCAGTGCCCGGTTATTAAACCGGACCGAATATTCGGGGCTTCCATTGACCAAATCGAAAGAGAAAACAATTCTTTTATCTGGAGCCTCGAGACTGATTTTTTTTTGTGCCAAAATCTGGCCGATGCCGGTCAATATAAAAAGAAAAACAAAGTTTATTATCCGGTTCATATGCCATGCCATTGGATAACAAATAAACGAAATAAACAGGACTGCGGCATGAAGCAGTCCGGAAATGAGTTTGTTCCGTTAGATATTCATGCTGAAGGGAAGAAGCCAGAACCAACTAAAAAAATTTATATTGGCGGAAATATTTTCCGGTCCGCTTACGCGGGATCCTGGGATTTAATTCTATATTTAGTCAATGGTTTAATCAGAAATTAATATATGAAAAGAAACATTTTATTTTTTGCCGCCGTGTTGATTTTAATGTCTTTTTCAGGCTTGAACAAAGTAAAAGGGGGCCATGGCTGGATCAGCCTGTTTGACGGTAAATCCCTTGACGGCTGGAGAGCGAGTGATAAGCCGGGTACATTTTCAGTAGAAGATGGATCCATTAAGGTTGCCGGCCCAACTTCCCATTTATATTATGAGGGTCCGGTTATGAATCATAATTTTAAGAATTTTGAGTTTAAGGCCCTGGTGATGACCAGGCCGGGTTCCAATTCGGGGATCTATTTTCATACAGCATACCAGGACAAAAGCTTTCCGGACAAAGGATTTGAAGTGCAGGTGAATAATTCCCATTCCGACTGGAAAAGGACCGGCGGTTTATATGATATTAAGGACACCAAAGAAGTCTACGTTAAAGATAACGAGTGGTTTACCGAAGACATTCTGGTTCAGGGCAAGCACGTGGTCGTAAAACTAAACAATAGGGTGGTTACCGACTGGACGCAGCCGGATGGTTTCGTTCCTCCGGAAAACCATCCCGGCCGGATTATTTCCAGCGGCACTTTCGCCCTGCAGGGACACGATCCCAAAAGCGTTGTTTACTTTAAGGATATCATGGTAAAACCATTGCCTTAAAATCTTATTTTTTCTGCAGGAATATCAGCTGACCCCGGTGATAGGACAAATGAGCTGTTCTGCTGAGCAGAACATTCAGCTTATTCCTGTGGGGTTCTTTTTTGAAATCTTCTGCTGAAACGGAATTGTGCCGGCCAAACCAATCTTCCGGGGTCATGGCGTTGAACCCGGCCGAAAGGGTTTGATTTACTTTAGTCCAGCAGGTTCTTAATTGCTGGAGATCTGGCCCGGGTAACTTGGCAGACTCAGGGTTTGCGATAAATGGCTGTTCCAGTTCGGGATATAGTTTCCCGCCCAGACCGAGCATGGGGAACAAGCCATCGTGAACAGCCGTAAGGTGACCCAATAAATATTTTCCGGTGTTCCGGTCAGGGGCAACATGCTGCTCCAGTTCTGCATCGCTGAGAGAATCTATTAATTTGCCGGCCCTGGTTAGCTGTTCATTCCAGTTATTCAGCGCCATTTTTACGAAAATCATTTCTTGTTCCGCCATTTGTTTATTTCTTCAGATGAAGGATAAATTTACACAAAATACACAAGCGTTCGCTGCAATGTTTATTCCCATAACCGGTGAAAGATTTTCCCCTATTAAAGAAAATAAAATTAACTTAGTTCACCTTAAAAATCCCACTTAAAACAACCTGTCATGGCAAAAAAAGCAATTGTATTCATACACGGGCTATGGATACACGCCAGCTCCTGGCAACCCTGGATGGATTTCTTTAACGAACGGGGCTATCAAACACTCAACCCGGGCTGGCCAGGCGATTCAGCAACCGTTGCAGAATGCCGCGCCAATCCGCAGGCCATTGCCAACAGAGGTGTTACAGAAGTTGCAGACAGCTACGCCAAACTGATCGCATCACTTGCTGAACCCCCGATCGTGATTGGACATTCGTTCGGCGGTCTTCTAACCCAGGTGATCCTGGGCCGCGGTATTGCTGCCGCCGGTATAGCCATTGATCCGGCGCCGATGAAAGGCGTGTGGCAGTTGCCCTTTTCAGCGCTGAAGGCTTCCCTGGCGGTTCTGGGTAATCCGTTTAATCTTAAAAAAGCAGTATCCCTCAGTTTTGATCAGTTCAGATATGGTTTCGCCAATGCCGTTCCCGAAGCGGAAGCCAGGGAACTTTACGAACGGTGGACCATACCGGCTCCGGGGCGTCCGCTTTTTCAGGCTGCATTTGCCAGCATCGCCGGATCCGAAACAAAAGTAAATACTGCAAACAGTACCCGGGGACCGCTGCTGATTACCGGCGGCGAAAAAGATCATATTGCCCCTGCGGTATTGGGCAGGGCCTCGCTCAAAAAATATAATTCATCGGTGATTACAGAGTTCAAATTGTTTGAAGGCCGCGGACATTCGCTTATCGTTGACCACGGATGGAAGGAAATAGCCGGGTATGCACTGGCGTGGCTTGGAAAGAATGGATTCTGAGATAAGCCCGGTCCTCATCAATATCATAATGA
>JAUZOD010000152.1 GCA_030706635.1 Bacteroidota bacterium
AAATTTTTCCATATAAATGATCAGGATATCAGCTTCATGTTGACCGGATCCCAGCGGATGATTTTATTTTGAAAATAGCTTTCATTGGCGGCAAGGCAGGGAGCGGCCGCCCGGAATCCGAATACCGGATCTTCCACTACGGGAGTGCCGTTTCTCACGCCTTCAAAAAAATGTCCGAAATGCTCCACGTGATCGTCATAATTTACAGGGACCTGAAAGACGGTATCGGGATCGGTCTGATCAAGCTGTTCCGCCGCACTATACTTTTGATTGTATTGCGTCATCAGGGTTTCCTGCATTTCTTTCGGGTAGGTGGCCAATGCATCCCAACCCCCGATTCCCGGCGCCTTTGACATTTTATGGTGCCGGATCGTAAATCCATTGTCGCTCCATTCCAGTACGCCTTCCGAGCCAATCAATTTCATCCCTCCGGACTCATTGTTCCCGCTGATGAAGTTTACCCGGAGCATTAACTGAAATTCGGGATGCTCTTTGGTCTCAGGATATTGCATCACGCCGGCCATCACGTCGGGCACATCCCGGCCATCTTTCCAGTAAGCAAGCTGGGCTGAGGAGTAGATTTTTTCAGGGCCCTTTGAGTCGGTGATGGCGTGGATACCAGACAGAAGGTGAATGAATAAGTCACCAGCCACCCCGGTGCCAAAAGCCTGGTAATTCCGCCACCAGAAGAATTTCTTCGGGTCATAGGGTTCGTCCGGCATGCCCTGGATATATCTTTTCCAGTCAACCGTTTCCGGTGAACCGTCTGTCGGCATCGTGTACTCCCAGGCCCCCAAAGCGCTCTGGCGGTCGAAATTGGCTTCGATGGTGGATAGCTGGCCGATAGCGCCGGAGCGGAAAGCCTCGCGGGCTTTTATCGTAGATATGCTGCTCACCCGCTGGCTTCCCACCTGCATAGTTTTTTTGCTTTTTCTCCAGGCCTCCAGCACGGCCGGTCCCTGGCTGATCTTATGCACCATGGGCTTTTCGCAATAAACAGCCTTACCCCTTTCCAGTGCATCAATCGTGATACGGGAATGCCAATGATCGCTGGTGGCGATGATCACCGCGTCAACATCTTTGCGCAGGAGCAGTTCCCGGTAGTCCGCGGTAACAAAAAGGTCTTTGCCATGCAGCTCTCTTGCCCGCTCCAGACGGCCCCGGTACAAATCACAGGCAGCCACCACTTCGGTACCCGGAACCTTCAGTGCGGCGTTCAGGTCGTTGTTGCCCTGAATGCCGATACCAATAACGCCGATGCGGATCTTATCGTTGGGAGAAATTTTTCTGGAATAGCTGTCTACCCGGTTCTGCCACTGATCCGCAAATGCAAGGGAAGATTGGGACGCAGCGAGTGCCAATGCGGTGCCGCTCACCTGCTGCAGAAAATGACGGCGGGATGGCGAAGATCCTTTCATAATTGTTGTTTTAATAAAATCAGAAAAGGGCGGGTATAGGACAATACAAAAAATGCCCTCATAAATGGGAGCATTTTTTGTATCGGGACGCTTAGAATGGAAGATCGTCAACCGGAGCAGAGATCTCTCCCGGCGAAGGAATGCCTGACATACTTCCGGAGGAAGCCTGGCTAAGGTTATCATTTCCGTAACCAGCATTATCATTCGTATTCCTGCTGCCGAGCAGTTGTACACTCTGTACACGCAGGGTTAAGGAAACACCCTGCGTTCCATCTGTCTTCTGGTAGGTGCGTAAATCGGGAGTTCCTTCCGCATACACCTGTGTCCCCTTTTTAAGATAGGGCGCAATAGCGGTTTTATCCGTCCAATAGGCACAATCTACCCACACCGTTTTCTCTTTCTGATTCCCCTGGGTATCGCGGAATTTCTCCGTATGGGCCACATTGAAATTGATTACATTTTTACCATTCACGAGATTGGTCACACAATCTTTTCCAAGATTTCCGATGACTTGCAATTTGATCATAACTTAAAATTTAGCTGCTCACTTAAAATTGTTTGATAAGGCAATTTACAGGATTTAGAGAGCTGATAAAATACTATTTTGTGGGAATAAGTATCTTTGCGTCTATGAGCAGGAAAGGAAAAGTTCTGGTCGCGATGAGCGGGGGTATTGACAGTACCATCACCGCCCTGATGCTTCATGATCAGGGTTATGAAGTGATCGGCATTACCATGAAGACCTGGGACTATGCCAGTTCGGGATCTTCCAAAAAAGAGACTGGTTGTTGTAATCTGGACAGTTTCAACGACGCCCGTATGGCGGCCGTCCAGCATGGTTTCCCACATTTTGTACTGGATATCCGGGATGAGTTCGGCACCGCCGTAATAGATAATTTCGTAGAGGAATATCTGGCCGGGCGAACGCCCAATCCCTGCGTGATGTGCAATACGCATATTAAATGGAGGGCCCTTTTGAAGCGGGCTGATGCATTGGAGTGCGATTTTATCGCCACTGGTCATTACGCCAATATTCAGCAGCATACCAATGGCCGGTATTTTCTCAGCAAGGGCATTGATGAACTAAAGGATCAGAGTTATGTGCTCTGGGGATTACAACAGGATTTGCTGAGCCGCACCCTGCTTCCCCTGGGCAATTACCGGAAAACCCAGATCCGGCAGATGGCGCACGATTACGGTTACCCGGAACTTGCTCAAAAAAGCGAAAGTTATGAGATCTGCTTTGTACCCGACAATGATTACCGCGGCTTCCTGAAGAAAAAAATGCCCGAGTTGGAATCCGCTGTGGAAGGAGGAAGTTTTGTGGATATTCACGGCAATATCATTGGCAAACACCGGGGTTATCCTTTTTATACCGTCGGCCAGCGGAAAGGACTGGATATTACCTTCGGAAAACCCGTTTACGTTACAGCCATTCATCCTGAAAACAACACCGTAGTGCTTGGAGAAGAAAGAGATCTCGCAGGGCAAAGCCTCATGATCAGCGGCCTCAATCTCATGAAATACGAAAACCTCCCGGAAGGCATGGAAGCCCTTACCAAAATCCGTTATAAGGATAGAGGTTGCCTGAGCAATTTATATCCTGAAGGCGA
>JAUZOD010000153.1 GCA_030706635.1 Bacteroidota bacterium
ACCGGTAACGTAAGTTATGATCCGGAAAACCACGAACTGATGGTCAAGGCCCGGCAGGAAAAAGTTGACCGGATCGCTGATTTTATTCCCGACCAGCGTTTGGACAGCGGCCCGGAAAAAGGAAACCTGCTCGTGCTGGGTTGGGGTTCCACTTATGGTTCAATCAAAACTGCAGTGGCTGAATTACAGAGGGAAGGACTTGCCGTTTCGCATGCACATCTCCGTTATATACGACCGTTCCCGAAAAATCTCTGGCAGATCATCGGTAATTTCGAGGAAGTACTGATTCCCGAGCTCAATAACGGCCAGCTGATCAGGATCATCCGCGACCAGTATTTCGTTGATGCCGTGGGTTATAACAAGATTATGGGTATCCCCTTCACCCGTTCAGAACTGATCAGGAAGATGCGGGATATGCTGGAGGCGCAAAGTCAAAGACCTCCGAAGGCGGCAGGCTTAAGGCAGAAGGCGTGAATGGTTGACGGTTGACGGCCTTGCCCGTGCGCCGACGCTGAAGCTATGGCGCAAGCGTCCGAAGCGATAGCGAAGGCGGGTTGACGGTTGTTTTTGCACCGCAAGTTAGCTTTGCATTTAAATTTCCAAATTTTCAAATTCCCAAATTTTCAAATTTGCAGTAAGCTGAAAGCTTACTGCATCGCCTGGTAAATGCTCTCCATAATATTCCCGCGCACATTCATAGTGGAAAGCCGGGAACTTTCGCTGGGATTAACCCGGTTTGACAGAAAGATTAAAACGATTTGCTTAGCGGGATCCGCCCAGACACAGGTTCCGGTAAATCCCGTATGGCCGAAAGCCAGCGGAGATGCATCGGCACAGGGATAAGGCTCCCTGCGCGTGGAATTGTCTTTTTCCGGTTTATCAAACCCGAGACCACGGCGGCTGATATCGCTGTGATAGGCGGTGAAATAATCAATGGTTTGTTTTTTCAGATACTGACGGCCGCCGATCGTTCCGCCATTCATCAGCATTTGCATGATTACCGCAAGATCATAGGCATCACTGAATAATCCGGCATGACCGGACACTCCGCCAAACATCGCCGCACCGGGATCATGCACATCTCCCCGAAGCAATTGCCGGCGCCAGGCAACTTCCTGTTCCGTTGGCGCAATCCGGTTCAGTGGAAAACGAAACCTGGGATTGAATCCTGTAGTCGTCAGTCCCATCGGCTGATAAAAAGTATTATATACATATTGATCCAGGGGCTGCCCGCTCAGGGCTTCCACAATCTTACCCATGAAAATAAAATCATTGTCACTGTACACATATTTCCCCAGTGGTCCGAGCCGGCTCACGAGGATTCGTTTATACATCGTGTCTTCCCAGTTGCTGCACATATAGAGGTTTTCAGCCACCCGGATACAATGCAGGCTGTCGGCAACAGGAGCATAGATGAGGGGATCCGGTTCGGCGTCCTTGTCTTTTAAAATCGTTTCCGCATAGAAAGGGATATAGTCTTTCAGTCCCGCCTGGTGCAGCATGACGTCCCAGATCCTCAGCGAATCCTTGTCCGTGCCCCTTACCCAGGGCAGGTAGTCACCCAGGGTTTTATGCAGGTCAAGTTTTCCTTCTTCATATAATTTCATCACGGAAATCGTGGTCGCGCAAACTTTTGTTACGGAAGCGAGATCATAAATGGTTTCGGGATATACCGGTTCTGCTTTATTATATTCCATCGTACCGAAAGCCTTTTCATATACCACCTGACCGTTCTTTGCCACCACAACCACACATCCCGGTGTAGCCTGACCGGCAATTGCGCGTCTGCAGATTGAATCAATTCTTAAGAGTTTGACAGGATTGAGTCCCATGGCAGCCGGTGGCATTTCTGGAAGTACACCGCGGGAAAAACTGATGCCAAAGCCGGCTTTCAGACCATCACATACCGAAACCGGCAATTTCCCTTTGGCCACAAATTTTCCACTGAGCCAGTCGGCCGCGACGCCCTGGGTATATTCATTGTCGTCATAACATTCCAGCAACAGGGATGCATCGCAAACATAGTTTAGGGCATAAGGATTACCGAAAACAAAACTGACTGATCCGGGCAGATGATCCAGTCTTTTCAATAACTGGAGCGCCGCCGCACTGATTCCGAAATCATGCGCGGGAAAACGGTTGATATTGTGCAGGCCGATCACGATCATATCATACCGGTTCCGAAGCAATTCGAAAGCCGCCGCTGCTTTTACGCTGTCCAGGCCATAGTCGAAATAATAAACGTTTGCCCGAAAATCATCCCGCATACGTTTGCTGAAAACGTTGTCGTTCGTCAGGCCAAAGCCAATATAGGCAACCCGTTTAGCCGTCGGGGCGGGGAAGGGGCGGTCCGTTCTTCTTACCAGGGTGATGGCCTGCTTGGCCACATTCCGGTAAAGTTCGGGAACGTCTTTATTCAGGTCTTCAACCAGGTGAACCGTATCAACAGGATGCCAGTTCCACAAACCCAACTGGTATTTGGCGGTGAGCACTTTTTTCACCCGTCCGTTCAGGTCCTTCCATTTGAGCTTTTTTTCTTTGATGGCCCTGAATATTTTTTCCATGCAAAGTTCAATATCACCCGGAAGACAAAGCATGTCATTACCCGCGATCAGGGATTCGACTGATGCATCCCCGTCCGGAAAATATTTTGTCAGCCCCTTCATCTCCAGGGCATCTGTAAAACTCAGCCCCGTAAAATGCATTTGTTTGCGCAGCAGGTCCGTGACGGTGTTTTTGGAAATGGAAGAAGGACGGTGTTCGCGGGAATCAATGGCAGGTACATATAAATGCCCGGTCATCACACTGCCGACACCGGCTTCAATTATTTTTTTGAAAGGGTATAACTCAAGGGTGTCGAGTTGTCTACGGTTTTTATTTATGACGGGGAGATCAAGATGCGAATCCACGGACACATCACCATGTCCCGGGAAATGTTTGGCAGTAGCCAGTACGCCGTTGTTCTGCAGGCCTTTCATGTATTGAATG
>JAUZOD010000154.1 GCA_030706635.1 Bacteroidota bacterium
CTCAACCCCCAACAGAAGCTGGCCGTGGACAGGCTGGATGGTCCGGTGATGGTGGTTGCAGGGCCCGGTACGGGGAAAACCCAGATCCTGGGAGCCAGGATCGGAAAAATCCTATTGGAAACAGACACAGATGCCGGAAATATACTATGTCTCACTTACACAGACGCGGGCGCCGTCGCCATGCGCCGCCGTCTGCTCAGTTTTATCGGCCCGGATGCCTATAAGGTAAACATCTACACTTTTCATGGTTTCTGCAACGACATCATCCAGGATAACCTGTCTTATTTCGAAAAAACCAGCCTGGACCCGGTTTCCGAGCTGGAGCAAATTGAATATCTGAAGCTGCTGATCGATCGTTTTCCGAAAAATCATCCGCTCAAAAGGTTCCGGAGCGATGCTTATTATGAAGTGAAGAATCTCCGCTCTCTTTTCAGCACCATGAAAAAAGAAGCCTGGACGCCCGCTTTCATCGCGGAAAAAATTGATGAATACCTCACGGCGATTGAGGAGGACGAGGAATACCTCTATAAAAAAAACGGACCCGGGTACAAGAAAGGCGACAAGAATCAGAATAAGCTGAATGAACAGAAAGAGCGCATGGAAAAATTGCGCGCTGCCGCCAGCGAATTTGAACCGTTCCAGCAGTTGATGCATACCCAAAATCGCTACGATTTTGACGATATGATCAACTGGGTGATCCGGGCTTTTTCGGAAAACGAACATCTGTTGCGCCGCTACCAGGAGAAATACCTGTATATCCTTGTGGATGAATACCAGGATACCAGCGGAACCCAGAACAGGCTGGTGGAATTGCTGATCAATTTCTGGGAAAAACCCAATGTGTTTGTGGTAGGTGATGATGATCAGAGCATCTATCGTTTTCAGGGTGCCAGCATGGATAATATGCTCCATTTTGCAGACCGGTATAAAAATGATCTGCTCACCATTGTTTTAACAAACAACTACCGGTCCACTCAGCCGATACTTGATGTTTCAAAAGCCCTCATCAGCCGGAATTCAGAGCGGCTGGTGAATAAGATCGGGGGATTAAGCAAAGACCTGCTTTCTTCCAATGATAAAATTCAGCACCTGACAGACCTCCCCGTGATCAGGGAATATGAAACAGAAAGAGCCGAAATGATCGGCATCGTTTCACAGGTTGAGGAATTGATTGCCGGAGGCGTTTCTCCCGGCAAACTGGGCATTATCTACAAAGAAAACAAATACGGAGAAGAATTGCTCAGGTTCTTCAAACTGAAAAACCTCCCGGTTTACAGCAAGCGAAGTGTTAACCTGCTCAAGGACCCGCTCATTAAAAAGCTTCTACTGATCATCTCCTATCTGGCCACCGAGCATGAGATCCCTTTCAGCGGGGATGAAATGCTTTTTGAAATCCTGCACGCCGACTGGTTTCATATTCCGGCCATCGAAATTGCCAACCTCACTTCAGAAGTGGCACAAAAACAATATACGGCCCAAAAAACTTCCTTACGGAAATGGTTGAACGATAAAAGCAGTCAACCCCAGCGGGATCTTTTTTCGCAACCCCTGAATGAAAGGCTGGTGGCTGCAGGCCGCATCCTGGAATCCCTGATCAGCAAGGTGTCCAATACCACCCTTCAGTCTCTGTTTGAATGCATTTTCCGGGAAACCGGCATGCTGGAGGAAATCATGGGCAGTCCCGACAAGCAGGAAATGCTGCAGATCCTCACGGCATTTTTCGATTTCATTAAAGAGGAAACGCGAAGAAATCCGTCTATGAACCTGAAGGAACTCGTAACCCATCTCGGGGTGATGGATAAAGAAGCCATTCCCCTGCCGCTGATCGCAGTGAGTGGCCGCGCGGATTCTGTCAACCTCCTCACCGCCCATGGATCCAAAGGCCTTGAATTTGAATACGTCTTTATTGCCGGCAGCAATGCCCATTACTGGGAGAAAAAGAAAAAACCTTCGGGCGCTTTTCATTTTCCGCAAACCCTGTTCATTTCACATGATAACGAGGAGGACAATGAAGAGCTGAGACGACTATTTTACGTGGCCCTGACGCGGGCAGAAACCCATCTTTTTATTTCTTACAGTCGCTTTCGTAATGATGGCAAAGATGCCGAGCCCTCCGTTTTTATTGAAGAGCTGAGGACCGGATTTGATCTGGATACGGAAAAGCCGGTTTTATCAAAACAAACCATGTCCGATTTTCAGATCCTGCTGCTGCAGGGCGAACACAGTCCGGAAATTGAACGAACCGAACCGGATTTTGTAAACCGGATGCTGGAGAATTTCCAGATGAATGTAACCGCGCTAAATAACTTCCTGAAATGCCCGCTGGAATTCTATTATAAGAATCTGCTCCGCATCCCCTCTCCCAAAAACGAGAACACGGAATTCGGTTCTGCCGTCCACTATGCGCTGGAGCAGCTTTTCCGGAATATGCAGGAAAAAAACGATCAGTTTGCGGGTATCCCTTTTTTCTTAACGTCGTTCGAATGGTATATGAACCGCCACCGTGAGAGCTTTACTTCAGAGCAATTCGCCCGCCGGATGGAATATGGCCATATTGTTTTGCCGGAGTATTATAATAAATATGTTCATTCCTGGAATAAGATTGTCAGCATCGAAAGAACCATTCGCAATGTGGCCATCCAGGGTGTTCCGCTGAAAGGCAAACTGGATAAACTGGAGTTTGACGGCAAACGGGTGAATGTGGTGGATTACAAAACGGGCAATCCGGAAAACGGAAAGAAAAAACTGAACCGGCCTTCTGAGAAAGACCCTAATGGCGGGGATTACTGGCGCCAGGCTGTTTTTTATAAATTATTGCTCGACCAGCAGGCACAGCGCGATTGGGAGGTGGTGAGCACCGAATTTGACTTTATTGAACCCGACAATAAGAAAAATTA
>JAUZOD010000155.1 GCA_030706635.1 Bacteroidota bacterium
ACAGCCCTTTCCAGGATCACATAGGAAGCATAGTCCA
The DNA here is from genome assembly GCA_030706635.1 of Bacteroidota bacterium. Lineage (GTDB taxonomy): Bacteria > Bacteroidota > Bacteroidia > Chitinophagales > Chitinophagaceae > Puia. The sequence continues at coordinate 38 of JAUZOD010000155.1, forward strand.
GAAACCAGTTTTTATACTGGCTTCCGATACCCGTTTCATTGGTCAGGAAGTCTTTATTCGTCATGATGGCTGCAAATATACAATGGACAATGGAAAATGGACAATGGACAATGGGGGATGCTTTTTACTTTCGGCTTTTTACTTTTGACCTCGAATCCCTATATTCACTGCGGAATTACCGTCTTCTTCTATGCGTAAATATGCCGGGCAAACACATGTTCTTGCTGCAGTAGACTGCATTATATTTGGATTCGACGGAGAAAATCTTAAAGTCCTCTTGGTAAAACGGGTGATCGTTCCGGAAAAAAACAAATGGAGCCTCATTGGCGGTTTCATCACCCGGTCCGAAAGCCTGGAACAGGCCGCCATCCGGATCCTTAAAAAATTTACCGGTATCGAGGGATTGTATCTGAACCAGCTCCGCACTTTTAGTGAACCCAGCCGCGATCCGGTGGAAAGGACCATTTCCACGGCTTTCACTGCGCTAATTGACATTCACCAATACGAAAAACAAATCAGCAAGGACTATCATGCCGAATGGTTCCTTATCCGCAAAAAGCCGCCGCTGATCTTCGATCATGATATCATGCTGAAAATGGCCCAGCAGGAACTTCGTTACCAGGCCGCCTCGCATCCCATTCTCTTTGAATTGCTTCCTGAAAAATTCACCATTCCCCAATTGCAAAACCTGTACGAAGGCGTTTACGAAACAGCGCTCGACAACCGTAATTTCAGCCGGAAAGTATTGTCCACCGAACTCCTGATCAAACTCCGGGAAAAAGATAAATCCAATTCTAAAAAGGGCGCTTTCTATTATAAACTTAATAAGAAAAAATACAAGGCCAGTTTCCGGGCATTTATGAATTTCATTCCCAATCCGGACAAATTCGTTTTGTAGGCAAAACCACCTGCATACCGCCTGCCGTTTTTTTTGCCAGCTGAATAATTAAGTGTTAATTTGACATGAATTCCAACGAAGGGTGCCATGATGAAAGATAATGCCTTTGTAATCGGGGTGGATTTCGGAACGGATTCCGTCCGTACCATCATCGTCAATGCCGCTTCCGGCGAAGAGATGGCCGCATCTCTTTTTTATTACCCCCGCTGGAAGCGGGGCCAGTACTGCAACCCCTCCATCAATCAGTTCCGCCAGCACCCCAAAGATTACCTGGAAGGGCTGGAGTACACGGTCCGGGATTGCATAAGCAAGGTGGGCCCTGATACAACAGCCCGGATCCGGGCCATCGGCGTGGATACCACCGGATCATCCCCGGTGGCGGTAGATAAAAGCGGAACTCCCCTGTCCCTGCTGCCCGGATTTGCCGAGAACCCAAACGCCATGTTTGTGCTGTGGAAAGACCATACTTCCGTTAAAGAAGCTGCAGAAATAAACCGTCATGCCAAAAATTTTACAACCGATTATTTACAGTTTGTCGGCGGGATCTATTCTTCAGAATGGTTCTGGTCAAAATGTTTGCACGTGTTCCGGGAAGACGATGCCGTACGGAAAGCCTGTTACACCTGGGTGGAGCACTGCGACTGGATACCTTTTCTGCTGACCGGCGGCACCGATACACAGCAAATGAAACGCGGGGTTTGCAGCGCCGGCCACAAAGCATTATGGTCGGAAACCTTCGGCGGTTTTCCCCCGGATGAATTCTTTACTTCCCTCGACCCCCTCTTGCAGAGTCAGGCCGGACGATTACCCGTTCACACATTCACTTCGGATCAGCCAGCAGGCACACTCAGCGGATACTGGGCAAATCAACTGGGTCTTTCAGAAAATGTAGTCGTAGCCGTAGGTGCCTTTGACGCGCACATGGGCGCGGTCGGCGGCCAAATTGAACCTTATTACCTCAGCAAGGTCATGGGCACTTCTACCTGCGATATGCTGGTGGCGCCGGCTGCAGACATGCAGGGCAAGCTGGTGAAAGGGATTTGCGGACAGGTCAACGGATCCGTGATTCCGGGTATGATTGGCATGGAAGCCGGACAATCCGCTTTTGGTGATGCCTATGCCTGGTTTAAAAATCTGGTCGCCTGGCCACTCCTGCTGACATCTGCAAAAGCAAAAGAAACGAATAACCGGGACCTGGCTGCACTCATTGAAGAAACGCATCTGGGAATCCTGCCGGAATTGAACCGCCAGGCCGCGCAACTTCCGGTAACGGAAGAATCAGAGATTGCTATTGACTGGTTCAATGGCCGTCGCACGCCGGACGCCAACCAGGAGCTCAAGGGCACGATAAGTCAACTCAATCTGGCCAGCGGCGCACCCGAAATCTTCCGGGCCGTTGCAGAATCCACCTGCTTCGGCGCCCGTGCCATCGTGGAAAGATTTATCAGCCAGGGCATACCCGTGAAGGGTTTGATTGGCCTCGGGGGTGTTGCGAGGAAATCACCCTATATCATGCAGATGATGGCAGACATCATTCGCATGCCCATCCGCATTCATCGTTCAGAACAAACCTGCGCCCTGGGCGCCGCCATGTTTGCGGCAACGGCAGTCGGCATTTATCCCCAGGTGGAAGACGCCATGAAGGCGATGGGCCCGGGTTTCGACACAACCTATACTCCGGATCAATCCAGAGCATCCGTTTATGAGAAAAGATATACAGCCTATTTAAAACTCGGGAACAGCATTGAAAATCTCTCTATCCAGTCTGCATGAGCAATTATCAAACCATCCGGGAAGAAGCTTTTGATGCGAACAGACGGCTGCCTGAACTCGGATTGGTGATCTTTACTTTCGGAAACGTGAGCGTTGCCGACCGCGCGTCCGGCGTGTTCGCCATTAAACCCAGTGGCATACCGTATGAAGCCCTGAGCG
>JAUZOD010000156.1 GCA_030706635.1 Bacteroidota bacterium
ATTGCTATATAGCCATCCGATGTTTGATAAATTCCGTAAGGTGCACTCAATAAAGGGTGCCCGCCGTTAATTGCAGATCGTTCATGTTGTTGGTTAGTTTGAAAATAGGTAGTGAAAAATTCAAATTGAAAATCTATAAGAGATTCCAATAAACTTAATTCCAAAAGAGCGCCCTGGCCTGTTTTATGCCGGCGAATGAGTGCAGCAAGAATGGCCTGTACTGATTGATTGCCACACAAATAATCGCCAATAGCCAGGCCAAAAGGTATCGGGTGATCATCTCTGTTCCCCGTAGCATAGGTCAGCCCCGAAATGGCTTGTGTAAGCAAGTCCTGGCCAGGCTTACGATTCCATGGCCCCTTTTTCCCATACCCGGATATTTCTGTGTATATGATAGCAGGATTGATCGTTTTCACGCTTTGATAATCTAATCCAAGGCCTTCCATTACGCCTTGTCTGAAATTATGCATCATCACGTCGGCACCTGCAATTAATTGCTTTACAAATACAAGGTCATCCGCGTTTTTCAAATCAGCAGCAAAACTTTCCTTATTCCTGTTGATGGTATGAAACACCAGTGAACTTTCATCAACCCATAAATTCTTGATTGCTAACCGGCGTCCGGAATCTCCGCCCTCCGGCCGTTCAATTTTTATTACACGCGCACCCAGATCAGCTAATCGCAATCCGGCACACGGCCCGGATAAATACTGACTAAATTCTAAAATAGTAACTCCTTTCAACGGTAACTGCATATAACTTATTTAATAAATTAATTTTCCATCTTCCTGAATTGTTCGTACAGTCCGGTATATCTGTTGTTTCATACAATTAATTTTTATTCTGTGAAGCTCCATCCCTCTGCAAAACTCAAATCCTTACGGCGGGATTCGGGTGTGACGCTGAGGTGAATTATTTTGCCATCCTTTACTTCTCCCTGCACTGTTGTGTTTTGCATGGCGTGAAGTTTGAATTTTACATTCCAGTTTTTAGGCCAGGCAGGCAACAATAGTATCTTGCCAGATGCATCCTGTAACAGCATCCGTTGTAATGCAATGGCGCCTGATCCGAATTGATCGAAATCGGGGCAGGAATCCGGTCCCTCGCGCCCAAATAACGGGAAGCGGACCATGGTCGAGGCGATGCGGGCACGCCGTACCAATCCATGGGCGGCTTCATCTGCATTGCCGGCATAGGCCCAGTCGATTTGATCCTGGGTCCAGCACCCATCGCCGAAGGCGTCCTTATTGGTGCGATGCTTCATTGTCCAGGTCACAATGTCACCCGTCCCCAGACCGAGACCAAAACAACGGAAAGGAAATACCGGGTAGAGCTCTCCATTCTCGGCATTCCGTTTTTTCTCCCATTTCTCCCCGGGAGCAATGGCTTGACGGCCATCGATTGTTTGCATGGACAGCTCCGGAATCTCAGCACGAAACTTGCGCCAGCGGGTTTGATCTTCAGCAGTGCCGACCTTCATGGTCAGCAATTCGTCCATACAAAACCGCAATCCGGCCACATCCGGGGCGGGGTTGATTGCAGTCCACCAGGTTTCAAGAACCTGGGCAGGATCGAGACGAATTTTTCCGTCCTTCCCACGCGAATAGTGCTTGTCGAAGAACAAAAGTATTTCACGCGCAAAGGGAAGCAATATGCTGTCGCGAAATAGGATGTCACCACTATAATTGACGTTGTCGATCATCATCGCAAGCGTCTCGAGGCCGCAGGTAAAGTAGTAATCGTGATACCATCCTTCGTATTCTTCACCGATTTTAGTCCTGGGAGGACGACCATCCTTGCCGCAGTCCCGCTCCGCCCCTGTGGGTTCGATATTTTCACGGTAATAGGCACCATCGTGTCCGAACCATGCTTTGGTGATGGCTTTTCGCATTTTCAGGAGATCAGAATAGTAGCCAAAAAAAGGTTTCATCAGATCAAAATCACCACTCGCCAGGAGCGGCCAGTAAAGCAGCCGTTGGTTCTGATAGGTGAAGCGTCGGCCCCATAACCGATCATCCTCGTTGGTGAGCCAGGAACTATCCGCTTGTCGCAGCATGCCCGAACGCATTGCTTTGTCCTGTTTTTTCAGCCTCAATTGCTGGGTGAAGAGGCCTCCGTTAAACTTAGTCTGAACACGGCCCCGGCTCTGGCATCCCATCAGGAAGCGAAAAACATTATAACTCTGCGCTGTCAGCGCAGCCCCGTCTTTTTCTTCCCGGCTGCCGGAAACAGAAGCTTCTCCATTTAGGTTTTCGCGCGCCTCTTCCGGCAGTGTATTGTCTGTGGCAATGATCCAGCTCCGTTTCCAGAAGTTCACCCACCAACGGCAGTGTTCATTCCAGTCCTTCTTCACGTTTATGGGGCGCGCGGCCTGCTGTTCTATAGTCCTGATCCACTGAGACGGCTCCGGTGTTTGCATCGCCAGAGCATGAATGCGGATGTCAAAGGTTCTACCTTTGCCTGCGAGAATGCCGCCGGTCAGAGAAAGCTGTGGGCATTCCAGCAAATTGCCGAATGTATTAAAGCGGAAGGGATCTGGAAATTTAGAAGACATCTGTCCCACATTGTAGTACTTCAGATCATCCGCATAGATGCTCCTGTCGCCCACCGGAAAATACCATAGAATTTCACGTTCCGTTTCCATCCGCACATCCTGGGTCGGCTCTGCATCTGGCTGCCAGCCACCTAAAGCAGTGTAGTACTTCGTTTCATTGAATAAGGTATGATCAATGCGTTTCCATAAATCCGATTGCGCTGTGACGGCGATTTCACCCGGGGAGTTTATTTCGATGTGAAAAACCTTGTGATTTGCATCTGCCCATATTCTCATGTTA
>JAUZOD010000157.1 GCA_030706635.1 Bacteroidota bacterium
TGATGCCCCTGAACTGGTCCAAGGATGATGTCGGATACGACCGGCCTTCTCTGGATTTGGTGAATGCCTTTCCCAGAAAAGACGGCAGTGCCTGGGATCCCAATACCATGTCCTACGACACGCTGTTTAAAAACCGGGATGACAGGTTTTACGCTAATATTTATTATAACGGAGATCCCATCCAATATCTTGCCGGCATGAAGGCCGCGAATACCTATCTGTGGACCTATTTTGAAAGCATCACCAACTATGACGGGGCAACCGGGTTGGAAGGCAATCACAATAACATAACCTCGGATCCCCTGTGGTCAAATTCCAGCTTTTACCGGATGAAGGCCGTAGATAAAACCATAACGGCAGGAGAGGTTTATAACGCAGCGATTGACTGGCCGGAGATTCGCTATGCCGAGGTGTTGATGAATTACGGAGAGGCGGCGAACGAGATCGGTAACACGTCGGAAGCGCTGAATGTTTTGTATGCCATCAGGCAGAGAGCAGGCATTTTGCCCGGGGCTGGTAATAATTACGGTATCACTGCTACTACCCAGGCCGGGATTCGCGCGGCCTACATCAATGAACGTTTTGTTGAATTTGCGTTTGAGGGTAAACGTTGGGATGATTTGAGACGTTGGAAAAGATTTGATATCTTAAACAATCTCCAGCAGCGGCATGGATTGGCCATTCTGCTGAAACCTGGTCAATCGGATGTTAATCCGCTGGATGATATCAACACGGTTTGGACTAAATTCACCTCCACCGTCATTAACACGGAAAAACAGAATATTACCGTTCTGGATCAGTATTACATTTATGGAATTCCCAAAGCAGTACTGGACAGAAACCCTAAATTTAAACAAAACAACAATTGGGGTGGCGATTTTGATCCGCTGCAATAGAATATATTGCATGATCTGACGGGCTAACCGGTCAGTCTTTTTTCAAACTCAATTTCTATACATGATTGTCAGGGATGATGCAGCGTCTGCATCATCCCTGACAATCTATTCAAATCATTTTCATGAACAGGAGCTTATATGCTAAGACCGTCAAAAGTTTATTGCTTGTCCTTTCATTAGGCTTTTTGTTCTCCTTCGAAGATGTAAAATTTAATATAGAATCAAACTATATCCGTGTCGGTATCGACAATAAGGGAAATATCTGCAGTCTGAGCGATAAGAAAACCGGTACCGATTATCTTCCTCGTGGTCATGCTGCCCCCTTGCTATCCCTCTTTAAAGACTCTGCCTATATTGATCCTGTTAAAGCGGAATATGATCCGGGCGCTCATGAGATCGCTCTGGAATATGCCAATGGCAGCCGCGCGATGATCCGCGTAAACAGCAAGGGCGATTATATCCGGATGGAATTGTTATCGCTGAAGCCCCGAAACGGCGTTCAGGCCGTCGTATGGGGACCTTATCCGACCAGCATTAGTCAGTCCATCGGCGAAACAATTTGCGTGGTGAAAGATAGCAGTTTTGCCATCGGGCTTCAGGCTTTAAATATCAATACCATCGAAGGCATTCCCGACGACGGTGACGATGCCGGAGGAGGTTCTTTTATTGACCCGCTTCCCGGACAGGAAATCCCGGATTCGCTGAAAGCTAAAATTGGCCAGCCAGCGCCCGTGAACGTGAATGTGAATGGTGATATGCCGGCGTACGTAAGATTATATCGTGGCAGCGCAGCAGTTAAAAAGCCCTTTGGAAGCCAGTTGCAGCTTTTTTCGAGAGACCGCAGGATACCGCAGCTGTTGGGGCATGGGGATAATGTTCAATATGTTGCGCCCATCAAAGTGGATTTCATCGGAAGCGCCATCGCCCTGTTTGGTTGTCCTGCGCTGAAAACGCTGGACGTGATCGAAAAAATAGAGCTGGGGGAGGGCCTGCCGCATCCAATGCTTGACGGTAAATGGATCAAGAGATCAGCAATACCCGGAGAAGCATACCTGTTGTATGAGGGGAAAGATCCGGATAAAGGCATGGCCTATGCAAAGGATTGCGGGTTCAAACTGATACATCTCGGGGATGTATTTCAGACATGGGGTCATTTCGGACTTAAAACCGACAGGTTTCCGAATGGTGCGGAAAGCACCCGGCAAACCGTAAGCAAGGCGGAAAAAGACGGCATATCTCTGGGTGTGCATACGCTCACAATGTTCACGGGGGCAAATGATTTATATGTTTCGCCCGTTCCAAGTGATAGTCTCTGTACGGCGGGCAGCACTGTTTTGTCCCGGGAAGTTGCCGACACCGGCGATGTCATTTATATTAAGGATCCCGCTTTCTTCCGCAACGCAGATAAAACACACACGGCAAAAATCGGGAAGGAACTGCTGAATTACAGGAGTGTTTCCGGCGATCAGCCCTGGCGGCTTCTCGCCTGCGTGAGAGGCCAATACGGCACAAAGATCTCATCACACCCTGCGGGAACAGCTGTTGAGAAACTGGTGAATAACGACTATAGTGGTTTTTATCCGGACATTGATCTGCAGGATAATTATGCCAGAAGGCTGGCTGCAATTTGTAATGAAACCGGGATCGGCTTAATGGATTTTGATGGCTATGGCGGGGGATCGCCCACGGGACAGGGATGCTACGGCGCGGCAAAATTTATTGATCTGTGGTATAAAAGTCTAAAGCATTACGTGCTCACCTGTGGCGCGGGTACTTTTCATTATTACTGGCATATTTATTCCTTTATGAATTGGGGTGAACCCTGGTACAACAATTTACGGGAAAGCCAGGTGAATTACCGGATCGAGAA
>JAUZOD010000158.1 GCA_030706635.1 Bacteroidota bacterium
CGGTTCCATGAAGGATGATGCAGCAGAATATACCCGACCTGCAATTTTTTAACGGCCTTCTTAGCCGCGCGGGACACACGCTCCGCCCCAGCCACAGAATAGGCGACCGGCTTTTCGATGAACACATGGCATCCATTCTCCAAGGCCTTTACGGCAAAACTTTCATGCGTATCCGGATAGGTGGATATGCAAACGGCATCCGGCTTTGTGGATCTTAATGCATCTTCAAAATCGCTGAACAAAGGATGACCACCCCCCAGTTTTTCATTCAGAACCTCCTTGCTTTTCCCCGTTGAAACCAGTCCGCAGATTTCAAAGCCATCCAGGATATGATAAGACCATGCATGCGAAGCGCCCATGTTTCCGCAACCTGCAACGAGAACTCGAAGGGGTACTGATTTTCCGGCCATAAAATGTATTAAAAGAGTTAACGGTTATTGATGATGATAAGATCAAATGGCAGGGCGCTAAGTTAAACAAGGATTGTCATCAACGCGCCTTATTCACCTTGCGGAGCGAAGAACTTATTTTACTTTTAATTTACCCGGATTGCGGTAAGTATTCCAAAAAGCCAATAAATCTATTTCAGTCTTTGCCGGCTTCTGTTTGTAGATCAGGGCCACGCGTTTGTGAATGACAATAAATTGGTCTTATAGGTGAGCCAAGCCCTGGTTGTCCGGTTTATTTTACAACCCATTGCTTATACCGCTTTTGTATTTCGGCATGCGGGGTCACTTCTCCTTTTTCGGATTCTGCCAGGGCCGTTTCCACATCTGTCTTTATTTCATCCAGCAGGCTCTCCCACCAGCTGCTGTTCGCATCCATTTCCAGCATCGCGTGCATCTTCTTTACCACTTTCGCATCCGCTGTCTCAATGTATTTTTTTCTTCCTGCCACATGGCTTTAATAGTATCCATATCTGCTGTCGTCTCTACAAATTTACTTTCAAAATCCCATGTTTAAAACACCCTCTTATTTCATGGGATGGTACTGCCAGAGCTCGCTTTGCAGATCGTCCGGGTTGCTCGTCTGATAGTGCTGGGTGCAGCTTACGTACTTATGACCTGAATCGGAGGGTATACCAATAGCCATGGATGGAAAAGAAAGGGAGACGACCAGACAAACACCCAATGACCGGCATCTTGCATCGAATAAAAAAACAGCCTGATGAAAAGATTTTTGACAGCAAATCTTAACTTAACAACACAGCCTTTTGGTATCGAAAATGGGGAGTATTATATTCAGCGGAGCGGCAAAAGCTTTTTTGATTAAGGAACCGCAGGTGGTTAAAGTTTTGGCGACGCGAAGGCTCTAACCGTGATCAGGCCTGACGGGCATATCGGCATTATTGCGGGGCCAGGTGATGAGACCGCGTTAAAAGCGTATTTGGAGAAATTCCTCTGCCCGGCCGAATTATAAAATAATCACCGGAAGCGGAACGCAACCTCAAAGCATTCCCCTTTTCATTTCACTCACAGCATGATGCGCGGCCCGGGCCGTCAGGGCCATAAAAGTAAGGGAAGGGTTTTGCGTGCTGGTCGACGTCATACAGGCTCCATCCGTTACAAAAACATTGGGACAGGCATGCAACTGATTCCATTTATTCAGGAGAGAAGTCCGGGGATCAGTTCCCATCCGCACACCGCCCATTTCGTGAATATCCAGGCCGGGAGATTGTTTACTGTCCCGTACCCGGATGTTTTTACATCCGGCTTTTTGCATCATTTCAGTTCCCTGTTCCAGGAAATCTTTCAGTGATTTCTCATCATTCTCATCATACCCCACCGAAATGGATAATAAGGGCATGCCCCAGTCGTCTTTCTGATCCTTGCTTAAATAAACATGGTTCTCTGCCTTGGGAATGGTTTCTCCCTGCATCATGACACTAACGTCCCAGCCCCCCGGCTCCGAGATGGCTTCTTTAAAAGAAGCGCCCACCTGTTCTCCCTCAACCTCGTGCCCCCATCCTGAACGGGAAGCACTGTAAAACACCATATAGCCGCGGAGAAAATCCATTTCCTGTTTACGGACATTACGGAAATTCGGCATCATCACCGCGCAGGGCCGGCGGCCATAATAATACGCGTCCTCATGACCTACCATACCCGCGGTCAGCGTACCGCGATAATTATGAAATGCAATGTATTTTCCCAATAACCCATGCTCATTGCCCAGGCCCCGCGGAAAACGCGAAGAAGTGGAATTCAGTAAGATGAGATTGGTGTTCAGTGTGGATGCGTTAATGAATATGATCCTGGCAAAATATTCAGATACCTCTTTGGTATGCGCGTCAATTACCCTCACCCCGACAGCCCTGCCCTTTTTATCATCATAAATAACAGAATGAACAACTGAGTCCGGACGAAGCGTGAGATGGCCTGTTTTTGCAGCCCAGGGTAAAGTGGAGGAATTGGAGCTGAAGTAGCCTCCGAACGGGCAACCGCGCTGGCATAAATTTCTGGCCTGGCATTGTCCGCGGCCTTGTTGCAAATGGATCTCTTCCGGTTTTGTCAGGTGGGCGCAACGCCCGATGATGACGTGACGATCCTGATAATTATCCAGGATCTTTTTCTGTATTTCTTTCTCCACGGCATTCATCTCCCAGGGTTTCAGAAATGCGCCGTCGGGCAGGGTTTCCA
>JAUZOD010000159.1 GCA_030706635.1 Bacteroidota bacterium
ATATCCGCATCCCTGGGAGAAAAAGAAAGAAGAAACAAAAAAGCGTGTCCACCGCATGCATCCCCTCCTGCGCGTCGCCGCAGTGCTGATCCTCGTGCTGGGTGTAGTCCGTCTGCACAACAGCAATGAAAGAAACAAAATCCATCCCGGCACCTATGCGGGCTCGCTCGTGCTTCCCGATGGAAGCTCGGTCGAACTGATTTCAGATGCTTACCATGATTTTATCCGTGGCTTTAAAACCGGGAAGGCGGGAATTAAACTGGTGCAACACGAAAACGGCCAGATGGAGTATATCGCCAAAAACCATCCGAAAGCCGACATGGATAAAATCTTCGAACTGCTCACCTACCGGGGTAATGCATTTATACTGAATCTTCCGGGCATCGCCAGGATATGGATCAACGCGTCCACCAATATCTGGATTCCCGCCAATCTCGGCACCGATACCATCCGGATCAAGATGACCGGTGAGGCATATTTCGAAATTCCAAACACAAAGCATCATGTCATAATCGAAATACCATCAACCATCAACCATCAACCCTCAACCCTCATCACCGACACCGGCTCCTTCAACATCCACGCCTATCCTTCTGACCCGCTGAAGCTGGCGCGCGATGCGCAATCCGCCGCCTGGAAGAACGGAATGATCTTTTACCAGGATGCTTCTTTAAAAACCATCCTGGACGAGATCGGCCGCTGGTATAACGTGGATGTTGAATACAAAAGCACAGACACCGGCAATAACTATCATATCAACCTGCCCCGTACGGCGGAGATCCCGGAAGTGATTAAGGCATTGAGAAAACAGGGCGCTTTGATTTTGCTGAATAAAAAAATCATCACCGTGTTATAAAAATATCAACCATGGAAGTCTTAAACACAGGCAAACTGCACGATCCGGAAGTATTACAGGGAATGAAAATAATAGACATAATTTTTGACGTGATTCGCAAAGAGTGCAAATCGTTTGAAAGCGAATTTACAGAGGAACAGTATGAACTGCTGGCCATCGCCATTTTTATTATGGTAAAATTTATGAATCCCGGCATATCAGACATTTCCGACTTTATCTACAGGATAGAAACACAACAATTGCGTATCCCGGGAAACCGGGAGCGCTGTAACAGGCTTGCCCAATCCATATTGATACTTCAACCATTCATCAGCGACGATAGCGCGTGGGATGAATATCGCCGCATACTCAGGCGGGACTATGTCGATCCCGCTTAAGCAAATACGAAACAAGCAGGCACAAAAAAACCCCCGTTGTTAAACGGGGGGCGAACAACATCTTAAGGGATGTTAGTTCTCTTCCGGAATCGTAATCTGGCTCACTGCACCCAGCACAGTTCCTGCAACGGCGAGATATCCTGCGATCGTCACAACGATCGTCGGCAGAACAACGGGAGAGGCGATGATGGCTGCGCTAACGGCCGCCAGGGCCAACCCGATATTTCTCAGCTTCTGAAAGAACGTGGGCGTGGGCGACACGGCCCTTTCAATCAAATTCATAAGGTTTTGATTTAATATTTATGAATACCTGATCGTGCCGGTCAAAGGCGCCGTAAACCAGGCTGGTCAGCGTATCCAGCGCCACCCTGGAATGGATACCTTTTCCAGCACCGGTGATAAAACAAACAGGAGCGATGCAACCCTTCAGTTCGTGCAGTGCATCATTTGCGGGATGAATGAGTATATACTTTCTCTGCGCAACATCCATCACCTGCAAATGCCGGCGAAATTTCAGGCTCCATCTTTTTGCCAGTTCATATCTTCCTTCAGGTATGCAGGAAACCCCTGCACGGTTGTCTTTCCAGGGTAGTTCGATGCTGTACATCATCAAACGGTCGTCAACCTCTCCGGCCGCGGTTCCGGGGCGCCTTAGAAAGATTCTTCCATTTGTTCCCTCAGTATAATATGTCCTGACAAGCTCCAGCTCCATATAAACATTTTTAAAAGGATCCTGCTAAAAAGTCCCTCTCCTGTGAGTGACCAGGAGAAGGGACTACCAGACTTACAGGCCTGGATTTTCTCTCCCGTTTAAACCGGGAGGGTTTTCACAGGAGGACCATTAAAAACCAACCTATGGCTAACTCTGCTGCAAAGATGGGCCTGTCAAAACCCGGTTTTTCGGAGTTTCATCGGAGTGCTAAAAAATAAATCCTGGTTTTTTTTTGAAAATTCGCCGGTTTTGGAAAAGGGCCCGGATAGGGTCCGGACAGGGTATTTATAGGGACCTTGTTGGAACGGTACAGGGGAGATGCCTTACTGCGCCCCTGAAAACGCCCTAGGGGGTCCCTGGAAAGACCCTGGCCGGCATCAGAAAGAAGAGGCCGGCTAAAAACAGAAAAATCCTTCATTTTTTGGAAAAATATTTTTTAGCACTCCGATGAAACTCCGAAAAATCATTTTTTGCTGACCCCATCTTTGGGTGGTCAATGAAATGTTTCCGGTCCGTGCAGGACGGATCTGATCCGGCTTAGATATATACCCGGATCCCCGGTACGGAGCATGCATAAACCTTTCATTTACACAGTAATCCGATTTTATAAAAACTAAAATTTCAAAAAAATGGGTACCATCAAACAAGGCATCCTGGGTGGCTTCAGCGG